>JBGTGS010000147.1:0-11575 GCA_041746615.1 Opitutaceae bacterium | reverse complement strand
AAAAACTTCTGGTGTGACGTGGGAGCAGACGCTGCGGAAGATCCGCCCGTGGCTCGTGAGAGCGACCGGATCCTGCTTCTGCTGCGGCGCGAAATTTGACGATGTCGTAGTGGATCTAACTTAACGGTGTAATACTAGCAGTCCGTCGGACTTGCGATTTGCGTCAAGGGGAGTGCCTGGGCCAACCGGCTGCTAAAAGCCACGCGAAGCGCGGCCCGAATACGACAGGCTGCTGGAATAGAGGCTTTGGACCCTATGGCTTCAGGGACAATTGTCTGACCGGCAGGCCCTTCATGATCCATCCGTTGGTATGGTAGACTGTAGCATGCCAATCAGTACATCCCCTCTGTGCCGACCCCTTCCGAACCGCTGGTCGGGCATCACCTTGGTCGAGGTGGCCATCGCCCTGTCAATTCTGGCGGTTCTCATGCTCGGCCTCTTTGCCTCGCTCCTCCAAAGCCGCCGGTTGACCGAAGCGAGCATCTATCAGAACGCCGCAAACACCATCATCCAGGGCTACATTGAGCAGATGAAGAACATGGAGTTCGAGGAACTCTCCCGCAACCCGATCCCCACCCGGCTCGATGCGGACGTGATGGACACCCTCAGCACCTCACCCCTTCCGGTGATCGATCCGGCCACCGTGGTGCTGGGCACGATTCCGGAGGATGTGGTGAACAACATCAAGGTCATCGACGTGAACAACACCCCGGATATCGCCTCGGATGATCTTACGCTGAACATCTGGGTCTGGGTGGAGGGCTTGGACACTCCGGCAGTGGGCAGCCTCGTCCAGTCCCGCGTGCTCGGCATCACCATGATCTACGTCTGGGAGCACAACGATGGCGCCCAAGTCCGCCGCTTCATGGGCACGGTGCGCTCCATCCGCTCCTTCGTACCTACTTTTTGAATACCATGACAGACCCCGCTTCATTCGTCCGCCGGCGTGCCCCTGGAGCATTCACCCTGCTGGAGATCATCGTATCCATCTCCATCTTCGGTCTGGCGATGGTGGGTGCCCTTGGCTTTTTCATCCAGGCCCTGAACATGTACCATTACGACAGTGGCAAGCTGATGGTGAACCGTGACATCCGGACCTTCACGAGTGAAATGACGGACAACGCCACCTATGCCAATTACTTCCTGATTTTCCCCACCTACACCAACCTGAGCCGGTCCAGCAACGTCGTCCTAAACCCCGATGCCGTGATCACCGACGAGGAAGGCAATGTGGTCAGCAGCGAACCATTTGAGTATGAGACCGCCATCGTTGACACCTCGGTCAACGATGGAGCATCGGGCGATTGCCTGGTCTTCGTCTATCAGGATCCGGCGGACAATGCGAAAGTCTCGCGCATCGTCGGCTATTTCCGCGCACCGATCGATCCCGATGATCCCACCAGCGAGGGACCCGTCCGGAAGTTTGACCTCAACATCTCGCCATCCTCAAGCCTGCCCGTCTGGCAGTTGATCCCGAGCATCACCGATCCGTCGGCTTACGGGGAGGTCATCGAACTGTCCCGGGGTCTCGCGGACGGGATGCTCTTCTACAATTTCTATGACCGCAGTGTCATTGTGAAGGGCGAAATCATTCATCGCGGCAGCCTCACGCGCCGTGCCACCAACACCTACAACTTCACCGTGTCCCCCCGCGGTTGATCCCCCAGCCATGTTACGCACCCATCGTCATCCCACCCGCGGCGGCGCCTTTATCACCGTGGTGATCTTCACCACCGTGCTGCTCATTCTCATCGGCAGCATTCTGAGCTGGTCCCTCACCGAGCGCCGACTGAATTACCGGAACTCGCTGCGACTGGAGGCACGCAACGCCGCCGAGGCCATTTCTGAGTTCGGCTTCTATCAGATTCGCAACAAGCTCGAGACCCGCTCCACCTTCGCTCCGGACGCATTTGCCGTGGGTGACGATGCTCCGGTCATGGCCCCCTTGACGTTTTTTGAGGGCGGCAACGTGGATTACCCGGACACCGAACTTGTCGGCGGCATGATCACGATCGTGAGCACGCCGGGCTTCAGTAACGCGTACTTCGTCGACCCAAATGACCTGAACAACGAATTTGACCCGCTGAAGGGGAAATGGATCTTCCGGCGCGACATCGCCGTGATTGCCAAAGCCACCGTGCAGCCGCCGGCCAACCGCGGGGCCCCCATCACCGCCTACGTGAGCCAGCGTCTTTCCATCCGGGGAGCTCCGCTTTTTGCCCATGCGATTTTCTACAACATGGACCTTGAGATCGCGCCAGGCCCCAACATGACGATCTGGGGCCCGGTTCATGCCAACGGCAGCCTGTACATCAGCAAGCAGGGATCGGGTCCGCTCAATTTCATGTCCCAGGTCACCGCGACCGGCGGACTCTACAAGGGCTTCAAGACCCCGCCGATTCAGGCCCACGGGGCCACCGAGGTCTCCCAAAACCACGACTTCTTCTTTGCCAACAAAGCGGGATCCCTCGTCAGCCTCAAGAGTGGTGATGGCGTCTGGCGTGATCAAAAGATGGGGCTCTCTTCGGAAACCGATGAGAGCAACGGGCAGTTCCGCTCCTTTGCCTCGAACACCTTCAACGGCAACCTCCAGACCAAGTCACATGGCATCCAGCCCTACAAGCCCGTTGCCATCGGTGATTATGAGGAGGATCCCACCCCTCATGACGGGGTGGACAATTCCAAGAACGAGGGCCGGGTCTTGATCGAGCCCCCCCTGCCCAACACCCATGCGGACTATAATTCCGAACTGGAAGCGCAGAAGCTTTCGCGCAAGTCAGGCCTCTACATCGCCGTCAACCCCAGCGGCACCGATCGCACCGCCCGCATGCCCGATGGAACCCCTTACACGCTCCCGGCCAATTCCGTGAAGGCCTTCAAGAAGGATGGCACCGAGGTCATACTGCCCGGCATGGCGGGCCACAGCAATCCCGGCGGGGATCCCGTGGTGACGATCAAGCCCAACCAGATGACGGATCTGCGGCGCCACACATCCACCTTTGATTACAACAACAACCGTTCGGGCGGAAACACCTACGCGGGCAAGAACATCAACATCATCGAAGTGGACATGAATGCGCTGAAAAAAGCCGTGGATCGAACGGTGAACGGCGCAGGCAGCTCGAGTGTTTACGCAGATTACACCGCCTCTTCGCCAAGCAGTGTGACCATTGACGACACCCACCGCATCGATGCTTTCACCGCCGCCGACTGGAATGGAGCCATCTATATCGAGTCGGTGGATGCCGAAGTTCGCAAGGACTCGGGGGTCCGCCTGATCAACGGCCGCGGTCAGGTGGCCAGCAAATCCGGTGCGGCCGGCGTGGCGGATGAGGGTCTGACCCTCGCCACCAACGATGCCATGTACATCCTTGGCCATTTCAATGCCGACGGCAGCATCAACTCAAGCAGCACGGGCACCAGCAACAGCGCCCGCTATCCGGAAACCGGTGAACGCCCCGTGGCACTGGCCGCCGACGCGATCACCCTGCTCTCCCAGCCCACCTTCGGCAACGTGTCCGGAAGTTATACCCAGACCGGCGGCTGGAACGATGCCCTCAGCGGACATCGGCACACCGATAGCAACTGGAACAACAACTGGGCGACCGCCAACCCTGCGAACAACAACCGCGTGGACGGTATCAGTACACCCACGACGATCGACACCTCCCTCTATGGAGGTGGCGTGGCCACGCGCAGCATGACCATGAAGTTCGACGGCACCTCTTCGGAAATCTCCGCGGCCTTCCTGGTCGGCGTCACCCCTTCCAATAAGAACGGCAGCAACCAGAACAGCGGCGGCGTGCACAATCTGCCGCGCTTCCTTGAGCGATGGACCGGCACGGCCGCCATCCGCGGATCCATCGTGGTGATGTATGAAAGCCGCGTGGCGGACGAACCCTGGGGTCTCCGGTTCTACGGACCGCCCACCCGCCTCTGGGGTTTCAACACCCTTTTCGGAATCGAGCAGCGCTATCCCCCGCAGATGCCTCTGGTCATGTCCTACCGCCGGGTCGATTTCACAGACCTGACGAAGGCGCAATACGATGCCCTCAAGGCCGCCCTGCCCAGTGGCGCCGGGTCGACTGGTGCCGATCTCCTGGATGACGAAACCTGACCCGGCCAAGCCGGAAATCCCAAACTTGCCCGCCGCTGGCGGGTCCCATCCCGCGCATGCGGGTCCAAATCCCAAAAAAGTGCGCCGCAGGCGTTCTCTCCTTTGGCCCTTTGGCGTTTGGAGTTTCCCGTCCATTATCGTCTCAAACCTTATCGTTGTTCGCGAGTGAGGGACTAATCATGCGTGCTGGGATCTGTTTCCGGAGCGGAGCCAGGCAGCCAGATGGGCCCAGGCCCGTGCCCGGTGGCTCAACTGTTCTTTGAGCCCGTCGGCGAGTTCGGCAAAGGTCTGTTCATGGCCGGCGGGCATGAAGAGCGGGTCATAACCAAAACCGCCGCCGGAACGGGGAGCCATCGCGAGCCTACCATCGCACCGGCCCTCTAAAATGTGTTCCGTTCCATCGGCATCCAGCAGCACGAGCACGCAGATGAAATGGGCGCTGCGCTGATCCACCGGGACGTCCTTCATCAAGGCGATCAGCTTGTTCAAATTGGCAGCCGCATCACCGGCCGGTCCCGCAAAGTAGGCCGATTCCACTCCCGGCGCACCGCTGAGCGCATCCACACAGAGTCCGCTGTCGTCGGCCAGTACCCAGGTTCCGGCCGGGCGGCACGCCTGCAGCGCCCGGGCCTTCTTGCGGGCATTGCCAACAAAGGTGCCGGTATCCTCATCGACCACGGGCATGCCTCCGCCGACCTGGGCGGAAACAATGTCAACCGCCAGGTCCGTGGCCACGGCCAGCCGCCGGAATTCCTCCACCTTGTGCGCATTTCCCGAAGCCAGATGAAGCGTAAGCATGTGATCAGGCGTAAACCCTAAGGATTGCCCGCCCGGCGGCAATCCTCAGCCTAGGCTGAAGGCCGCTTCGTCCACCTGCAATTTGTCGGGGTAGACCACCTTGCCACGCACGAGTTCATCATCGCCGAAGGACTCCTGTCGCACCTCCGCCAGCCGCACGGATCCCGCCAGTCGATCCGATCTCAACCCTCCAAAGACGGCCTTGGCCTTGTCATCCGCCAAAAGGACCGGTGCCCGGTACATGAACAGGTAGTCGAGTTCACGCGATCGGAGCAACTCGCTGAGCAACTGCGCACCCCCTTCGAAATAGACACCGGTGATTTTTTCCTGTGCACACCGGGCGCGAAACTCCCCGAAGCTGACCCGCTGGGTGGCCGATGGCAGAATCCAGACATTGACGCCCTCATCGCGCAGTTTGCGCACGTAGCCCATGCCACCGTGTGCGGTCGTCACCACGATTGTCCGCTCCCGGTGTCGGTCCGTGTAAACCTGCGGCAGCGTCCGTTCGCCTGCCGAGCGCAGCAAACCATCAAAGACAAAACGCCACGGACACCATTCGTCATCACCTACCCTGGCTGTGAGCCGGGGATTATCCTTCATCACCGTCATCGCACCGACCGCAATGCCCGGAAACAACCGCCGCCAGCGATGCACATCGGCGCGGGACTGTTCGTTGGTGATCCATTGGGAGTCACCCGTGCGCGTGGCAATGCGCCCGTCGAGTGAGACCGCCGCCTTGGCCGCCAGCAGCGGGGCCTGACGCGTGATCCAGTGGTTGAAGATCAGGTTGAGATCCGTGCATTCGCGTTCCAGCACCCCGGATCGGACCTCAATGCCGGCATCCCTCAGCGCGGCAAAGCCACGGCCCTCATGCTCGGCATGCGGATCGGTGGCCCCCGCGACCACGCGGGAGAAGCCCGCTTCGCGAATGACATCGCAGCAGGCCCCGGTGCGCCCGGGGGTCGAGCAGGGCTCCAGAGTCACGTACAGGGTGGCCCCGGCTTTGGGCGCACGCCCGAGATTGGCCAGGGCCACGCGCTCCGCGTGCGGCCCGCCATCCTCGGCATGACAACCCTCGGCGACGACCTTGCCGTTCTCCACGATCAGGGCTCCGACCATCGGATTCGGGTGCGTGCATCCCCAGGCCCGGCGCGCGAGGTCCAAAGCCTGTTGCATGAAGTGTTCGTCTGACTTCTCGGTGCTCATGCTCAAGGCTGAGTCCAGACCTGCATCCCGTCCGGGTCAAAGACGATTCCAAGCCCGCTTTTCCACACGCATGATGCCCTTTCGTGGAATTTACTGACGGGCGGCGATCGATCCTGCCGGCCACGTCGGGGGAATAAGCGGGCTAAACAAAACCGCAGAGCGGTTTTGATCTTCGGGGAGAAGAAGCGAAGGGTTCTGTGGCAAAGGGAGTGCCGGGGCCAACGAGCGTCTAAAGCCGAATGAGGCGGCGTGAAACCGGGGTTTTTTCCTCGAAAATGCCCCGGGCATTTTCGTTTAGCAGACTGTCGACAAGGCCCGCTGCGCCTGCCCGATCATCGTACTCCAACGGACGGCCTTAATGGCGAGCCCGACGGGCTGCTAGCGTACATGTGGATTGGTCGACTGCTCCCGGGCCACCGTCGTTGACGGACCGTGCCCGGGATAAACCTTGGTTTCTGATGGCAGGGTGTAGATCTGGTTGCGAATGGATTGGGCCAGCACAACCATGCTCCCACCCGGCAGATCCGTCCGGCCCACGCTGCCCGCAAAGAGCGCGTCCCCCACGAAGGCAGATTCGGCGGTAGGGAGATAAAAAAGCACGTTGCCCGGGCAGTGGCCCGGGACATGCCGGACTTCAACGGAACGCCCCAAGGCTTCAAAGTGGTCGTCCTGCGCAACCCAGAGATCCACGGCCACCGGTTCCAATTCAATTCCACGACCGAGAAACGCCTTCATGACTTCGGGGGTCTCGATCAGGGCGCGATCGGCTTCATGCGCACGCACCTTGGCTCCGGTTTGCCTCACCACCTCGGCCGCCCCCTGGGTGTGGTCCCAATGACCATGGGTCAGCCACAGTTCAGTCAACCGGCATTTGTCCTCCGTCAATGAGGCCTCGATTTCGGACCAGATGCCATCCGGCGCATCTATCAGGACGGCCTCCCCGCGGGAGGGATCGGTGAGCAAATAGGCGTTGGTCTCGATTGGACCGGCGGGAATGACATGGAGCTTCATCGGGAGCAGCACACGGTCTTTCTTCCGTGCTGCAACCGTGAATCGTCGCGGTTGTGTCTGCTAATAGTTGACATCATTGATTGGGAAACCGGGTGGGATTCATCGATACCGGTTCGCCGGGCTCCGCAGGGTAGCCCTGCGAAAGCCTGCTTGCCTCAGCGGCTACGGGCGCTTCACCCTGCCCCTTCCTATGTCCACGCTCAAGTTCGCCGTTCTGCCAGGAGACTACATCGGGCCCGAGGTCATGACCGAGGCGCTGCGCGTGATGGAGCACGTCGCCAAAAAGGAGGGGATCACCCTCTCCCACCGGATTGCCGACGTCGGCGGAGCGGGCATCGACAACCATGGCAAGGCCCTGCCCGACTCCACTCTGAAGCTCTGCCAGGAATCGGATGCCATCCTCTTCGGCTCCGTCGGTGGACCCAAGTGGGAGAAACTCCCGCCCAAGGAACAGCCGGAGCGCGCCGCCCTCCTTCCCCTGCGCAAGGCCTTCAACCTTTTCGCCAACATCCGTCCCGGTCTGCTCTACCCCGACCTCCTCGAGGCCTCCCCACTCAAGAGCAGCCGCATCCCGAACGGCATCGACATCGTCTGCATCCGCGAGCTCACCGGAGGCATTTACTTCGGCCAGCCCAAGACCACGACCACGCTGGAGAACGGCGAGCAGCAGGCCATCGACACGATGATCTACAAGACCTCCGAGATCGAGCGCATCGCCGAGGTCGCCGCCGTCACCGCCCGGGCCCGCGGCAAGCAGGTCTGCTCGGTGGACAAGGCCAACGTTCTGGAAACCTCCGTTCTCTGGCGCAAGACCGTGATCGCGTATTTCGCGGCCAATCATCCGGATCTCGAGCTCAGCCACATGTACGTAGACAACGCGGCCATGCAGCTCGCGCGCGACCCGAACCAGTTCGACGTGCTCTTCACTGAAAACATGTTCGGCGACATCCTATCTGATGAGATGGCGGTCATCTGCGGATCGCTCGGCATGATGAGCTCGGCCTCGCTGGGCACGGGGAGGAATTCCCACGGCAAACCTTTCGGACTCTACGAGCCCGCCGGCGGCACGGCCCCCGACATCGCCGGCCAGGGCGTGGCCAATCCCTGCGCCCAGGTGCTTTCGGGTGCGCTCATGCTTCGCTACAGTTTCGGCCTCGACGCCCTCGCGGCCAGAATCGAGGCCGCCGTGCGCAAGACAGTGACGGTCGATGGACTGCGCACGGGTGACATCGCCTTCGGACAGTCGGCGGTCGGTACGCGCGCGATGGCGGACGCGATCATCGCCAATCTGTAAGGCGGCCGCAGAATCAGCTTTTCCGGGATCATGGGGATCTTCTCCCGACTCGAACGGTGCGGTTCCCAAATTCTGGCGACGGAACCCCGGGGTGCGGGGGCGTAAAATCCCCTTCGCCTCAATGGATACTTGTCGCGCTGCCGGTGTGGTGTATTGCTTGGTGAAAATCGCCGGGTGAGGCCGGGGCCACATCGTGCAGAGCCAGGCTGCAACGTTGTTCCTGCGGGAAGCCAATCGATCCACACCCTTGACCTCCTCACAACCCTTCGCCGCCCATGTCCGTTCTTGAATTCCTGCTCCTGGCGCCGATCTCGCTGTTTGTCATCATCAACCCCTTCTCGATTGTCCCCGCCTTTCTGGCCATCACACCGGGAGACACCGCAGAGCAGAGGATCCGCGCGGCCCGGCAGGGCTGCCTGATCGCCGCAGGCATCATTCTTTTCTTTGCAGTGGCCGGACAATTCCTGTTCTCCGTGCTCGGCATCACCATGCCGGCCCTGCAGATCGCCGGGGGAAGCCTGCTGTTTGTCATCGCCTTCGACATGCTCCGCTCGCCGGACTCCCCGGTGCGGCTGAGCAGCGAGGAGCGTGAACTCGCCGCCAGCAAGGAGGACGTGGCCATCACCCCTCTGGCCATGCCGTTGCTGTGCGGCCCCGGAGCCATTTCAACGGTGATCATCCTGCAGACTCAGGCTGCCTCCATGGCCCACATCGCCGCCCTGCTGGTCAGCATTCCCGTCGTTTATCTCGCCTGCTACGCCATCCTGCGCGTGTCCGTCACCGGGGCGGCCTGGCTCAACCCGATCTTCCTGCGAATCCTCCGACGGCTGATGGGGTTGCTATTCGCGGTCATTGCGGTGCAATTCATCATCAACGGAATCAGCCAACTGCCGTTCGTGCTTCGTGACTGAAGCCGGGCCACCCTGATCCGCAGCCGGCATTCACCCCAGCCATGGCTTCATTGCCACTGGATACGGACCCAATCCCATGAATCAATAATGGATCAAAAAACCGACCGACCCACCCCATCCTGGATCAAAATCAACCCGCCGGTCTTCATCGGATCGGCCATCCTGATCATCTTGTTTGTGACCGGCACCATCATCGCGCCGGAGCTGGCCACCGGGATGTTCGGCTCGGTGCAATCCTGGATCACGGAGTCGGCCGGTTGGTTCTATGTGTTGTCCGTCGCCGGATTCCTGGTCTTCACGATCGGACTGGCGGTTTCCGATCACGGCAAAATCAAGCTCGGACCCGACCACAGCGAACCGGATTACAGCTACGCATCGTGGTTCGCCATGCTGTTCTCCGCCGGCATGGGCATCGGGCTGATGTTCTTTGGCGTGGCCGAGCCGATCATGCACTATGTCAGTCCTCCGGTGGGTGAAGGCTCCACAGTGGAGGCGGCGCGGGAGGCCATGCGCATCACTTTCTTTCACTGGGGCGTGCATGCGTGGGCAATTTATGCCGTGGTGGCCATTTCGCTCGCATACTTCTCGTTCCGGCATGGGTTGCCCCTGACCATCCGCTCGGCGCTATACCCGCTGATTGGCGAGCGCATTTATGGTCCCATCGGTCATGCGGTCGACATCTTTGCGGTGCTGGGGACGCTCTTTGGCGTCGCGACTTCACTCGGCTTTGGCGTGATCCAGGTCAACGCCGGTCTCAGCTACCTCTTTGACATCCCGACTTCCACCGGGATTCAAATAATCCTGATCGCATCCATCACGGGGGTCGCGACGCTTTCGGTCTGCCTGGGTCTCGACTCGGGCATCCGGCGCATCTCGGAGTTGAACATCATCCTGGCCGTGATGCTGCTCGTCTTCGTGTTGGTGGCGGGACCGACGGTCTTCCTGCTGCAGACCTTTGTGCAGAACACCGGGAACTATTTGTCCGGTCTCTTCGCCGCCACGTTCAACCTGTATGCGTACGAACCCACCGGGTGGATCGGCGGATGGACCTTGTTCTACTGGGGCTGGTGGATCGCCTGGTCCCCGTTCGTGGGCATGTTCATCGCCCGGGTATCGCGGGGACGTACCATCCGGCAATTCGTGATCGGTGTGCTGCTGGTACCGGTTGGCTTCACCTTCATCTGGATGACCGTCTTTGGGGACACCGCCCTTCACATGGTGCTGATGCAGGGCATCACCGAATTGTCCGATGCGGTGGCCACGGACACATCGGTGGCGTTGTTCAAGTTTTTTGAGCACCTGCCCTTCCCCGGCGTGATGTCACTCATTGCCACGCTGCTGGTGATCACCTTTTTCGTGACATCGTCGGACTCGGGTTCGTTCGTCGTGGACATGCTGACCTCGGGTGGACGGGAGGAGTCGCCGGTCTGGCAGCGCATCTTCTGGGCGGTGACCGAAGGGTTGGTCGCAGCCGTGCTGCTGCTCACGGGCGGTCTGGGCGCACTGCAGACGGCCGCCATCGCCAGTGCCCTGCCCTTCACCGCGGTGATGATCCTGATGTGCTGGGGCCTGCTCCGCGCCTTGCGCATCGAGGCGATCAAGCGCGACAGCGTGCGTGGGGCCCGGGTCATGCCCAAGTGGTCATCGGCCGGGGCCGGCTGGCAGGCGCGCCTCCGGACCATCACGCATCATCCCAAGCGAACCGAGGTCGAGACCTACATCCGGGAAACGGTTCGACCCGCATTCGAGGAGGTTGCCGCTGAGCTCGAGCAACAGGGCTCGGCTGCACGGATTGAAGAGGGGGAAAACGGCCGGCTCTGGATTGAAATCCCCCTGGGAAGCGAACCGGATTTCTTTTATCTGGTGCGCCCTCGCGCCTATGACCCTCCCGCCTTCCTGCTGCGGGATACCGCGAACGCCCGGGCGGAGGAACTCAAATTCTTCCGCGCAGAGGTCCATTTCAAGGAGGGCGGCCAGGATTACGACATCATGGGCTGGAGCCGGGATGAGGTCATCCACGACGTCCTCGACCAGTACGAGCGCCACCTGCACTTTCTGCACACGCTACGGTGACGTCAGCGGCGCCTCAGGCCCGCTTGGGTGGTGGGTCAGTTTGGATACTTTGATGTAGCTGGCGGGCTCGCACGCCACGGTTTGCACGGTGGCCTTGGGGCATTCGCGTTGCGCGGCGAGCGCGCAACCTATTGAGGCTTACCTAAAGAAGAGACATTTTGCTTA
>JBGTGS010000146.1:0-10243 GCA_041746615.1 Opitutaceae bacterium | reverse complement strand
GCGCCGCGATCCGGGTCAGCAGCGTGTGCGGCAGGGCCCCGCCGATGGCCACGCTCCCGGCGCGGGTGGACAGGTCCATCTCGCCGGTGGCGGTCCAGGCGGTGCCGTCAATCCGGGCGGCGATCCCCCAAGATGTATCGGGGAAAAGTGGCCCGGGTCGTGCCTCCAGATGTGCGGATTCGATCACGAAACCGTGTGCGGTGATCTGGCTCGCGCCCAGTTGGATCCGGTCCAGGGCATAGCCGGTCAGGGCGGGTTCAACGCTGCCTTCCAGGTGAAGATGTGGTTGGTGCAGGCCGCCAACTTCTGCGGCGTCGAGGTGCCGGCCCCTGAGATCAACCGCGAGCCGGGTGCCCGCCGCTCCTGACAGGGGGAAGGAGGTGCGGACCCGGGGTTGGGTCAGTATGGTGGCGTGAGTCCAGCCGGGGAGGCCGGACTCAAGGCTGAGGCGGTCGGCCAGCAGTTCGAGTTCAACCACGGCCAGGTGACTCTCGTCCGGGATGAGCTCAAAGATCAACCGGGGTGAGGTGAGCGACTCCAACTCCGGGAAATGCGCCATCGCCCGGCGGCTCAGCTGCAGATGGCGGCGGATCAATTCCGCGACGAGGGGCGGGCGGTCCGGCCGCAGGGTTGGGAGGATGAGTTCACCCCGCCCCGTGACCTCAATGTTCGCGACGCGGGCATCCACCTCCTCAAAGATCAGCCGGCGATGTTCCTGATCGATGAACACGCTGGCATGCAGATCGCGCAGCACGGCTTCGCTCCGGCCGGCGGGGGAAAACATCGCGGGCACGATCAAGTCCACCCCGGTGGCTCTGACCTGGGTCAGCTCGACATCGCGCAGCAGGAGTGCCCAGGGGTCGAGTTTCAGGTAGATCGTGCGTGCCGTCAGCAGCGGCCCGCCGATTGACGGCGTGCTGATGCGCACGTTCTCAACCAGCAGGCGACCCGAGGGGTCGAATTGTGCCCGCCCGAACTCCGCGTGCAGGTCGGCGGCGGCCATGCGTGCGGTGATTTCGCGTAGGATGAAACCGGGCACGGCGAGTTCCCGGGCGGCCAGGATGGTGAGCTGCACACCGATCGCGATGAGTAGGGCGAGCCACAGCGTCCAGAGGGCGAGAGACCCCACGCAGTCCGTGCAGAAGCGGAGCACCTGCCAGCAGCCCGTGAGCCATGGTTTCATGTGCGGGAGCATCCCATGGTGGCGGATTTGAAGCCCGGGGTTTTCACGCGCGGGGAAGGGTTCAGTCGAGCCTTCGACAGCGTGGCATTCAGGATTACTGGACGATGGTGCCGGCGGGAGGAGGAGGCGGGCCGGGATCACGCGGGCCCTGGGTCAGGGTCCAGAGGGCGTCGAGCAGGGCAAATTCGGCCTCGAAGACCACGCCGCCCTGCAGGTCGGGGGAGCCGACATATTGGGTGGCGCCTCCGACGCGATCGCTGAGATAGAGGGTGGAGATTCCTGGCTGAGCTCCTTCCGCGCTGACGAAGGCAAGGTTGGTGTCGAGTCGATAGCTCCAGAGGCGCAATTCACCCGCGACCATGATGGTTTCGGGGAATTGGTCCTGCGCAAAGTTGCGGGCGCGCAGGGTTTGGAGGCGGCGCAGGATCTCCTCGATGGCGGCGCGGCGTTCCGGGGTTTCTCCGGCGAGGGCCTCGGTCCAGGTTATCCCGCTCTCCAATTTGCGTTCGTAGATGACCGTGTTGGTGGTGACATCGCGCAGGGAAAGTCCGGTGATGCGTGCGCCGGTGGGCAGTTCGCGCAGGAGGCGTTCCCGGTAGCTGCGCGGGACCACCGGAGTGGCCCGGAGAATTTCGGGATCGACCCGATAGACGGAGTCCCGGCTGGCGAGCTTGGCATAGACCAGATCCTCACCCCGGCCCATGCCCAGTTCGAGGGTCACCGTGGTGGTCGGGGTGCCGGCGGCACCGGCCATGGCCAGGGTGATGGCGCGTTCGGGGCGGGTGAGTCCATACTCCTCCAAGTCGAGCCGGCTGGGTGCCTCGGTGAGAAAGTCGCGTGCGCTGAGGAACTGCAGGTATTGGAGCAGGCGTTCCACGATCTCGCGATCAGCGGGGAAGATGGCGGGGCTGCCGCCGGGTTCGCGCCGGACGATCTGCCAGTTGGCCCCGGCACCGGTGGCCGAGGTTTCAAGACGTTGCAGGGTGATCTCGGATAGTTCGGGCCGGGTCGGTGAGGTCAGGGTGATGGCCGTCACCAGACGGTTTTCCAAGTCGAGGATACGGCGTTCTCGCAGTTCGACCTGGGCGTTGCGCAGGGTGGAGACGAGGGTGGCCGGCACGGCTACGGAAAAGATGGGGGCGCGATCCGCTGACTCATTCTCGAGTCTGGCATAGAACTCCAGGTCCGGGGTGGCGGTGGGGTCACCGGGCACGGGAACGGTCCCGATCTCGGAGCCGAGGAGGAGCGTTTCCCGGCGGTTGTTGCCTTCGAGGGTGATGCGCAGGGCGCGGTTTCCCAGCCTGGCCTTTTCGACGAGTTCGGGGTGGGTGCGCTCCGTGCCATGGAAGGTGCGGGTTTCCAGGGCATTGAGGCCGTTGATGGCCAGTTGCACCGAGGTTTTGCTGGCCCGGGCGATGAAAGGGTTTTCAATCTCCCAGCGGTCGCCCTCGCCGCGGCGCACGCGGACGCGCAGGTTGGCCGGTGCGGCCGTCTGCAAACTGAGGGAGCGGACCTCAAAATAAGGGATGGTGAGAAAGGTGGAGGCACGCAGTTCCTCCGGGGTGAGCCGCAGGCTGTCCAGCAAACTGCGCCCGACCACATGGACGCGGCTGCCATCCGGTGAGAGGACATAGAGCCGGTTGCCGACCGGGGTCTCGGCGCCGATGCGGAGGGTGCCGACTGCGCCCGTGGTCTGGTCGCCCGACCGGAAACTTACGCTCAGCTGGGGCTCCTCCAACCCGTAATCGGCGAGGGACTGATCGTTGCGGGCGAGGTCGGCCACGCTGAAGCTCGCCTCGTGCTCGAGGAACTTGAGCTCGTTGACGATGCGCAGGGCGGCGTGGGGGTTGGCCGGCCATTCCAGCGGTGAGGTCAGGTGCCAGGCCTCGCCACGGCGTTCCAGCCGCACCTCACCTGCCATGGCCGGACTGGTGATCTCGAGGAACTGGATGTTGGCGGATTCCGGCCCGAGCACCCGCCGGCGGGTTTCAAGGGAGGCATGTTCGGTGCGCCACTCCCGCTCAAAGCGGAAAATAAAGAAAAACAGGGCGACGTTCAGGAAAAGCAGGAGGAGGGTGACTTTGGTGCGCATCGGGATGGGCGGGTTTCAATTGCGCCGGGTCCAGTATACGAGGAGTCCGAGCACGGCGGCAACTCCGGGGAGGACCAGCAGGAGGCTGTAGCGCAGGCGAAGCAGTTCCTGTTCACTGAGGGACAACTGGAAGCGTTCGATGGGTCGGGCGGGGATGTTGAGCTGGGTGTCGCGGTCGAGGCACCAGTTTACGGCGTTCAGGATGATGGTCTGGTTGCCCACAATGCCGATGCGGTTGTTGGAGGCGATATCGGCATTGCCGAAGACGACCAGACGGCCACCGCGCACGCTGAACGGAAGATCCTTCGGCGGAGTCACCCGTTCGGATGCGGTGATCAATCCGAGCCGGTCCAGCGGCTCGATGTTCGGCTGCCCCTTGATGTCGATGCCCGCGTTGTACTCCGCGTAGCCCGCACGGTAGTTGGTCTCGCCCCAAGCGGTCGGTGAGCTGGCGGCGAGCACCGTGACGGTGAGGCTTCCGTCGAGTGCCCGGCCGGGATCCTGGGTGGCAATGCGGGAGTGGCCGATGATGAGGGGCGTGCCGTAGTTGAGCAGGGTCCGCGTGATCGGATGCTCCGTAAAGGCGGACACCCGCAGGTCGCCGCCCTGGGTGACATGATCGCTGTCGTCATCCACGACCACCACATCGTCGTTGGCCCGGATGCCCCAGTCGAAGAGGAGGGCATCGAGTTCGTTGTGCTGGGTGGGTGCCAGCAGTAAAATCAGGCGGCCTGCCCCGACGGCGAGATACTCACGCAGCAATTCCACCACGAAGGGATCATAGGGACCCCGTGGTCCCGCGGCGATCAGCAGGTCTGCATCCTCGGGCACGCGGCGGTTCTGCAACAGGTCGACCACCCCCACTTCGAAATTGCGCAGGCGCAACTCGGCGGTGAGGGACGACAGCCCGCGGACCCCGTCCACATCCGCCGGGCTCATTTCCCCGTGTCCCGCGAGAAAGTATATTTTTTTCCTCTCGAGGCTGGAGACGTCGAGAATGGCGGCGGTGAGCATGCGTTCGCCCTGGAAGGCCTGCTTGCGACGGTCCCTGATCTCATAGAAGTCCTCGATGGGTACGATCCGGCGCTTGTCCCCGCTGGTCACAAGCACGATGTCGGCCCGGTCGATGCCGAGCCGCTCGGCCTCGCGCCGCTGCATGTTGACGTCGAGTTGCTGCACCGTGATGCGGCCGGTGTCGGACATTTCGGTGGCATAGATGTACTCGCGCAGGAGGCCGTTGATGTCGCGGAAGGCCTGGGCGGTGGTGCGCTCGCCGTCGTCGGAGGGGATGGTGACGTAAATCCGCACCGGCTGGTTGAGCGTGGCGAGGTAGGAGAGGGTTTCCGGCGAGAGGGAGTGGCGGCGGTGCTCGGTGAGATCGTACCGCCAGGCATAGTGCAGGGCCAGGTAGTTGAGCCCGCCGAAGAGGGTGAGGAACAGCAGGGCCTGGAGGACCAGGTTGAGGGTGCGGATCCAGCGGGCGGCGCGGAAGCTTTCGAGGAAGGGCATCGGCGCGGGTCAGGAATGGAGCAGCTTGGCCTCGACGCCGAAGATGCTGAAAATGAGGGCCAGCACCGAGCCACTCACATAGAAGAGCAGCTGGCGCGTGTCGACGACTCCGCGGGTGAAGTCGTCCAAGTGGGTGAAGACCTGCGCGTAGCCGATGGCGGCGCGTGCCGGTTCGAACATCTCATGGTTGAGCAAGGCGACCTCGTTGAGGAATCGCAGGCCGATGATCAGGCCGAAGATGAGGGTGAAACCGAGGATGCCGGCCACCGCCTGGTTGCGGGAAAGGGCGCTGGCGAGCACGCCGAGGGCCACGAAGAGCAGGCCCGAGATGGCGATGAACAGGTAGCCACCCAACAGCGGGCCGGTGTCGAGAAAGTGCTGATCGCCGGCGAAGCGGTGCAGGATGTAGAAAAACCCGCCGGTGGACCCCCAGAGTGCGAGGTAGAGGAAATAGGCGGCCCCATATTTCCCGAGGACAACCTCCGCGGTGGTGACGGGGGTGGTCAGGAGCGTTTCCAGCGTGCCCAGGCGACGCTCCTCCGAGATGCTTTTCATCGTCAGCAGCGGCACCATGAAAAAGACCGGGAGCCAGAACAGCTGGAAGAAGACGGTGGCGGGGGAGAGTTCCTGCGGCCCCGCATTGTACTCGGCGAGGATGTTGGTGAAGACAAACCCCATGATGGCCAGGAACAGCACGGCGGCGATGTAGGTGCTCGGGCTGACCAGCAGCATCCGGATCTCGTGGCTGAGGATGGTGAGGAAGTGGCGCATGGGCTTTCGGTGGATTAGATCAGCGGACGGCCGGTTTGGGCGGGGCTGCCGCAGGTTTGTCCACCGCATCCCAGCTGCGTCGGGTGGCGGCGAGAAAGACATCCTCCAGGGTGGGGTGATCGCGGCTCAGGGAACGGAGGCGAAAGCGTGCATCGGTGCCCAGGGTGCGCAGGAGAGGTTCCCCGAGATCCTCCTGCTTTTCGGAGCTGAGGGTGATGCGTTGGAAACCGGCCGGATCGGCCTCCTCGGTGGCGGTGACCTGCATGGTCGGATCCACGTCGGCAAGTGCGGCCGGCAGCGCGGTGAGGTCACCCGCGAGTTCGAGGCGGTAGCGGGGAGGCCCGAGGATTTCGTTGCGCAGATCGGAGGGTGCCCCGGTGGCGACGACCCGGCCCTGGTTGATGATGAGCACGCGGTCGCACGTCATCTCGATCTCAGGCAGGATATGTGAGGAGATGATCACAGTCATGCGTCCGCGCAGGCGGGCGATCAGGTCGCGGACGATGAGGATCTGGTGCGGATCGAGCCCGATGGTCGGCTCATCCATGATGATGACCGGGGGCTCGGCCAGCACGGCCTCTGCAATGCCCACCCGCTGGCGGAAGCCCTTGGAGAGTTTGCCGATGATGCGATGGCGCACGCGTTTGAGATCGCACATCTCCAGCACCTCGTCGATGCGGGTGCGGAGTTTGCCGCGGGGAACTTCCTTGAGGCGGCCGCGATAGTGCAGGTACTCGGCGACGCGCATGTCCTCGGGCAGGGGATTGTTCTCCGGCATGTAGCCGATGAGGCGCTTGACCTCCCCGGCCCGGGTTGCCACGGGCACGCCAAACACGCTGACCTCACCGGCGGTGGCCGGCAGGAAACCGGTGAGAATGCGCATGGTGGTGGACTTCCCAGCTCCGTTTGGGCCGAGAAAACCGAGGATTTCGCCCCGGGCCACCGTGAAGCTGATATTGCTGACCGCCGGGACCCCGGCGAAGGTCTTGACGAGGTTTTTTACTTCAATGGCGGGCGCGGATGCGGGCATGGAGGGTGCCGGGTTTGGACACGGATTTTTACCGATGGTACCAGCCAAACGCATTATACGGGCTTGTCCACCCGTGTTCGCGCGGCTGGTAAAATCATTTTTTCTCCAGGGTGACCTCCCCGGCGCGGAAACGCTCCGAGCGGCCCCGGTCGGTGCGGAGGATGAGAGAGCCTTCATTGTCGATGCCGGCGGCGGTGCCGGTGACGCGACGGGAACCCTGGAGGACCACCACCGGACAGCCGCGGAGGATGTCGTAACGGTTCCAGAGATCGGCAAGGTTCCGGGTGTAGGTCCCGTTAAGGAACTTTTGGTAGGCGACCTGCACGCGACCGATCAGGGCCGCAGCCAGGAGATTGATGTCAAGGGGGGCCCGGGTATGTTCGGAGAGGGAGATGGCGCGGCGCGTGAGTTCCTCAGGCCAACCACCGGCGGGGCTGTTAACGTTGAGACCAAGACCCAGGACGAGATCGCGAATCTCGTCAGCATCGATGCGGGCTTCGGTCAGGATGCCACCGGCTTTGCGACCATCGAAGAGAATGTCGTTCGGCCATTTGAGTCCCGGAGTGGTGCGGCAGAAGCTGGCCAGAAGTTCGCACAGGTTCGCCCCCATCCAGAGGGTGAAGGTTTGCATGCGGCCGGGAGCGAGATGGGGACGGAAGCCGAAACTGATGTAGAGGTTGCCATTGGCCTCGCTGTGCCAGTTGCGTCCGAAGCGCCCGCGGCCCTTGGTCTGGCGGCGGGCCACCACGGCAAAAGGATCGGGTTTTCCGGCGGCGAGTTGGCGGGCCGCCTCGTCGTTGGTGCTGTCCACCTCGTCGAGCACGGTCAGGGAAAAGGCCCCGGAGTCGGGGCCGAGATGAGCGCTGAGCAAGGCAACATTCAGGCTGACGGGCCGGGCGGTCAGCTTGTAGCCGCGGGCACGCACGGCCTCGAAGCCGAAGCCTTGTTCACGCAGTTTTTCCATGTGCTGCCACACGGCTACCCGGCTCATGCCAAGCTGACGTGCCAGCGCCGTGCCGGAGACGAAACCGTCGCCTGCGGCGAGGAGGGCCCTGAGAATGGTCGCTTCGGGGGATTTCATGATTTCCAATCCAGGCCAATATCCACCCACACGCTCCGGTGAACCAGGGCGCCGGTGGACACAAAATCGAGACCCAGCCCGGCGAGGCGGGGCAGGGTCTTGAGGGTGATGCCGCCGCTGGCTTCGGTGAAGGCGCGACCGCCGATGAGGGCGACGGCCCGCCGCAGCCGGGCTGGGCTGAAATTATCCAGCAGGATGACATCGGCGCCGGCCGCCAGCACGGCGGGTATCTGATCCAGCCGGTCGATCTCGACCTCGACCGGCAGGCTGGGCTCGGCTTTCCGTGCGGCGGTGACGGCGGCGGAGAGGCGGTGTTGCCCGATCGTCCGGGCGTCAGACCCACGGTCTGGGGGGGTGGAAAAGCCGATCAGCGCGAGGTGGTTGTCCTTGAGCATCACCCGATCGAAGAGCCCCAGCCGGTGATTCCAGCCACCGCCACAGGCCACGGCGTACTTTTCGAGCATGCGGTATCCGGGCGTCGTTTTGCGCGTATCCAGCAACCGCGTGCGGCCTTCACCGAGCGCATCGACATGGCGTCGTGTCTGGGTGGCCACCCCGGAGAGACGTTGGATGAAATTGAGGGCCACGCGTTCGGCGGCCAGCAGCGTGCGCGAGTCGCCCGTGAGCGTGGCGAGGATGGCTCCGGGGTTGACCCGGGCACCGTCGTGGGTGTGCAACTGGGCGGTGGACCGGCCTCCGTAGGCTGAAAGGATCAGCGGAAGAAGCGGCAGCCCGCAGACCACCATGGCCTCCCGGGCAACGAGGTCGGCACGTCCGGCACGCGATGCGGTTGACAGACACGCGGTGGAGCGGTCACCGGGGTGACGCGGACGCCGGCGCAGCCCCAGCCCGGCCAGATCTTCATCACGAGCGAGTTCCACCAAGTGCCGGAGATGCCCGCGATCCAAGTCCTCCCAGGTGAGGCGTTGCAACAAGGTGTCGGCAGGGGTGGCTGGCATGCGCCCCAATGACGGCGGACTTCCGCAGAAAGTCGAATGGGATTTCATTCCGCTGGAGACGTGCGGCCGGAATGGGAAACGCGCTGGTCATCGCGATTCTTTGTGACATCATCGGAGGCATGACGCCTGGAGAATTCAAGGCCTTGGTCGACGTGACTCACCTCAGCCCATCCTTGCAGGCGCTGTGGCACGATGCCCGTGGTGACTGGGACCGGGCGCACGAACTTGCCCAGGTGGATGCGGCGGGTGGCGGCAACTGGGTTCACGCCTACCTGCATCGCAAGGAAGGCGATCGGGCAAACGCCCGCTACTGGTACGGACTCGCCGGTCGCAGCATGCCGGAAAGCACGCTGGATGAAGAATGGGCAGATCTTGTATCAACCCTGCTCAGGGATTGAATGATGTTCCCTGCGCCGGTGATCCTGCACGGACGCAAAACCCCGAGACCTGATCGGATGCCCCTTACTTCCGATTGCTGCCCGGGGTTGGCAGGAACTCGATTCGGCGGATGTAGGCGGATTCCGATTCCTTCTTGAGCTGCTCAGCCGCGACCGGGTCGTGGTCCTTGAGGATATAAATGCTCTGCTGAGCCTCTGCAATGTGGCGCTGGCGTTCCGCCTCTTCGTACTCGGTCATCGCACGTTGCTCGGCGCTCTGTCCGAACAAGGGCAGGGTGTAGCGGTTGAGCACGCCACGGTCGAACTCGCTCAGGTAGCGGGCGACGGCGAGGGCCTCCAGACCTTCTTTGGTATATTGCTGGCGTTCGGTGAAAACAGGAGGGCGGTTGCCCTCCACCACGACACGCGGAAGCCGGATGATCTGGTTGCGAGGTTGCTCGGCATCGAGCTCCTCAGCCGCCTTGGGCTCAGGAGGTTTGGGCGGATTATAGGCGGGCATGGTGCGCGCCAGGCTGGCCGCAAGCTCGGGAGAAATGGCACGCTGGTGTTCGGATTTCGCCGCAGGTTGGGCTGAGGTTTCCGCCCCTGGCTCAGAGGCAGGCACCGGTCTCATGACTGCAGGCGCTTCCGATGGAGGTGTCTGGGCCAAGCCGGCGACCGCACCCAGTAGCACCGTCGGTAGCAGGAGAACAGCTCGCATGTAATTCATACTCATTGTGACCCTCAAAGCCTGTAAAGGTTCACCCTCAAACGCAACCCCTGATACCTCCTTACCCTACGGGTCATCCCCGCACCTGACCGGTGCCGTCCAAATGATATTTGTAACTACAGAGTTCGCGCAGACCCATGGGCCCGCGGGCATGGAGGCGGTCCGTGCTGATGCCGATTTCGGCGCCAAAACCGAACTCAAAGCCATCGTTGAAGCGCGTGCTCGCGTTCCATGTGACCACGGCGCTGTCCACCCCGGCCTGAAACAAGCGTGCCGCGGCTTCGTCGCGGGTGACGATGGCATCCGTGTGTCCGGAGCCGTCGCGGTTGATGATGGCCACGGCTTCTTCGAGCGAGGCGACCACGCGCACGGCGATGATGAGATCCAGAAACTCGGTGGTGAAATCGGTGCCGGTCGCCGGACTGGCCGCCACGCCGGCGTCCGCGAGTAGGGCGGCACTGGCGGCGTCACAACGCATCTCCACCCCTTTCGCGGCGAGGGCGGCGGCGAC
>JBGTGS010000145.1:0-5488 GCA_041746615.1 Opitutaceae bacterium | reverse complement strand
GCTGGCCGTGATTGCGGAAATCAAGCGCCGCTCGCCCTCGGCCGGAGACATCGCCGCGGGCATCGCTGCCCCCGCCCAGGCCACGCGTTACCGTACCGCCGGCGCCGATGCCCTCTCGGTGCTGACGGATGAGAAGTATTTCGGGGGAACCCTCGCCGATCTCACCGCCGTGACGGATCTCTTCCGCCGTGAGCCGCCGGCCCTGCCCTGCCTACGGAAGGATTTCATGGTCCATCCCATCCAGGTGCACCAGGCCCGGGAGGCGGGTGCCAGTGCCATTTTGATCATCGTCCGGGCCCTCGACGACATCGAGATCACGGACCTCCATGCGGCGGCCCATTCCGCCGGCCTCGATGCGCTCTTTGAGATCCACAACGAGGATGACCTCGCCCGGGCCGTCCGCCACAGGGCGAAAATCATCGGCGTGAACAACCGCGACCTCGCCACCTTCAAGACGGACCTCGGGCTGAGTGAACGGCTCATCCCACAATTTCCCAAGGATGTGACCGCCGTGAGTGAAAGCGGGATCACCACCCCGGCCGACGCCCACCGCGTCCGGGCAGCCGGTGCACACGCCGTGCTCTGTGGAGAGGCCCTGATGAAGGCGCCGGATCCCGGAGCCCTGATGGCGGCGTTCCGTGGGAATTGAGAGTGGAGACGGACCGCTCTGGCTATCGTCGCGCGCCGGTCAGGCGAGCTTGCGCGGCTCCACCGAGTGGAGGTGCACATCGCGCTGCGGGAAGGGAATCGAGCAGCCGGCGCCCTCAATGGCGGCCTTGATGCGTTCGTTGAGATCGAACTTCACGCCCAGGAAATCGCTGCGAGCCGCCCAAGGCCAGACCACGATGTTCACGCTGCTGTCGGCCAGTTCCATCACCCCGACAATCGGGGCCGGATCCTTGAGAATGCGTTCGTCCGCATTGAGGACCTCCCAAATCGCCTTCTTGGCCGCCGCAATGTCGTCATCGTAGGCAATTCCGAACGTCAGGTCGACCCGGCGGGTGTCCTTGGCCGCAAAATTGGTGATGCTGCCCCCGGTAATGGCGGAGTTGGGCACGATGACACCAAGGTTGTCGGGAGTGCGCAGATTGGTCGTGAAAATGGAAATCTCCTCCACGATGCCCTTGACCCCGCCGGCATCGATGAAGTCCCCGATCTTGAAGGGCCGGAAGATGATGATCATCACCCCGGCGGCGAAGTTGGCCAGCGACCCCTGCATGGCCAGGCCCACGGCCAGGCCGGCCGCACCGATGATGGCCACCAGCGAAGTCGTCCTGACCCCGAGCATGTCGAGGGCCGCCATCACGGCCACCATAAGCAACAGCACATAGCCGATGCGCGCGAGGAATCGCGTCAACGTGGCGTCGATCTTCGCCCGCGTCAGCGCACCGGTGAGCAACCTGGCCGCGACGTTGGCCAGCCATTTTCCAATGATGAAGATAAGGGCGGCCCCAAGCAGGCGCAGCCCAAAGGCAAGCCCCTCGGTCGCAATCCAAAGCTGCACAGCATCCAGAACGGTGGAGGATAAGTTTTCAGGTGGCATGGTGCGTCCACCCTTGGGAAACACCGGGGAGGGTCAATCCCCCGGTTTGACGCCGGGAAGCCGGCCTGCCCAGTGTGGACCCCGCCCATGCCGCTCTCCCCCTCCGCCACCCGCGATTTGCTCGCCTTGTTGGGTCATCAACCCAAACGGTTTCTCGGGCAAAATTTCCTGGTCGATGGCAACATCGTGCGAAAATCCATCGAGCTCGCGGAGGTGACCGCCGGTGATCGCGTGGTGGAGATCGGCCCGGGACTGGGCACGCTCACCTCCGCCCTGCTCGATACCGGAGCCGAAGTCTGGGCGGTGGAAAAAGACACCACCCTGCACGCCCACCTCGCCGCCAGCTTGGCAACCACCAGCGGAGGCCGGCTCCACCTGATGGAAGGCGATGCGGTGGAGCATCCGTTGGCCGGACTGCCTGCCGACCTCGCCAAGGCGGGATGCAAGGTCGTGGCCAACCTGCCCTACGCCGTCTCCACACCTTGGATGGATGCCGTTCTGGAAGGCCCCCTGCCCGTCCGCATGGTGCTGATGCTGCAGCAGGAGGCCGCGCAGCGCTACGCGGCCGCACCGGGCACCAAGCAGTTTGGGGCCATCTCCATATTGTTGCAGTCGGCTTTTACGATTGCGCCGGGCCACCGGGTCGCCGCCGCTTGTTTTCATCCCCGGCCGGACGTGGAGTCATGCCTCCTCCATCTGATCCGTAAACCAGCCCCCTTCATCTTCACCCCGGCCACCCATGACCTGATCCGCTCCTGTTTCCAGCAACGGCGCAAACAGATCGGTGCCCTGCTCCGCGAACGCCTGCCAGACCAAGGTGCAGCCTGGCTGCGGGAGCTGGAGACCGCCGGTCTGGGAGGGAAATCCCGGCCTGAACAAATTCCGGTTGCCCTCTGGCAAAAACTCATGGTGGCTTGAACGTGATCACCCCATGGCTACTCACATGATAATGAATTTTCGTGCCTTTCTTACCGCCCTCTTGATCTGCATCCTTCCCGCTTCCCTCTTGGGGCAGTCCGGCAATCTAAGCGGTCGCATCGAGGATGGCCGCTATTATGCCCCCAATGGGATCTATAGTATCCGCATCCCCGTGCTGCCCGAACTCGGCGGCACCATGAGTGAATCGGAATTCGTTGTTACCTTTCAAGACGCATTTACGGTCCACGCCAGCGTGGCCTGCTTCCCAATGGATGCGACCCAGCGCTGGGAGAGCGAGACCCGCGGACGACGCGATTATCTGATCTGGTTCTTCAGCAACTTTATTCAGGCCGATCTCCAGAATCAGTTCCCCGGTACGCGGGTGGAGAGTGCGAAGTTACTGCACGGGATCCATGATGGAGCCCTGTTGACCTACAACCTCCTGCCCGGGGGCACGATGTTTGGCGATCGCATTGACCTCCTGGTCGGCGAGCCACTGCCGGTGGCCAAGCGCGGCAACCTGCTCTTCGTGCACAACAACCATGTGTTCGTACTGAGCATTGAACTGGCCGAGAAGGTGCTCGAACGCAGAACCAGCACCCGCACCGTCGAGGAAGAGGACACCCTCCTCAGCCAGCGCCTGTATGATCTGTTGGCCCGCATCGAACTGAAACCCTAGCCGCCTGTCGGACTTGGCTTCAATACCCCTCAGTTGTCGGGTGATGATGGGGCGTGCGCGGGGCCCTGCCGACAGGATGCTAATCGGAAATGCCCAAGGCATTTTCGAGGGCGAGCAAGCGCGGAGGTGGGGCGAATTCATTCCTATCATATTGACTATTTTCCCTCGAGGCGAAGATCGCGAACGACGGGCTTGCTGCATTCACTTGGCATGGGTCCGCTCGGGGGTGATCACCCGGGTGTCGGATCCCGCCGGCGTCACCAACGTGGTGTTCTGAAAACGCGAACTGGGGGGCGTGCCTTGCAAAGGTTGCTTCTTCAGTGATCCACCCGGACTGACCAGGTTCGCCGTCACGAATATCAGCAGATTGCGCTTCTGCGTGCTTTCACCCTTCGACCGAAAGAGGCGGCCGAGCATGGGAATGCTGCCCAGCACCGGCACCCGGTCGTCCACCCGCTTCACCTCCTCGCGCGTGAGCCCACCCATGATCAGCGTAGCCCCATCCCACAGGGTCACCCGTGTCGAAACCTCACGCACGGAGAAGATGGGCTGATAAAATCCGGGAGGCACCGTGACGGTGCGCCCGGACGAGATCGCCAGGCTGGGACCGCCGTATTCAACGAAGCCCTCGAACTCCGTGACCTTGGGGTTGAGGTCGAGGCTGATGCTGTAGTCGTCCTCCTCGACCGTCGGCGTAACCCGCAACTCGACCCCGACGTTTCGCGAGGTGAAATCCTGCGGCGTGCCCGCCGTCACAGTCACACCGGCCGAGCCCGCACTGCCCGTGCTGTTGGTGGAGCCCACCTGGCTCTGGATTTGGCCGTAGCTCTGTGGATAACGCAGTTCCTGAGCAACGACGATGTTGGCGGAATTGCCGGACAGCACCGTCAGCTTGGGCGCACTCAGGAGATCGGTGCCCTGTTGTTGCGAGAGCGCGTGCACAACAGCATTCACATCGAACTGGCCAACCACACTGCGTATGTCGGCCAGGGCGGTGGCACCGCCCCCGAGCAGCACGGAACCCGGGAAAGTCGGCGGCGCATTGGCGGCCGCAGGCTTGCCGTCGATGAGGATGGCATTGCCCGTGCTCGAATTGCGAAATGCCTCCGCCAGCGGCCGGGTGCCACCCGTGGTGTAGAGTTCCTGTGCCGCATACACCGGAGCACCGGTTTCGTCGAGCAGCGGACCCCCGGTGGCCGGATCGACGAGCGGCCGTCCGCGGCGAGAGAGATTCCAGCTGATGCCGAGTTCCTCAAGCGCCCCGGCCTGAACCTCGATGAACTTTGCCTCGATCTCAACCTGGCGGACATCGTTGTAGCGATTGAGGATGTTGCGGATGCGTTCAAGATTCCGCGCGGTCTGGGTGACGATCATGGCCGAGCCGTCGTAGGCCAGACTCGAACCGGGCACACCGTCGAAGTTGACCCCGGCCTGCTGGAGAAAAGCGCGGATAGCCTGGGATTCGCCACCCATCCCGGAGCCCGGCGGCACGAGGGGGGCCGGAGCAAACGGATCGGCCAGAATGGGTGGGGGGGGAGGCGCAGCGACGCTTGCCCCGGTGCCGGTCATGCGAATCACCGTCGATCGTGTCACCGGAAAGAAATCCGTATCGAGCGCCGAGGTTTCCCCACCCGGCCTCACCACCACAGCGTCGGCCTGCACCTCATACTGGTAACCGACCGAGTCGGTGATGAAATCGAGGATGCGCTTCAGGGACAGGTTGCGCAGAGTGATGCTGACCACCGGATTTCGGGCGGCGGGATCAAGCAGGACGATGTTGACCCCGCGGACCGACGACCCCGTTGCGTCATACTCCTCCGAGACCGCGCTCAGGGTCGCGGCGACCTTGGCGAGATCGACCTGATTGAAGCTGATGCTCGGGATGAGGATGGCCTCAAGTTTTTGCGCCAGGGGGGTGGATCCCGCAGCCTCACTCTCGTTGTCCCGCGCACGCTCCTCGTGGATGCCGGGTCGCTGCCAGGCCCTGACGACTTCCTCCAGCATCTGCACACGGGCCTTCTCTCGGTTTAACTGCCCGGCCTCCAGCCGGTCGCCCGCGATGCGCAGCAAGTAGGTCTTGGCCTCAACGTGATCCGGATCGACCGCCTCTACCAAGCGAAAACTTTCCTGTGCGCCCGCAAGATCGCCCGCCTCATACTGGGCGCGACCTCTTGCCACCAATTGGGCCAGCTCGCGCAATCTCACCGGGAAGCCCGGGCTTGCCTGCGCAATGGGCGGCCGGGGGGGATCGAGTTCGGCAGCATCAAGTTTTTCTCCCAATGCCACGGACCGCTGGTCCGCGTTGCCCGTGCGCGCATGGGCGTCCAGCGCCCGACGCGCACCGGCCA
>JBGTGS010000144.1:0-2772 GCA_041746615.1 Opitutaceae bacterium | reverse complement strand
CGGGGGCGTCGATGTCGTCGTCGCCCATGTAGGCGCAGTCAGCGGGGCCGAGGCCGAGGGCGGCCGCCAGTTCCTGAAGGGCGACGAGCTTGTCGGTGCGGCCTTGGATCACGTGGGGTACCTTGAGCTCGCTGGCGCGGACGGTGGTGGCCGCCGAAGGTCGACCGCTGATCCAGGCGACGATGATGCCGGCCTTGTTGAGGCGGACGAGTCCCAGGCCATCGAGGATCGAAAACACCTTGGTCTCGGTGCCGTCGGACGAGACCCGTACCGTGCCGTCGGTGAGGACGCCGTCGACGTCGAGGGCCAGGAGGCGGATCGCGGACCAGTTGGCAGGGGCGGGCGGTGGTTGGCCATGAAGGGACATGAAAGGACGGAAGGGACGGAAAGGACGGAAGGGATCAGGAGTCGGGTGCTTGGATGGTTGCAATATTTGGGTGGCACGGAGTGCCCTTAGCATTCCGCCGCAGGTGGAATGCTGCGGAATGCTAGCCGATCCAGTTGGCGATTTGTTCGATGATTTTTTCCTTGGTCGGGCGGAAGGCGTGCTCGAGTTCCGGGGCAAAGGGAACGGGGATGTCGAGTGAGGCGATGCGCAGGGGCGGAGCCTCCAGTGAAAAGAAGTGTTCCTCGGTGAGACGGGCGACCAACTCCGCACCGAAGCCGTGGGTGCGGCGGCCCTCGTGGAGGACGATGAGGCGGTGGGTGCGATCGAGGGAGGCCTTGATGGTATCGAGCTGGAGCGGGGCGAGTGCGCGCAGATCGAAGAGATCGAAGGTTTTCTCGTACTCGCTGGCGAAGTAGTCGCAGGTCTCTTCGGCAAGGTGGACCATCTCGCCGTAGGTGACGAAGGTGGCGTAATCACCGGCGCGAAGGTGCTTGGGTTGCCAGGCCTCGCGATAGTGGGGATCCCACGAGACCGCGTGCTTGCCGCGGCGGTAGAGGCCCTTGTGCTCAAAGAGGATGACGGGATTGTCGTCCTCGTAGGCCGCGAGCAGGGCGTTGAAGGCATCCTGGGGTGTGCTTGGGTAGAGCGCCTTGATGCCGGGCATGGCCAGCAGGAAGGAATCGAGTTCTTGGGAGTGGAAGGAACCGAAGGTCAGACCGCCGCCAGTGGGGAGGCGGAAGACGACGGGCACCTTGGCACCGGAGCGGAAGTGATAGGTGGCCGCGTTGAGGGTGATCTGGGTGATGGCCTCGGTTATGAAGTCAGAAAACTGGAATTCCTCGATCGGGCGGTGACCGTTGAGGGCGAGGCCGGTGGCATAGCCGGTGCAGGCGCTTTCGGCGAGCGGCGTGTTGAGGACGCGGGATCGCCCGAACTCGGTGAGCAGGCCCTCGGTGACTTTGAAGGCTCCGCCGTAAGTGGCGATATCCTGGCCCATGATGAGCGAAACGGGGCTTTCAGCCAGAATCTTGCGCAGGGCCTTGTTCAAGGCCTGGGCCATGGTGAGGCTTTCCGTTATCGGTTCCGGGCTGGCGACAGGCTCGATCGACGGCACCCAGGGCAGGGCGGGTGCGTCGGGTGCGAAGAGATCGGTCTCCATGCCGGCTGGGTCGGGGCGCGGGACGGCCAGCGCGATCTGCACGCAGGTCTCGAAGTAGGCATCGAGTTCAGCCTCCAGTTTCTCGATGGCAGGGCCGTGGCCGGCGGCGACAAGCTGGGCGCGGAATTTCGGAAGCGGGTCGGCGGCGAAGAAGGCGTCGTTTTCACCCGGTTTGAGATAATCGCAGGTGTCGTAGGCCGCGTGGCCGCGCAGGCGCAGGACGTTGGCCTCGATGAGGAGGGGGCGGCAGGTTGTCCGGACCTTGTCGATGGCGGCGGCGAGGGTGCGGGTGGTGGTGGTGACGTCACCAGTGCAGTCGAGTGCCATGCCCTCGATGCCGTAGCCGGCGGCGCGTTTCCACAACTCGGTGCCGGGGGCGAACTGTTCGGAGACCGGGGTTGAGTAGGCGTAGCGGTTGTTCTCGATGATGAATATAACAGGTAGAGATAACAGGGAGGCGAGGTTCAGGGTCTCGTGGATGTCACCGGTGCTGGACCCGCCGTCGCCAAAGAAAGCGAAGCCGACCGCGGGGCGGCCGAGCCGGCGTTGCGAATCGGTGGTGCCGGCGACGTTGCTGATCATGGAGCCGAGATGGCTGATCATGGGCAGCGAGCGGTTCTTGGGATCGCCGTGGTGGACGTTGCCCTCGCGCGCCTTGGTGGGGCTCATGGCGTTGGCGCAGTATTGGTTGAGGTGGTCGCACAGGTGGTCGCTCCAGATGAGGTGGCCGCCGAAGCCGCGATGGGAGAACGAGACCACGTCCACATCCTTGTCGGCCAGCAACGTGAGCGGTATGATGAGGGCCTCGTTGCCCTGGCCCCCGGCGACAGTTCCTCTGATCAGTCCCTGGCGGAAGAGATCGAGGATGCGGTTGTCTCCGCTGCGGGCGATGTGCATCCAGGCGTAGAGGCGCAATAAGGCGGCGGGAGATTTCTGGTCGAGTTCGCCGGCGCGCAGATCGCGCTCGGTCAGAATGGCCGGAGGTTTGGGAAATGCCATGTCGATTGCCCGACCTTTGCCCGCAGTCAGGCTGCGGGCAAATCCCAAATCCCACGTCCCAAATCCCAAATTACAAACCAGCGTGTTGAGGGGTTACCTGTCATTGGCGGGCAAGCGACAGATTTTAATCGCGGCGTAAAGCCGCTCCTACGGGTGGGAAGGTCACGCCGTCAGACTGGCGCCGGGGGCGAGGGGGTTGACCTTGTGGCCGCGGGCGGCGGCGTCG
>JBGTGS010000143.1:0-9988 GCA_041746615.1 Opitutaceae bacterium | reverse complement strand
TGGGCAGGGTGCCGAAGCGCACGGCCGGGTCGGGGCGGAGATCGCTGTTGTGATGGGGGAAACCGGGCTGGGCGGAGGCGAAAAGGGTGGCCGCGAGCGCAACGAGCAAGATGGGTAACAAGCGGGTCATGGGGGCAAGTTGACGGGAAATTGACCGGCGTCAAAGGGAGGTTGCAGAGGCGAGGGGCGGGAACCCGCTATCGGGTGGATCTGCTGACTGGTCAGATCGCACTGAATTCCCGTACCTCCGGCCCATGCAGATTGGTTTTGTGCCGGGGCGGGGAATCGTTCCGAATCACACGCTGTCCATGTTGCTCAGGTTATATCGACTTATCTTCGCCCCGCTGCTGTTGCTCGCCTCGCCCTATTATCTCCTGCGCATGCGTCGTCGGGGCGGGTATGGGGAGCAGTTTGGCGACCGTTTTGGGGCGGCGGCGGGGCTGGTGACAAAGCGGCCGGGTGTGAAGCGCATCTGGCTGCAGGCAGTCAGTGTGGGGGAGATTCTGGCGGTGGGGCCGATCCTGGAAGAGCTGGGTAAAGATCCGGCGCTGGAGGTTTACCTGACCACCACGACGAGCACGGGTTTCCGGCTGGCGCGTGAACGCTATGGCGGGCAGGTGGCGGGGGTCGGCTATTTCCCGCTGGATTGGTGGGGGTTTTCGGCACGGGCGTGGCGCCGGGTGGAGCCGGACCTGGTCATCCTCACGGAAGGCGAACGCTGGCCCGAGCATCTTGCGCAGGCGCATGCGCGGGGCGTGCCGGTGGTGTGCATCAATGCGCGCCTGAGTGATCGCAGTCATCGCCGGATGCGGGCGTTGCGGATGGTGGTGCGGCCGTTGTTCGGCGGAATCACGCGTCTTCTCCCGGCCTCGTTGCAGGATGAAAAACGGTTTCGTGAGATCGGGTTTCCGCCGGAGCGGATCACGACAACAGGCAACATCAAGCTGGACGTGGTCATTCCGGTGCTCGGCGAGGCGGAGAAAACAGCCCTGCGCGCCGCGCTCGGGCTGGGGCAGGGTGACCTGGTCGTGCTCGGCTCGTCGACCTGGCCCGGCGAGGAGTCGGCGTTGCTGGAGGCCCTGCGTGAGTGGCGCGCCGCGGGGATCGCGTGCCGATTGTTGCTGGTGCCCAGGCATGCCGAGCGGCGCGGGGAGATTGCCGACCTGCTGGCAGGTGCGAATTTCAGCAACCATTTCCGTTCGCAGGGGCCGGCACCGGCAATGGTGGACATCGCGGTGGGCGACACCACCGGGGAGTTGCGGCAGCTGACCCAGGTGGCCGACGTGGTGTTTGTGGGCAAGAGCCTGCCACCGCACCGCGAAGGTCAGACCCCGGTCGAGGCCGCGGCGCTGGGCAAGCCGCTGGTGTTGGGTCCGGAGTTGACGAACTTTCGCGAGATGGTGGCTGAACTGGTAGCAGTCGGTGCGGCGCGACAGGTCAGCGGGGCGGATGATTTGGGCGAGGTGATTGGCGGATTGCTGTCCCGCCCGGACGAGCGCAAGACGATGGCGGCGGCGGCCAGCAGCTGGCATGTGCGCAACCAAGGGGCGGTGGCCAGGACCCTCGCCATCATCCGGGATGAATTTGCGGGCCGGGTGAAATAAGGATTGCCCGGGAGGGCGGCGGTCCTACGTTCCACTTTTTTAGCCGGATGCAAACGCACGGGCCCAAGCGCGTCTATACTCCCCAATCACTTGAATCCTGGTTTGACAGGCTTGAGGATGAATGGGCGGCGAATTTTTCCGAGCGTCAGCTGCAGGAGGGCAGGAGGATATATCGGGATGGCGAGGTGCGTGAGCTCGAGCTGACCGCGCAGGATGCCATCATCCACCGGCGGGTGGACAAAAAGGACGAGTATGCGGTCATCGAGTGGGCGGATGAGTGTCTCTCGGTCCGTTCGTCCTCGACCGATCCCGAAATCGCGCGCGCTCTGGCCGTCGCCGGCCTGCACGAAATCGAGGAGCTGGTGGCCGATGAGATCTCTCCGTTGCCAGGTGAGACTTTAATCGGCGGAGCGGGGGGGGAATCATCGGGGCAGGAGAACGGGGTGAAGAACGGCCATGTTGCCCGCCCGGATGCTCCGGAGCCGGAACGGGCCCGGCCGGTCGGGAACCTCGCGCGGGGGCCTTCGCGCACCTTGGTGTTGGTTTTCAAGACCAGCATGGACGGGCTTATTTTCCAGGCCTTCTGGCAGGGATCGGACAAGAAACGGTCGCCGGCGCTCGGCGCGGCGGGGCATACCAACGGCAACGGCCATGTGACTTCCGGCGAGCGCGCGAAGTTGATCGGGCTGGCGGCCTATGCGCGCAAGGCGCACTTCCAATATCAACAGGACAGCGGGCTATACACGCTGGATAATGTCGCAGAGATCCCCGACTTCCTGCGCGGCACCCTGTCGTCGTGGCGCCGCCTGTTTGTCATCGAACTCGATGCCAACGCGGCGAACCTGGTGAAGGGCACGAAGACGATCGAGATTGAGGCGGTGGCGGAACGGCGGACCGATGGCAGGGGCACGGCCATTGCAGGATCACTGAACCTGCGCTGGATCTTCAAGGCCGGCGAGCGCCTGCTTACCGACGGGGAAGTGGCCGCGCTGACGAGCCGCGGCACCTCACCGGTTATTTTGCCGAGCGTCGGCATCGTGGCGCTCCCGACCGACCGCATCGAGGCCCTGGACGCCTGGCGGCGCAACGCCGCCGAGATTCATGCGGACGGGCAGCTTTCGCCCTATCTGATTTTTTCGCTCTACAACGACAGCCGCTTCAAGCTCAGCCTTTCGCCCGAATTGGAGGCGTGGCGGAGCAATGTGCTTACGCCTGCGCCCGTGACCGCGGCCCTGCCCGGCTTGCTCCGTCCCTACCAACGCCGGGGCGTCGAGTGGATGCACCACCTCTGTGACTCGGGTTGCCATGGCCTGCTCGCGGACGAAATGGGCCTGGGCAAAACGCTGCAGGTCATCTCGCTGCTCGCCATTCGGCCGCGGCCCGGGCTTCCGCACCTGGTGGTGTGCCCGGCGAGTGTCGTACCCGTGTGGCGCGAGGAGATCGCCCGCTTTTTCCCCAAGCTGAAGGTGGATGTGCTCAAGACGGGCAACGATTTCACGATCAACCAGGAACCGGTGATCTGGCTGGCGAGCTACACCCAGTTGCGCAAGCATCGTCCATTGCTGGCCGAGGCGCAGTTCGGCTATGCCGTTCTTGACGAGGGTCAGTTCATCAAGAACCCGGATGCAAAGGTGACCCAGACCTGCTTCGCGGTGCGTGCGGAACACCGGTTGGTGCTTACGGGCACGCCGCTGGAAAACCGCCAGCTCGACCTGTGGTCCATCTTCCGCTTTCTGCTGCCGGGACTGCTGGGGTCGCGCACCTCTTTCGAGTCAGCGCTGAACTCGGACCGGCCGGGTACGTTGGAGCGGCTGCGTGCGCAGCTGGCTCCGTTCATCCTCCGCCGCACCAAGGGCGAAGTGGCCACGGAACTTCCGCCGAAGGTCGAGATGGAGCTGATTTGTCCGCTCACCGATGTGCAACGCGCCGAGTACGCGCGCATCTGCAGCGAGGGTTTGCAGCGTCTCGGCGACGACGTTGGTGCGGCCATGCGGGAAAAATCCTTCGGGTTCCTTGCGCTGCTCACCCGCCTGCGCCAGACCTGCTGCGATCCGGACATGCTGCCGTGGCTCAAGGCTCCTTTGACGGATTCGGGCAAGATCAACCTGTTGGTAGAGAAACTCGCTGAAGTGGTGGGCAGCGGTCACAAGGTGGTGATCTTTTCGCAATTCGTGATGCTGCTCAACCGCGTCCGCGAGGCCTTGGCCGCGAATTTCCCGGACCTGCCCCTCTACGAACTCACCGGCATGACCCTGGACCGGCAGAAGCCGGTGCAGGCCTTCCAGACGGCGGAGGGTGCGGCGGCCATGCTGGTCTCGCTCAAGGCGGCCGGCACCGGCATCACCCTGCACGCCGCCGATTATGTTTTCCTCCTCGACCCCTGGTGGAATCCGGCGGTGGAGGCCCAGGCCGTGGACCGCGTTCACCGCATCGGCCAGAAGAGCACGGTGTTTGTCTATCGCATGGTCACCGCCGGCACCATTGAGGAGCGCATTGAGGCGCTCAAGGCCACGAAGAAGGATTTGTTCGACAAGCTGATCGGCGGGTTGGGCGGGGACTTCGACCTCAGCCGGCATTTCAGCTCCCTGCGCGAACTGGTGACGCTGACGAACGCGGCGACCGAGACCGAGACCGAACCGACCGGCTGAGCCAACCACGCGGATCAACCCAGTCTGCCGACGTAGGAGCGGCATTACGCCGCGATGGTGCCGGCCTCAGTGAGGCGAAAGGCCAAAAGGGGCAGGGAGTGTGAGGATCGCGGCGTAAAGCCGCTCCTGCGATGTAGATGCCGAAGAACCTACTCCCGGGCCAAGCATGAAAGTTCGCAGGGCACGGAATCACCGCCTTGTAACCCAAGCGACACGATTTCGTAACAATGGGCTGTCATTCTGCGTCGATGCCGGGATGCGTCGAAGATGACGCCACCGTGCAAACTACATCCCAACCCAACGAATACAGATCATGTACAAACGTACCACCAAATGGCTGGCGCTCCTCTGTGGCGCGGCCCTCGCCGCCAGTCCGGTGATTGCCCAGGATAGCCAGGCGATCCTCGACATCCTCGTACGCAAGGGCGTCATTACGGCCAATGAGGCCAAAGAGGTCCTCGTCGAGGCTGACTCCAAGCGCAAGCCGCCCCCGGTCGTCGTCACGCCCAACCGCAATACCATCAGCCAACTGCGGATTCGCGGTCGCCTCCAAGGCCAGTTCGCTTACTCTGACGGCAGCAACAGCGGCACCGCAGTGCGGGCCGGTGATTACAGTACCTTCGAGCTACGACGCGCTCGGGTTGGCGTGCAGGGCAAAATCTTCCAGGACTGGAACTTCATGGTAGAGATGAACGCTCTCTCGACCGTTGATCTGGACGGAGCGCTACTCACCTACGCCAAGCACCCGGAGGCCAACATCTCCTTCGGCAAGGGCAAGCCGCGCTTTGGCCATGAGGAACTCACCTCGTCCGCGAGTATCATCACGATGGAGCGGTCCCGGCTCACCAACTACTTCCAAGGCGGCAAGCCCCTCGGCCTGCGTGTCGATGGTTCCATGGATTCCTTCTCCTATCACGTCGGCCTGTTCAACGGCAGATCCGATTCCACCTCGAGCATGGCTTCGGGCACCGATTCCTACCTGTTCAATGTCAGCGGTGGGTTCAACCTCGATGACATGGTCGGCGACGGCAACCAGCTCAGCGTGCGGCTCGATTACCTGAACAACAACAAGGCCACCGGTTACTACCGTTTCGAGGATGCCTTTGCCGCCAGCCTGCATTTCAAGACGGGCAACTTTGACGTCCGCACTGAATACATGTGGGGCGAGGACCACGCCGGTCGCAGCACCAGCGGCTTCTATGTAATGCCCTCCTTCTATTTCGTGCCCAACAAGGTCGAAGGCGTGCTGCGCTTTGAGTCCAATAAGGGCGACGCCGGGGTCAACCTCAGTGCCAACCGCTATGCGGACCGGGTCCCAGGCCTCTACCGCTCCGGCAATCGCTACCAAGCCATCTACGTTGGTTTCAACTACTACATCTACGGCGAACACCTTAAGCTGATGACCGGCTTGGAGCGGGCTGAAAACAAGGACGGCACCGCCGCCTCCAACGCCAAGGGTAGCACGACCACTCTGATCTCCGGCGCGCGCATGCAGTTCTGAGCGCGGCTGTTTTCCTCCACACATTCAACCTCACAACATTAGTTCCATACCATTATGATCCCAATCCTGAAAAAACTCGCGGCCCTCGCCACCGTCGGTGTCCTCACCGCCACCTCCGCCTTCGGCCAGATCCAGGTCGATCCCGCCCTCAAGCCCTACACGCCGGTCTCCGGCGTCTCCGGCAACCTCAACTCGATCGGCTCCGACACCCTGAACAACCTCATGACCCTCTGGGCCGAGGGCTTCCGGGCGATCTACCCGAACGTCAACATCCAGATCGAGGGCAAGGGTTCCTCCACCGCCCCCGTCGCCCTGATCGAGGGCACCGCCCAGCTCGGGCCGATGAGCCGTGACATGCGCGGCACCGAGATTGACACCTTCGAGAAGAAATACGGCTACAAGCCGACCGAGATCAAGGTCTCGATCGACGCACTCGCCGTCTACACCCACAAGGACAATCCGGTCAAGGGCCTGAGCCTGCAGCAGGTGGACTCGATCTTCTCCAGCACCAACCGTCTCGGCGGACGTCCGCTGAACACGTGGGGCGAAGTCGGCCTCACCGGCGGCTTCGCCGGCCGGCCCTTCTCGGCCTATGGCCGCAACTCCGCTTCCGGCACCTACGGCTTCTTCAAGGACGAGGCCCTTGGCGGCGGCGACTACAGCCCCCGGGTCAAGGAACAGCCCGGCTCCTCCGCAGTTGTCCAGGGTGTCGCCACCGACCTCTACGGCATCGGCTACTCCGGCATCGGCTACAAGACGTCCGGCGTGAACGCCATTGCCCTCGCCCGGGGCCCCGGCCAGACCGCGTACGAGCCGAACCCCGAGAACTGCCTCAATGGCAACTACCCGCTGGCCCGCTTCCTCTATGTTTACATCAACAAGAACCCGAGCCGTCCGATGGACACCCTCACCAAGGAGTTCCTGAAGTTCGTGCTCTCCAAGCAGGGTCAGGAAGTTGTGGCCAAGGACGGCTACTTCCCGATGCCGGCCGCCATGTGCGAAGAGATCATCCGGTCGTTCAATTGATCGACAGGACTGTTTAACCCGACCCGAAAGGCGGGCCTGTTTGCGGGCTCGCCTTTCTTTGTCACGGAAACGTAACACAACCCGGTTGTCCCGGCCGGAGGTGTCCCCGTAATCGGCCGCAACGCATCCCAACGTCCTGTCTTCCATGCCATCGGTAATGCCTGAACCCGTCCGACCTCCACCCGTTGCGGCCCGCTTTCAAGTGGCCAAGCGCACGTTGTTGATGGACCGGTTCATGAACCAGTTCATCAAGTTCGGCGGGCTCTCCGTGATCGTGGCGGTGTTTGGGATCTTCGTCTTTATTTTAATCCAGATATTCCCGCTGTTCCGTGGCGCGGAGGTTGAGGAATTGAAATCAATCCAACTGGAGGCGGCGGACTACGTGGTCGTGGGCATCGACGAGTGGGCTGAACTGCCCTTTGCAATGCAGCGGGATGGGGACATCCACTTCACCGATCTGGTTGGTGAAGATGGGGTGACCGTCCAGCGACCGGCGGTGGTCACGTCGCATGGCTTCAGCGCGGTCAGCTATCGCCAGCTTCGCCAGGAGCTGACGATCGGCACGGCCGATGGGCGGTTTGCCGTGGTCGGGCTTAATTACCGTCCGGTCTTCGCCCCGGACGGCAGCCGTACCATCAGCGTGGCGCTCAGTGAAGGCCCGGCCTTCAACATCGGTCCGGAAGGCCAACCGGTGCAACAGATCGATTACGCCGACGCCGGCTCCGGGGCGCGCAAGCTTGCCGTGGCGCTCTTCGAGGTCGACGGGCGTCAGCAGCTCCATGTGGTCACCCTTTCTCAGCGTCGCGGTCTTATTGGAGGCGGGCAGATCGCGGTGGAGGGTGCTCACGACCTGACCTCGCTCGTCGAAGGCCGGATCATCAAGATCCTCGCCCCGTCCACGGCCGATGCGGTCATCGCGGCCACCGAGAGCGGCGAGCTTTTTTATCTCTTTCTTGATGGCGGCGGCTTTGAGGTCCGGCAACGTTTAACGCCCTTTGAAGGGGCCGCCGATGCCCGGCTGGCCCTGATCGATTTCATCTTTGGCGACGTCACGCTCATTGCGGTTTCGCAAACGGGCGAGACCCGCGGTTTCAGCCTCTACAATGCGCCCGGCACCAATCAGCGGCGCTTTGGGCAGACGAAGGACTTCGGCCGCCTGCCGGTGGCGGCGGATGTTTTTGCCGGCACCGTGCGCAACAAGGCTTTCGTCGTGGCCGGGGGTGACCATGCCGCCCTGCTCTATGCCACCACTGAGACCACCCGCTGGAGCGAAACGCTGCCGTTCGGAGTCACCCAGGCGGTGGTGGGTGGCAAATACGACCGCATGATCTTTCTGGACGATGAGTCGAAGCTGCATTTCTACCTGCTGCGTGATCCGCATCCCGAGGCCAGTTTCAAGGCCTTTTTCGGCAAGTTGTGGTATGAGGGACAGCCCGCACCCAGCTATGACTGGCAATCCACGGGAGGCTCGGACGATTTTGAGCCAAAGCTTTCCATTGTCCCCCTGGTGATCGGCTCACTCAAGGGCACCTTCTACGCGATGATATTCGCGGTGCCGATCGCGTTGCTCGCGGCCATTTACACGTCACAGTTTCTCAAGCCGGAGATCAAGACGGTGGTGAAGCCGACCATGGAGATCATGGCCTCGCTGCCCTCCGTGGTGCTGGGGTTTCTCGCCGCCTTGTGGCTGGCGCCGATCCTGGAGACCCGCGTGCCCTCGGTGCTCACCATCATATTCGCGCTGCCGTTGACGGCCATCGTCTTCGGCTCGGCCTGGACGCAACTGCCGCCCAAGGTGCGCGTGATCATCGCCCCCGGCAACGAGTTCCTGGTCTTCATTCCGCTGATGCTCCTCGTAGGCTGGCTGGCCTGGCATGCCGGCCCCGTGGTTGAGCGGCTCCTGTTCACCGTGACGGATCCGACGACCGGGGTGCGGATCGCCGACTTCCGGCTCTGGTGGCCCAGTGTGACCGGCACGCCTTACGAGCAGCGCAATTCCCTGGTCGTCGGCTTCATGATGGGTTTCGCGGTCATTCCCATCATCTTCACCATCGCCGAGGACTCCCTCTCGAATGTGCCGCAGTCGCTGCGCTCGGGTTCGCTGGCCCTCGGAGCGAGCCGCTGGCAGACCGCATTTCGCATTGTGCTTCCGACGGCCTCGGCGGGCATTTTCTCCGCGCTGATGATCGGCCTCGGCCGAGCGGTCGGCGAGACCATGATCGTGGTGATGGCCACCGGCAACACGCCCATCATGGAGCTGAACATCTTCTCCGGCATGCGCACGCTCGCGGCCAACATCGCGGTGGAACTGCCCGAGGCCCCGCATCACGGCACCCTCTACCGCACGCTCTTCCTGGGAGCCATGGTGCTTTTTCTCATGACTTTCGTCGTCAACACCTTCGCCGAGGTCCTGCGCCAACGGCTCCGCGAACGTTACAAGACGGTTGAATAACCACCTGTCGCCCCACCCGTGATGCACAAACCAAGGAACGGTTTTCTTTCCAGCACCATGCGTCCCTCCGGCGAAAGCTGGGTCTGGGTCACCTCGATGGGGCTGTCCATCGGCCTGACCATGATCGTCTTTCTCATCGGGATGATCGTTTACAACGGACTGGAGGTTTTCTGGCCGAAGGCCGTGGTGAAGCTTGAGCTCCGCGAGGGCAGCACCGCCGGCATCCAGGGCGCGGGTGTATTTGCCGGTGAAATCGTCAAGCGGCAGGAGAAGCGCGTGGCCGTGCTCGGCGAGGACGGGCTGCCGCTGCCGCCCGCAGAGGAGCTCCAGCTCTTTGTCGGCAACAAGGATGCCTATGGATTTTCATTCAAGTACATCGACGTGGCCGAGATCGCCTCGATGAGCAGCCCCGTGGACCTGCTGGTGGCAGAGCGCATGGAATACGGACGGGCGATCTTCACCCCCGTGGCGATCCGCCTGGCTGATGGCGCGGAAATCGCGGCGGTTGAGCCCGTCTTTATCGGGACACTGGAGCGCCTCATCCGGGAAGGGCGGAAACGGCGCGAAGAGATCAAATCCATCGAGCGCACTGAGATCGGGGCGATCAACCGGGAGATGGAGCGGTTGCGCCTGCGGACCCGCGCTATCGAGGCGAAGGCCGTGCGTTCGGCCGCCGACGAGGAGCGCCTGCTCGAAGCACCCGTCCGCACGGCCCAACTGCAGCAGGAGTACGAGGTGCTGGCGGCCGAGGCCCGCG
>JBGTGS010000142.1:0-13786 GCA_041746615.1 Opitutaceae bacterium | reverse complement strand
CACAATCCCCACCGGAAGCTGATCGCCCGTCGCGCGCATGCGGCCGGGATTCAGGCGCCGGGCGGACGGGCGCGGAGATAGGCGGCCAGGGCGTTCACACTGGAGAGCGCCTGACGGGATTCTTCACTGCTGCCGATCTTGACGCCAAACTCCTTCTCGATCGCGAGCACGAGCTCGAGCGCATCAATCGAATCCAACCCGAAGCGCGGCGAACCGATGAGGGGTTCATCGTCCGGGATGTCCTCGGGCTTGATGTCGTCCAGTTTCAACGTGGCGACGATCAGGTTTTTAAGTCGGAGGCTGAGCGAGTCGGTCATGGATGGGTTGGGAGGAAAGGCAGACCGCCAGAGTGGCCGCCGGATTATGTCATTGAAATTGGAATTCCGGTGAAGCCGGCGCAAGCGGCGATTCCGCGGGCAGGGCCCGGTCAGCTTCAACCTCAACCGCAATCCGGCCCTATCTCGCCAACAGCGATGGGGTTTGAGACGATAATGGACGTGAAATTTCAAAGGCCGAAGGCCCAAACACCAAAGAGCTGGAGCACATGCAACGCGTTGCTATTTGGGATTTGGCAGTTTGGGATTTGGCGTTTCCGGCTTAGCCGGTGGGGGTTTTACCGCCAGGTACTCGCTGAACAAGCCCAGCATCCCCACCCGTTCGACTTGGGTGAATCCAACCGAGCGGAGCGCGGCCAGCACATCCGCCGGGGGCACACAGGCATCCATCGTTTCCCAATAGTAGCGCATCATCGCCTTCGCATCCCGGCTGCGTGTGAATAGTTGGGTCAGAAAGGGGTAGATGCGGCCGAAATACAGGCCGAAGAGGAAGGACCCGAGCCGGCCGGAGGGCTTGGTCACCTCAAGGACCAGCACCTTGCCGCCGGGCTTGAGCACGCGGTGATATTCACGGAAGGCCTCCTCCAGCGTGGTCACATGCCGCAGCGCATAACCCATCGTGAGAAAATCGAAGGAGTTGTCGGGAAAGGGCATGCTCTCCGCCCGCCCGAGCACAAAGGTGGCCGGCAATTTGGTGCGGGCGACCTCCAGCATGCCTTCGCTGGGATCGAGGCAGGTGATGTGCTCCGCCGACCCAAGTATCTTCTTGGCCTCGACCGCCACCAAACCCGTGCCGCAGGCGACATCCAACAGGTGATGCCCGGGTTTCAGGCCATGACGCTGCAGTGTCCACCGCCGGTAAGATGAGCCACTGCGCAGAAAGCCCCAGTCCACGATGCCGTCATAATGCACCGCACCCTTGTTGAAGAGCTGGTTGACGAACTCCGGCTTACCCTCAGTGCTCGTGTAGTGTTGTGAAAGCGGAGGATGGGGCTGCATGATCTTATTCTTTCAACCACCCATCCACAAGGCGAGCCTGTTCCCCCTGCCGACCTGTGTCCCTGAGTACGAATGGATCTAGTCTAAAGCTAATAAGCCGGCTGGGGGAGGCCCGACCGACGAAGCCGCCATTACGGCAAACCCTGATCCCGGCTTCCGAACGCACGTCGTTTCAAGGGTCCGAAAGCTGGGAACTGCGAAGTTGCTTGAACGCCGCCAGGGCTTCGGCGCGAGCGTGAGCGTGGTCCACGATGGGATGCGGGTAATTGCCCCCCAACACCACCTCCGCCTGTGCCCGCACCGTAGCCGGGGCCGTCCACGGTGCATGGATGAATTTCGAGGGGAGTCTAGCCAGTTCCGGTACCCAGCGACGTACATAGTCCCCTTCGGCGTCGAACTTCCCGCCCTGCAGCACCGGCGCGAAGATCCTGAAATAGGGTGCCGCATCAGCCCCGCAGCCGGCACTCCACTGCCAGCCGAGCGTGTTTGCAGCGAGATCCGCATCCACCAGGGTGTCCCAGAACCATTCCGCCCCGCTAGTCCAGGGCAGCCGCAGATGTTTTACCAGGAATGACGCCACGATCATGCGCACCCGGTTGTGCATCCAGCCGGTTGTCCATAGCTCGCGCATGCCGGCGTCCACGATTGGATAACCCGTGCAGCCGCGCTGCCACGCGCGCAGCTTGCCTCCATCCGGATCCTTCGCCCAGGGAAAGGCCGCATACTCACGCCGCAGCGGTTGCTCGGGAGTTTCGGGGAAATGAAACAACAGATGATGCGAAAACTCGCGCCAGCCGATCTCCGTGAGGTAGGTGCGCGCTCCGTTCCCGGATGGAAAAACCCCGGACGCCTTCCCCCGTGCCGCCACTGCCGCCCAGATTTGCCAGGGACCGATCTCGCCGAAATGCAGGTGCGGGGACAACCGGGAGGTGCCGTCCCCGGCCGGACGGTCACGATCCTCGGCATAGCTTTCGATCCTTCCGCTCACGAATGCCTTCAGTGACTTCCGGGCTGCTTCCTCCCCCGGTTCCCAGGTCTGCGCGATACCCGCGTCCCAGCGCAACGCGGGCAGCAACGACAGACTTTCGAGTCCGGACGAAACCGGCCAACGCTCCGGGACCGGCAGACTTTTCTCATCCGAGACAACCGGCGGTGGCACCGGCTGTTCCAGGCAGTGCCGCCAGTACGGGGTGAAAACCTGAAACGGCCGACCCTGGCGGTTCGCAATCGTATGCGGCTCGAACAACAGGGCGCTGTTGAAGCTTTTCGTCTCCACCCCGTCCGCCCGCAGCGTCTCCTTGACCGCGGAGTCGCGGGCGATGACCGCGGGTTCGTAACGACGATTCCAATACACCGCTCCTGCACGGAGGTCGCGGGCCAGCCGCGTCAGCATTTCCCGGGCATCCCCGCGCATGAGGATCAGCCGGGAGCCGCGCCCGCGTAACGAAGCATCGAGGGCGGCCAGGGAATGATGCAGCCACCAGCGGGAGGCACCACCGGGTCGCCACCGGCCTTCGCCGGCATCGTCGAGGATGTAGAGAGGGATGATCGGCGCGCCCCGCGAAACGGCCGCGGCCAGCGCGGCGTTGTCACGCAGACGCAGGTCCTGACGAAACCATAGCAAGGTGGGACCGGTGCTCACGGGCGGGACACAAAGCGCGTCCGGACGCGGAGGCAAGAGGAGGTCCGTTTACTTGCCGATCCCCGCGGCCTGGAAGCCGATCGCCCGCAGTTGGTCGAGGTCCGTGATGTTGCGGCCGTCGAGCAGGAAGGCCGGCTTCATCATGTCCGCATACATCTTGCCATAGTCGAGGGTGCGAAACTCGTCCCACTCGGTGAGAATTGCGACCGCATGGGCACCCCGGGCCGCCTCCATGGCGGACTTGGCGACCGTCAGGCGTGGATTGGTCACGCCCGGACCAAGCACGTCCCGGATGATTTCATCCGCCGGAACCTTCGGGTCGTAAACCACGACGTCGGCCTGTTCGGCCAGCAGGTCGCGGCACACGCTGATGGCGGCGGACTCGCGGGTGTCGTTGGTGTCCTTCTTGAAGGCGAAGCCCAGCACCGCCACCCGCTTGTCGGCCACGGTGTTGAAGAGGGTGCGGACGATGCGCGCGGCAAAACGCTGCTTCTGCCAGTCGTTCATCCGGATCACCGCCTGCCAGTAGGCGGCGACCTCGGGCAGGCCGAAGCTTTCACACAGGTAAACCAGGTTGAGAATGTCCTTCTGGAAACAGGATCCCCCGAAGCCGACCGAGGCCTTGAGGAATTTCGGGCCGATGCGGCTGTCCTTGCCGATCGCGTTGGCGACCTCGTCCACGTCGGCACCGGTCGCCTCGCAGAGCGCGGAGATCGAGTTGATGGAGGAGATGCGCTGGGCCAGAAAGGCGTTGGCGACGAGTTTGGAGAGCTCGGAGGACCAGAGATTGGTGGTGATGATGCGCTCGGGCGGCACCCAGCGGGCGTAGACCGAAGCCAGGGTTTTCATCGCCGCCTCGCCCCCCGAAGTGCGTTCGCCGCCGATCAGGACGCGGTCGGGGTTGAGCAGGTCCGCGATCGCGGTCCCCTCGGCAAGAAATTCCGGGTTCGACAGCACCTCAAAGCGCAGCCCGCGGGTGTTCGCCGCAAGGATGGTTTGGATGGCCTCGGCGGTCTTCACCGGGATGGTGGATTTCTCCACAATGATCTTGGGGCTGGTGGCCACCTCTGCGATCGTGCGGGCGACCGACTCGATGTAGCGCAGGTCGGCCGCGCGGCCGGCCCCAACGCCGTAGGTCTTGGTGGGGGTGCCCACGGCCACGAAAATGATGTCGGCGGCATTGATCTCAGCAGCCACGTCGGTCGAGAAGAACAGGTTGCGCCCCCGGCAGTCCTGCACGATTTCATCGAGCCCGGGCTCGTAAACCGGCAGCCGGTCGGAATTCCACGCGGCAATGCGCGCAGCATTCATGTCCACGACCGTGACGGTGATGTCCGGGGCCTTGCGGGCGATCATGGCCATGGTCGGCCCACCTACGTATCCAGCTCCAATGCAGCAAATTTTCATGCGAATAAGCGCCGACCTTGGTCAAGACCTCGCATAAAACCAAGGTGATTTTGAGTTTGGGACCCTGTCTCGGGGTCTGCCTGATGCGCGCTGCACTTGACTCAGGCGGATCGCTTTGCGATGCCTCTGCCTTCACACCACCGTAATTATGGGCAAACAATACAACAAGGGTATCAAAAAGAAGCGCCGCATCGCTTATCTCAAACGGAAGAAGGCCGCCGCCGCCAAGCCGGCCAAATCCAAGAAGTAGGCTTCGCCTCTCCTGAAAACCGCGGTCCTGAAGCCGCGGTTTTTTAATCCCCGCCTTTTCCATGATCAAAGTCAGTCTCATCTCCCTCGGTTGCGCCAAAAACCTCGTCGACAGCGAGATCATGATCGGCCACCTGCACCAGGCCGGCATGACCGTCATCCCCGAGGCGGAGAAGGCCGACGTGGTCATCGTCAACACCTGCTCATTCATCGACTCGTCCAAGGAGGAGTCCATCGGCCACATCCTCGAGGTCCACCAGAATCGCGGCATGCGCAAGCGCCGCCGGGAGCAGAAGCTGATCGTCGCCGGCTGCATGGCCCAACGCTTCTCCAAGGATCTGTCCTCCTCCCTCAATGACGAGGTGGACGCCTTCATCGGCCTCGACCAGGTGACGAAGGTGGCCCCCATCATCCAGGGGCTCTATGACAAGGAGCGCGGCAGGCAACAGGCCCCGGACAACTTCGTCACCGCCCGTTCCACCTACATCCCGGATTACGACACCCCCCGCTTCCGGCTCACCCCGCCCCATACCGCCTACATCAAGATCGCCGAAGGCTGCAACCACCCGTGCACCTTCTGCATCATTCCACAGATCCGCGGACGCCACCGCAGCCGCACGGTCGCCAGTGTGGTCGCCGAGGCCCGGCGCCTCGTGGCCGAGGGCGTGAAGGAGCTCAACCTGATCTCCCAGGACACCACCTTCTTCGGCATGGACACCTGGGAGGAGCGGCCCAATCCGCGCACGCCCGTTGATTCCACCCGTGGCACAGCCCTCACCACCCTTCTTCGCGAACTGAATGCCATCGAGGGCGACTTCTGGATCCGCCTGCTCTACACCCACCCGGCCCACTGGAGCGATGAACTTATCCGCACCATCGCCGAGTGCCCCAAGGTGGCCCGCTACATTGACATCCCCCCTCCAGCATATCAGCGACCACATGCTCGGCCGCATGCAACGTGAGACCGATGGCAATTACATCCGCGACCTCATTGCCCGAATCCGCGCCGGCATTCCCGGCATCGCCGTCCGCACCACCTTCATCGTTGGTTTTCCGGGGGAGACCGCCGCCGATGTGGATGAGCTCTGCGAGTTCATCCGTGAAACGAAGTTCGAGCGTCTGGGCGTCTTCCGCTACTCCCAGGAGGAGGGCACCCGCGCCGCCAAAATGGAGGAGCAGATTCCCTCCCGCGAAAAGGAATCCCGGTGGCACCGTACCATGGCCCTCCAGCGCGAGATTGCCTCCGAGGTGAGCCGGTCCTTTGTCGAGCGAACCATCCGGGTTCTGGTCGAGGAACCCGGAGTGGCCCGGGGTGAAGCCGACGCCCCGGACATCGATGGCCGGGTCTACGTGCCGCGTGATCTGCCCGTCGGTGAATTCGCCGAGGTTCGCATCACCGGCTATCAAGACTACGACCTCCTCGCCCTGCCTGCCGGTGAGCAACCCATCGAGTACAAGGTGGCGCGCCAAGCCCAGTAGCACCTTCTCTCATTATGAGCGGCAGTCCCGGTCATCCACCACCGATCGCCATCCAACTCTCACGCAGGAGCCTATGGGCTCTCGGTGCTTTACTGACGGCACCCTGGCTCCTGATTGCTCTACTCTTCTTCTCAAGGCAATCCCCTGCTCCACCAGCCTTCACTGAATCCACACCCGCCACCTTCATCCCACAGCCGGCTTCAGTCGATGCTGTGGTGGCAGGCGCACCCGGCCCGTGGGGAAAGCTCGAATACGTCCGCATCCTCATCGAGCCGCCCGAGGACCAGATCAACGCCGCCCAACGCCCGGTCACTGAAGTAACCTGGTCGTTTCCAGGTTACGACCGGGCCGGCCTGGCCGGCCTGTGGGAACGTGCGGAGCTTTCACCAGCCGAGCTTGCCGCACTCAATGATGCCGCCGTCATGGAGATCACTGACGAGGGCATCCGGCTCCGCGTCCGGCGGGAGCTGGCTCTGGGCCTCCAACCCAATACCCGCAAGGTCATCTACACCGCTCTCTCCGCATTTCCCGAAAACAGCGCCCAGCACGAGCCCTTCCGCTTCCGGGCCGATGCCGCCGAGGAGTGGTTCCGTGACAGTGGCCTGCACGAGGACACCATCCGCACGGTCAAGCAACTGCTCTACCGTCGGGGCACCTCCCTGCTTTTTTCCGACATCGACCTGATCCTTTCGCAACTGCCCTCACTCGCCGAGCGCATCCGCCTGGTCAAGACGCTGGCCCGCAAGTCCACCCTGCTGGTCAGGCTGCGGCTTGATCCTGATGCGGACATCGACGAGCTCGACCGCTACTGGGGCCGCGGTCCCCGCTCCAAGGACATCCGCCCTCTCCTGCAGTCCCTGCCGCGTGCGGCACCCGGTGCCAGCATCGACATCATGCATCTGCTGCCGCGCTTTGCCCGCTCCCTGCTCTACACCTACCCCTCCCCGGCCGATCCGGGGACTTCCTCCTACCTCGACTGCCACTGGACTGCGCTCAACTTCTTCAACGCCATCCCCGACCGACGCTTCGAGGCCATTGAGGCCGTCGCCGCCGCCTTTCGCAACGACTACCATCCCGTAACCGGCGCACCCACCTTCGGCGATGTGATCATGTTGGCGAATCCCGGTGGGGATATCTTCCACTCCTGTGTCTTTATCGCCGACAACATCGTATTCACGAAGAATGGTGCCAACCCCAGCTCACCCTGGATCCTCATGACCCTGGACGATGTGGTCGCTTTCTATCCCTCCGACGAGCCCTTCGACATCCAGCTCTACCGGGCCAAGAATATCCCGACCAACTACTGAGCTGTTATGACACCGGCCTTCAAGGAGTGGCAGGTCATCGTCGACGCCCTCGTCGCCGGTGAGCAAACCCTGATCCTGCGGAAGGGTGGGATCTCCGAGGGTCAAGGTGGCTTCCAGGTTCAAGCGGAACGTTTCTGGCTCTTCCCTACCGCTTTTCACGCTCAACGTGACCGAACCAAGCCAGAGGCCGCCCGCTGGTTCCCAGCCGACTCCGACCCTGCCTCAGCCGGTATGATTCCGATCACCGCCTTCGCCGACGTGGTGGCTGCAACCTTCCTGTCTGACTGGGCAGCCGTGGCCCGATTGGATCCGTTTCATTTCTGGTTGGAGAGCGTTGTGCGAGAGCGCTTCGCCTGGGCCCAGCCTCCGGGCATCCACGCACTGCTCGTGCGGGTTCATCGCCTGACCCAGCCGGTCCTGCTGAAACCCACCGCCGAAATGGCCGGCTGCAAATCCTGGACCGAACTACCCCTGCGCTTCGAGGACCACCCCGCCGAACCCGTATTGTCCGACGACGCCTTCGCCACCGCCAGAGCCCTGATCGGGCTGTAGCCCGGATGTTTTCGCAAACGTTACCCGCACCGTTTACTCTGGCGTCTGGGCGCGGGGTTCGTAGCTGTGGAGGCGCGTAATGACTGAACCCGCATCCAACCAGATCCTCACAAACGGCCAGCGCCGGGTGGTGGGCGTGGCCGCCGGGCTGTTTGCCTTCATTGTCATCGGAACCGCCATCGTCTTTGGCTTTATTGTGCTCGGCCGGCTGTTGGGGCATTTTTCCGGTGTCCTCTGGCCGCTCGCCGCCGCCGGCATTCTTGCCCTCATGCTCCGCCCCTTGGTGGACGGTTTTCAAGACCGCCTTAACCTCGGACGTCTGACGGCCGTATTCTGTCTTTATGGTCTGTTCATCCTGGTGCTGGCCGGGCTGATGCTGCTCATCACGCCGCCCTTGGTGCAGCAGATCCTGGATTTCATCGCCTTCATTCCGGACTTCTGGATTCGGGCGTTGGATTATTTCAGGAACAACTTTCCGGAGTGGCTGGGAATGGCCGAACGGCAGCTGGCCAACCCGACGGTGCGTCGTATGGTGGACGGTCTGACCGCCGAGGCCCAGGGGATGATCGGCCAGGCACTACCTTCACTCAAGGCCGCAGGGGTTGGCGCCCTCGGTGTGTTCGGGTTCGTCGCCCATCTGGCCATCGTGCCGATCTACCTGTTCTTCTTCCTGCTGTCCCGGGGCGAGCCTACGCGCCATCTCGGCGAGCATCTGCCTTTCCTCACTGAAGACGTCCGCAAGGACGTGATCTTCCTGGTCCGGGAGTTCATCGCCATCGTGGTCTCCTTTTTTCGCGGGCAGCTGATCATCGGGCTGATCATGGGCGCCCTGCTCGCCCTCGGCTTCTCGCTGGTCGGACTGCGCTTCGGCCTCTTTATCGGTCTGTTCCTCGGCGTACTCAACATCGTGCCTTATCTCGGCACCATGATCGGTCTGAGCATCGCCCTGCCCCTCGCCTTCCTCCAGCCCGGCGGAGGCTGGTCGCTCGTCGGCCTTGTACTCACGGTATTCGTCGCGGTGCAGTTGCTGGAAAGCTGGCTGCTCACCCCCAAGATCATGGGTGATCGCACCGGCCTGCATCCGGTGACCATCATCGTGGCCATCTTCTTCTGGGGCACGGCACTCAATGGTATTTTCGGCATGATCCTGGCCATTCCGTTGACGGCGTTCTTTGTCACCGCGTGGCGGCTGGCGCAGCGAAAGTACTTCTCGCCGCTGTCATGAGTGGGCGGGCATCCGATCATCCATCGGAATGCGCGGTTTGCGGGGCGGATATTCCCCGACATGCCCGGGCCTGCCCTGCATGCGGTGCTGACGAGCGCACCGGGTGGAGGGAACAATCGATCTACGACGGCTTGAATCTGCCGGAGGAAGCCTGGTCCGACGACCAAGACGAAACGGCGCACCGGCGACCTGGGGGTGGTTTGGCTTGGTATTGGGTTGTGGCTGGTCTGCTGGTGCTGCTGGCATTCGGATTTGCGGTACTTGGTCTGCGATAGGCGCCTCCATCTGCAGCGGCGCAAACTCTCCTCCAAACGAGGCGCCGCTTGCCCGGGCGAGCATTTGCAATTCTGATGAGCACTCATGGCGTGGGATGTGACGGCTGACAAAGGGGTGTACCTGCCCCAGATTGGATGGCACTTGGATGGCTCGCGGCCTTCGCCGCGCTCCTTCGTGTCGCACGCCCATGCTGATCACATTGCCCGCCACCAGGAGATCCTGTGCACGCCGGCAACCGCCCGTCTGATGCAGACCCGGCTGCCTTCCTCCCGACGGACCGAGCACCGGCTGCCGTTTGGCCAGCGTGAACAACTCGCCCCGGGCACCGTGGTCACTTTGCATCCGGCCGGCCACATCCTCGGCTCGGCCCAGTGCCACTTGGAGCATGAGGCCCATGGAACCCTGCTTTATACGGGTGACTTCAAGCTGAGAACAGGCCTCGCAGCCGAATCCTGCACGACACCACCCGCGGATGTTCTCATCATGGAGACAACCTTCGGACGCCCCCGTTATACGATGCCGCCGGCGGATGAGGTATTCGTGGCGATCATCGATTTCTGCAGGCAGGCCCTGGCCGATGCCGCGACTCCCATCCTCTTTGCCTATAGTCTGGGCAAGACCCAGGAACTTATCGCCGGACTAGGCGCGGCCGGCATGTCGATGATGCTCCACCCCCAGGGGTTGAAGATGACACGCATCTACGAAGATCTCGGAATGCGGCTGCCGCCCTGTCGCGAGTTCGATCCGGACGCACTGGCCGGGCAGGTGGTGATCTGTCCACCCCATGCACCCCGCACCGGCCTGCTCGCGCAAATCCCCTCGTCCCGCACGGCGATGATCAGCGGCTGGGCCCTCGACCCGGGGGCGTTGTATCGCTATCGCTGCGATGCGGCTTTCCCGCTTTCGGATCACGCGGACTTTCCCGAATTGCTGGCTTTCGTGGAGCGCGTGCAGCCTCGCCTCGTTTACACGGTTCATGGCTTCGCCGGTGATTTTGCGAGAACTTTGCGGGAGCGCGGAATTGAAGCCTGGGCCCTGGGCGAGGATAATCAGCTGGATCTCGGGCTGGCACCCACCGCGTCATGAAAGGGTGATTCCATGAACGTTTGCACCCGGACGGTTTTTAGCGGTCTATGATGTGCGGGGAACCTCCCCGATCCCATTGCCTCATGAATTTCCGACTGCTTCCCGTACTCGCCATGATCCTGATTGCCGGCTCTCCTGCCCACGCCGAGCCCTTCATTGCCTTTGCCGATGGTGACCGCTATGTTTATCGTGCCGGCTGGGGTTTGCTCAGCAATGCCGGGCTGATCACCATCACGGCCCGGGCCGACACCGTTGATGGCCGGCCGGTCATGCGCATCACCACCACCACGTCGTCCCGCGGTCTCGTCCGCGGATTCTACCGTTACGATGACGAAGGCGAGGTCGTCATCGACCGCGAAACGGGCCGGGTCGTCTATTCCTGGGAGAAGGGCTCGGCCGGCAGCCGGCAGTCCGAGAGCCGCACCGACTTCGACTACGAGCAGGGCATCGCTTCGCACCGCGACACCCAACGTCCCCATCGCAATACCGATCTGGAAATACCGGAGGGTAACCCGATTGATTTGATCACCAGTCTGGTGGCTCCCCGCCACTGGGAAATCCAACCGGGGGAATCGCGGGACCTGCTGGTGCATTTTGCGAGGGAGTTCTTCCCCCTCACCCTGCACGCCGAGGCCTATGAGAACGTCAAAACCCCTCTGGGCACGTTCAAGGCGTTGCGCATGGTGCCCCGGATGGAGAAGGAGGAACCGCGCGGGATTTTTGAGCGTGGTGGCGAGATCAAGGTTTGGATTTCCCAGGATGGCGAACGCCTCCCGGTTCGGATGCAGTTGAAGCTGAAGTACGGCACGGCCACCCTGCTGCTCCAGGAACGCACGGTATCGCCCGCCCCCATCCAACCGCGTGCCCCTTAGGGGAAATCCCAAACTTCCAAACCCCGATTTCGCAGCCATTTTGACCACGGATTACATGGATTCAGGCGGATAAAACTACCTCAGGATCAGCGTCAGCTGCGCTTGCTCCACGTAGGTTGCCGCGAGGGGCAACCTTCAAGGCGTCCAGATGAAGCGCCACTTTTTCGCGGCCCAGAGCGGGCCGGCGTATTCGACGCCAATGCGAGGCGTGGCCTTCACCGCGCGCGTGGGCGGGACGAAACCGTCGTCCTCAAGCCACAAGCCCGAGACAACGGATGCGGGCTGGCCGTTCAGCCGACGGCTTATGCCCAGCCGGCGGGTCAGCCGGCCCGGACCCGTGACCTCTTCAAGACCACGGATAAGCACGGCAGCCGGATAGCCTTCCGGGCCTGTTACGAGATTAAGCAACTCGTGCACACCATAACAGAGATAAACATACCAGACCCCGCCGGGCGCGAACATGACCTCGGTGCGCGGGGTCCGTCCCTTCGAAGCATGGCAGGCCAGATCACGCCTGCCATCATAAGCCTCGGTCTCGGAGATCCGGCAGCGAACCTCAATACCCGGGGGTTCAACGCGAACCAGCAGCTTTCCAAGCAGACTGCGGGCAAGCGCCACGGTATTTTTCGTTTCGAATACTTTGGCTTCCATCGGGGTACCCATGCTCATTGATGTTCAGTCCAGCCTACGCCATCCAAACCGCAATGTCCCATCTTCGCCGCAATCTCCGCTTGTGCACTTGGGACGGTCTGACCGCCACCCCGCTTGTTTACCTGCTGCAACCGGGGAATTTTGTGATCGCGGCCCTCCTCGCAGGACTCTTCAACCTGCCCCCGGCCACCTACGGACTGATCGTGTCACTGCCGTTCTGGGGCAATTTTGGCCAGGCCTTCCTGATGCCTTTCATGGACCGGATCTTCGCGGCCAAGACGGTGACGCTGATTTTTTGCACCCTCCAGGTGCTCTGCTGGGGAACGCTGGCCGCTGCTCTCGCCTTCTTGCCCCCGGATGCTCCGGAAGTGAGCGGACCCTGGTTCCTGTTGATTTTCTCGGTGTCTGCCGCCGTGACGGCATTTTCTAGCGTCAGCTGGATGTCATGGATCCAGGAGTGGGTACCCCGGAAATTGCACGGCAAGTATTTCGGGTTCCGCAACCGCATCATGCAAATCGCCCAGATCATCTTTATCCTCACGGTGGGTTACCTGATCGAGCGGAACGCGGGTTCGGTGCGGGCTTTCCAGTTTCTGCTCCTCGCCTCGGTGGTTATGCGCATGGTTTCCGTCCTCCTGCAGCATCGCATCCGGACCGATTTGGGTACGGTCAGGTTGGAGAAACGGCCGCCGTGGCGGACCCAACTCAAGGTGTTGATGGACACACCCGCCTTTCTGTGGTTCGTCGCCTACGGCGCAGCCTGGGGATTCGCAGCCAACTGCTTCGGCCCGTTCTATGCCGTGTTCATGTACAATGAATTGGGCTGGACCGTCGGCGACATCAGCGTGCTGGTAATCCTTGTGAGCGTGGGCGGAGCGCTCTCCTACCCTGCCTGGGGCGCGCTCGCAGACCGCTTTGGCAACAAGCCCGTCATGCTGTTTTGCATGATTGCCTGGCAGCTGCAAAATTTCCTTTGGTGCATTCTCAATCCCGACAATTCCTGGCTGCTCTATTACATGTGGGGCTTTGGCGGCGTGATTGTGGCGGGGTTCACCCTGGGGCTCTTCAACATTCAGCTCAAATTGATCCCGCCAAAGGCCAAGACCCTGGCGATCAGCGTGAATCTGGCGATCACATCCCTCGTGACGGCCATCGCCCCGATTGCGGGTGGCTGGACGCTGGGGCGACTGCTGGCCGGAGGCACGGAATCCCTCCGTGTGTATCAGACTGCCTTTCTCCTGCAGCCAACGCTGGCATTGCTCGCCTGCCTTTTGCTGGTGCGGGTGCATGAATCCGCAGCCAGTCCGCTTTCGAGCGTGGTGGGTGCGATGAGAAACATGCGGACCCTGGGCGGCATGCTGGGACTCGGATTTTTGGCCAATTACATTTTCATAAAGAATCCGCGCCGGTGAATCGGCGGCAAATTTGCTGGCCGGACGCCGCAACGGGACCTACCTTCGCGATGTAACCTGCCGGCCTCCGCATTTCTGCACGGAAAATGTCGGACCTGAGCGAACCCATTCCGTTGCAACGAGTCCAACCTCTCATGAACAAGAACGTCATTGTCGCCATCCTCGCCATTCTGCTCGTGGTTGCCGCCATCTTCGGCTACCGCTCCTATCAAACCGGGGTTGAACAACGACTCGCCGCCGAGCGGGCCGACGCCGAAAATGCGGAACTCGAGCGCCGCGAGGCCGAGGCCCGCA
>JBGTGS010000141.1:0-12456 GCA_041746615.1 Opitutaceae bacterium | reverse complement strand
CTTCGGCCGCAGCGGCCAGGTCTCGGCCGGTCCCATGCTCCTCCCGCGCCCTGATGCGCCTATCGTGCGCATCGTCACCAAGGAGGGCTACAACCATAAGGTCACTCCCGATCACAAGGTGTGGGTCGTTGGTCGCGGCTGGGTCGAGGCTCAGGAACTTAAGCGTGGTGACCTCATCGAGATTCAGCAAGGTGAGGGATTGTGGGGCACCGTCGGGGCCGCCGATGCAGCATTACTCTGCGGTATCATTGCCGGCGACGGCACGTTCATGGTTCGCGAAGGCACGACGTCTGTGTTGATCGACGTTTGGGCGCAGGAATACGCTCTCATTCCCGAGATTGAGGAGTGTGTCGCCCGGGTCTTGGCCGACGATGAGGCCAGCTTCCGCACCACCTCGACTCGCACACCGCGCTTTGTTGGCGACGAGTACAAGCGCCGTCTCGCCTCCGCGCCGCTCGCCCGCTTGCTCGCCGCTCGTGGTTTCAACCGTGAGACGAAGCTCCGCGTGCCTGAATTCGTCTGGACCGGCACCCGCGAGACCGCAGCCGCCTATCTGCGCGGCCTCTATGCCGCGGACGCAACTGTCGAAGCCACCGGCGATGTCACCACCAGCTCGCTTGCTTCGATCAGCCGGCCCTTCCTCGAGGAAATCCAGATCCTCCTCGCCAATTTCGGCATCAAATCCTCGCTCACGAAGATGCGAGAGGCCGGCCTCGTCGAGATGCCTGATGGCGCTGGTGGCACTCGCGAATACTGGCAATCGGAACTCTTCCGCCTCCACGTCACCTCGATCCAGGGCTGCCGCATTCTCGAGAACCTCACTGGCGTTGGTTCCCTCCGCCAGAACGCGCGATTCCTCGTCAACCTTGAGAAGCCCGGCTATGCGCAAAAGCTGCACGCCACGTTCGAGGCGCTTGAACAGCTTCCCAACGAGGACGCATTCTGCCTTCAGGTCTTCACCGACGAACATTCCTGGACGGTCAACGGCCTGATCACGAAGAATACCGAGATCACGCTCAACACGTCGAACGACGAGACCGCCGTCTGCAACCTCGGCTCCGTCATCCTCGACAACCACCTCCTGCCCGACGGCGCGCTCGACCACAAGAAGCTCCGCGAGACCATCCAGACCGCAGTCCGCGCCCTCGACAACGTCATCGACATCAACTTCTACCCGACGAAGGCCGCCGAGACATCCAACCGCCGCCACCGTCCCATCGGCCTCGGCGTCATGGGCCTCGCCCACGCCCTCTACATCAAGGGCATCCCCTTCGCCTCCGACGCCGCCGTCGAGTTCAACGACGAGGCCATGGAAGCCATCGCCTACTACGCCTACGAGGCCTCCAGCGACCTCGCGGCTGAGCGCGGCACCTACTCCAGCTACAAAGGCTCGAAGTGGGACCGCGGCCTCCTCCCGCAGGACACCCTTGATCTCCTCGAGCAGGAGAGGGGAGTGCCCGTCGAGGTGCCCCGCGGCGGCCGCATGGATTGGACACCGCTGCGCGCGAAGATCGCCAAGCACGGCATGCGCAACAGCAACGTCCTCGCCATCGCGCCCACGGCCACGATCTCGAACATCACGGCCACGAGCCCCTGCATCGAGCCCAGCTACAAGAACCTCTTCGTCAAATCCAACCTCTCCGGCGAGTTCATCGTCCTGAATCCCTTCCTCGTGAAGGACCTCAAGGCCCGCGGCCTGTGGAACCAGGAGATGATCGACAACCTCAAGTACTTTGACGGCGACCTGAAGGACATCGACGCCATCCCGGCCGACCTCAAGGCGAAGTACCTCACGGCCTTCGACATCGACCCCAAGTGGGTGGTGGAGGCGGGAGCGCGCCGCCAGAAGTGGATCGACCAAAGCCAGTCGGTGAACCTCTGGTTGAAGACCCCCGACCTAAAGACCCTCAGCCACATGTACCGCCACGCCTGGCACGCCGGCCTCAAGACCACCTACTACCTCCGCACCCTCGGCGCCTCCAACATCGAGAAAGCCACGGTCGGCGTGAAAAAAGAAATGCGCGGCGCCGTCAGCGAAGGTTCTCTGGGTGGCCAAAATTCCGGCGACGCCGGCGGCACCCACAGCGTCTCCGCCATGGCGACCGCGTCAGCGGCATCCTCCGCAGCCTCCGGCAAAAAAACCTACACGGCGGATGAGAAACGCGTCTGCTCGATTGAAGCTATGAAAAACGGTGAGGAATGTGAAGCATGTCAATGAGACGGGTACGCCTGCTTCTAAGCGTGTGCTCCTTGAGGTTTACCCGCCTCTGGCGGGCCATGAAGAATGGCGAGGAGTGCGAAGCCTGTCAGTAGGCGCCATTGGCGAATTTGCCCCGACGGAAACGTCGGGGCTTCTTTTTGCCCCCAACCATCCAGCCAAATGATCCAATCCTTTGCAAATCGTGACACGGAGGAACTGTTTCATGACGAGAAAAACCGCCGGTTCGCTTCCGTTGCTCGCATCGCCCTACGAAAGCTCATTCAGCTCAACCACGCTGGGCATTTGACCGACCTCGCCGTTCCTCCCGGCAACCGGCTTGAGGCGCTCAAGGGTGACCGTCGTGGACTTCACTCCATCCGTGTAAACGACCAATGGCGTATCGTATTTCGTTGGACGGAGGCCGGACCGGCCGAAGTCGCCATCATAGATTACCATTGAAATCTGCACCTATAACGTTACACGTTATAGCATGAACCCGCAGATCACACCCGGAGAAATCCTCTTGGAGGAGTACCTAAAACCCATGAGCATCTCGCAGAACGCCATGGCCCGCGCCATTGGGGTGCCGCCCCGGGCGGTCAATGAGATCGTGTTGGGTCGTCGTGCGATCACGCCGTCGATGTCGATCCGCTTTGGTGCCTTTTTCGGACAAACCGCTGAGTTTTGGCACGGCCTCCAGGTCGAGTGCGACTTCCGGGCGCTGGCGAAGAAAAAGAAGCAACTCACCGCCAAGATCCGCCCCGCTTCCGAACTCACGCATGCCGCGTGAGGCGTTAGCCTGACCTGCGGGTCAGTGCCGGCATCGCCGGCCCGTACCGAAACGTTTGCCGTAGCCCGGCACCCGCTTATTTAGCCCTTTTGCAAATAGGGGATTGCAAGAATATCGGGGATTCCCCGATATTAGCCCGTCCCCGCTCCCGCATCCTTAACTTTCCAGCAGTTATGGCTAACATCCCCAAGCGTGTCGGAGACCGGCTAGTGGCCGGTCTCAAGAAGTTTCAGCCCATATTAGCCGCCGCGAAATCGCGTGACGTGAACGAATCGGACCTCGTCGTCATTTTGAATGATGTCTTCGCGGAGGTTTTCGGGTACGACAAGTATTTCGAGATAACCAGCGAGTTTGCGATCCGGGGAACCTACTGTGACCTGGCGATCAAGTTGGAGAATAAGATTGAGGTGCTGGTGGAGGTGAAGGCCCCAGGGATTGAGCTCAGAGATCTTCAGGTTAAGCAGGCGATCGATTATGCGGCCAATCAGGGTGTGGATTGGGTCGTGCTGACAAACGGAATACAGTGGCGGATCTATAAAGTGATTTTTGCCAAGCCAATCGGCCAGGAACTGGTCTGTGACTTCGATTTCATGGCCTTGAACCCGAAAAACGACGATCATCTTCAATTTCTTTATCTCCTTACGAAAGAGGGATGGGCGAAGTCCGCTGTGGGCGATTTCCACCAGCAGAAGCAAGCGCTCAGTCGGTTTTGTGTCGGCGCAATCACATTAAGCGATCCAGTGCTGGCCGTGATGCGTCGGGAACTAAAGAAACTTTCACCAGATGTCCGTATAGATGCCGACCAAATTGCCGAGGTCCTTCGCCAAGAAGTGATCAAGAGGGAGGTGCTGGATGGCGAAAAGTTTGGGGAAGCACAAAAGCAGATCGCCCGTGCTGTCACCCGCCAGCAAAAGGCAGAGAAAAAGGAGCCGGCTGTGGTTGCGGATCCCGCCCTCGCTTCTATAACGATCGCAAGCTCAGCGCCGACTCAATGAGGGCGATGAACTACACGAGCGTCCGCAGGTCTCCCCATAATGAATAATAGTGATAATCAATCCAGCGCGGAGGTGGTTGATACGGCTGCTGAAACGATTCTCGCCGCAATTAAGGCGATGGAAGAATCAGCCATAGGCGCGTCAACGGCGATTGCCGAATTACATAAGTCCGCCACTACGGCTCTGCTCGATATGCAAGCTAAGCAAGCGGAGGTTGTGGCGGTCGCCACCTCGGCAATGGCAGCTAAGACACAAATCACGGATGAACAGGCCGTGATCGCTACGAAGTCAGCTCATATACAAAAAGCTCAAGAGCATGCGGACACGGTCCGTGCGGGGCTAGATCGCACCCTCACTGCATCCACGCAGCAAGCAACTGAAGCAGAAGGTCATAAAACTCGCGCTCAGTCGGCAGCTGACGCGGCCGCAGTACTCCTGACGAATGTCAGAACGGTAAAAGGCTCAACGGATGCAGATGCCGCCGCAATCGAGTCCGCCCGGAAGGTAGCTGAGAACTCTGCAGCGACAGCGAAAAGTCTGGCAGATAAATCAGCGATCATCGAGGAGCGCGTTTCCGGATATGAAGCAAGGCTTGCGGATCTTGAGAAGCAGTGCCAAGCGCAGTTGAAAGAAATCACTCGCCTTCTCCCCGGCGCGACAAGTGCAGGCTTGGCACAGGCATTCGACGCACGGCGTCTTACATTCTTAAAACCTCATGGTCGATGGCAGTTATTATTCGTAGTCTCAGTATTCGCGATCGTCGTGCTAGCCGCCACGGGACTCTGGAACACATTGCAGACGGGGCAAACGCCGAGCCATGAAGAACTCGTTCGGTTGTGGCTTGCTCGACTACCCATAGCTGGTGCTCTCGTATGGCTTGCCTTACATGCTAGCCGTGAATCCGCGTTGGCGAAGCGTCTGGAGGAGGATTATGGATATAAATCCGCTGTCGCATCCTCATTCTTGGGATTTCATAAACAATTGTCGGAGATCGGCTCGACTGTTGCATCGAACCCTCCACTCGCAAAGCTGTGCAGCGATACTCTTAACACGATCGCCACCCCGCCCGGCCGAATTTACGATCAACACCAGCTGACGGTTTCCCCGACGGATGAGGCAACGCACCTCGTAAAGGGGGCGGTTGAAGCAACAAAGCATGCAGCAAAACCGGGAGGTTAAGGCCCGGCAAGCCAGACGGGGTCGGCGCGAGTAATGTTGTATTTTTTAGGCAGGAGTTGCGAAGCGTGGAAAAGCCGGCGAATTGCGCCAATGCAGAGCCACGGGGAGACCGCTGCGATGGGAGTTTCGTTCGCTGGTTTAGTGGGTGAAGACGCCGCGGCGATTCGGGGGGCCGGTGGCGCTACTCACTTGAGGAACACTTGAAGACTGAAGGTCGAACCCGGAAGGAGGCGCTCGCTGCCCGGAAAAACGAAAGACTGGAAAAGCCGGCTGGCGTATGACGTTCGCGCGGCCAGTGGAGCGTCGATCGGCTGGATTTCCCGGAAACTGAATCTGGGTGCGGAAGGGTCTGTGCGCTGTGCGATCGCTCTTCGCCAAGAGGGGTCGTTGAAATACAACATTACGCGCACTGACCCCGTCGGACCGATCCGAAATTTTTGACCAGAGATATCATATCTCTCGTATAAACACTCTTCCTCACATCAAGACCGTCCAGACGGCACCCGAGCTGACGTTTTCACTCAACGCCGACCGTTAAAATCACAATTTCAATCGACGTAAATCGGCAGCAAGGTGGCCAGTTAGAAAAACGATCCTTCGCAGCCTTAAGAGATCGGGCTGGCGAGTAGTCGTTTCAAAGGCGCCTCCAGTGCATTCATGTTGTAGCTCTTGGATTCGAGCGAGGAAATCGTCTGTCAATGTAGCATACTTCTTCACCGAGATTAGATTAGCCCCGGCGCTCAACTCCAATACTCGAGCCGTTATTTTTGCCTCCGTACCCCGAATTGCCCCCTCCTTTGAGGGCCAAGCCGGACGGGGTCAGGGCGCGTAATGTTGTATTTTTGGGGCCAAGCCGGACGGGGTCAGGGCGCGTAATGTTGTATTTTTGGGGCGGAAGGGCGGGGAGCTTGAAAAGGCCAGCGATTTGCGACAAAGCAAATCCATGGCAAGACCTCTGCGATGGGAGAACGCGGACGGGATGTACCACGTGATCAACCGTGGAAACTATCGACGTGATGTATTTGAGACGGATGGAGCGGCACAGTCATTTGTTGCCACGCTCGAGGAGGCCGTAGCGAAGCACGGCTGGCGCCTGCAGGCCTATGTCGTCATGAGGAATCACTTCCACCTCGTGCTGGAGACGCCGCATGCGAACTTGAGCCAGGGCATGCATTGGCTGCTGTGCACCTTCGCGATTCGGTTTAACCGGTACCGGAGCGAGCGCGGGCATCTGTTCCAAGGCCGCTTCCAGGCCCTTCCGATTGAAGACTACCGTGTTATGGGAATTGTGGTCGACTATGTGCACCTCAACCCGGTTCGTGCCCACGTCGTTCCTGCCGATCGTGTGGGAGACTTTCCCTGGAGCAGCTTGTCGCGGTTTCTGCGCAACGACCTCTTTCCGGGCTTGGACCCCGCCGGAGCCTTGGGTGGGCGCGGATGGGATGACTCGGCCGGGGGCTGGGCCGGTTATGCGGCTCACCTGATGGAACTGGCCTCGAACCTCGAGGAGCAGAAGCGTCTCGGATTTGACGGGTTTTCTTCCGGGTGGGCTATCGGGTCGAACGACTGGCAGCGAGCGATTGCGAGGGAGCGTGCGCTGGGAGATTCGTTCGCCGGTCTAACGGGTGAAGATGCCGCAGCTATTCGGGAAGCCCGGTGGCAGTTGGCACTCGAGAGATGCTTGAGTAACCAGGGTCGATCCCGGGAGGAAGCGCTCGCGGACCGGAAGACGAAAGTCTGGAAAATCCGGCTGGCGTATGACGTTCGCGCGGCCAGCGGAGCGTCGATCGGCTGGCTTTCCCGGAAACTGAATCTGGGCGCGGAGGGGTCCGTGCGGTCCCTCTTCGCCAAGATGCGTCGTTGAAATACAACATTACGCGCCCTGACCCCATCGGGCCCGGAGGACCGATGTCTCGCCGAGCCCGGCCTCATATCCCGTGGATTCGGGCACCCATTATATCTTTATTGGCCCGGGGACGGCTATGTTTGCGAGCTGCTGGGCCAAGGTGTACACTCTTTTGGCGACGCCGATGTTCGATCGGGACAGGGCGCTCCGTCGACGGACACCGGAGGAGTTTATGTCTGCTCAGTGTGAGTCTGGACAGGGCTTGCAAAGAGCGGCGAAACTTGCCGCTGTTTACGCTGAGTTCGGAACGCTAGCATGTGCCGAGCGGATTCCGCTAAATCTGGATATTGCCCATTGGGTTGATGTCCTCTGGGCGATGGAGTGTTTTGTCCTTGCTCACGAGTACGCGCACATCGTCGCGCATCAACTGACACTAAAAGCTCGTGGGCAATTGAACGCTGCGGCGGTCCGGGAATTGGAGTTTTTCTGTGATAGATTGGGATTTGTGCTTTCGCGTTTAGCTGCTCGCAAGGAGAAGAACTTTGCTGGGACGATCGGTATCGGCGCCTTGTTGTTTTTGCGAGCGATCGAGATCAGTGAGTACGCGCGAGACCTTCGTTGTCGGGGGAAGGGCGAGCGGTTGTCGGAGCCGGCCAGTGGCCATCCCACCTGTGGCGAAAGAATCAATGCGTTGCGTGCTTTTTTGGGAGAAGTGTTTCATTCCGATCGTCATTTGGCAGTTGTAGAAGCTTGGGGGTTCTACGACTCTCTATCATCCGAGACTAATGAGTTCCTCCGCAGGTTCCTACCGAGGGTCCTCGCCGGGCCTCGGGGCCAGCTCAGAAGTAGCCGGGCCTAGGGGGTCATGCTGTTACATGATACAAATAGCGTGACGGACGGGGTCTAGATGGAAAATCCCGTGATGGTACGCGTGGTGATCAATCAATTCTAGAGAGAATGTAACATGGGACGGCATGACCTAATATGCGGAGCTTCTAGACGTTGGGCCAGCTAGCGGGGCCGAGCCGAAGGGGTCGGGGCGTTAAAACGTTAAATTTGGCCCAAGCCATCGGTGTCCGGGGCCAAGCCGAAGGGGTCGGGGCGTTAAAACGTTAAATTGGTTGGGGAAAAGCGTTCGGGACGCCTTGGGGTAATACTTGCAACTTGACTGCTAAAAAGCAGATGATTTGCAGGAGGAATGCCACGGCGGCAACGGATTCAAGATCGGAACGCGCTGTATCACGTGATCAATCGCGGGAACTACCGTAGCGATGTTTTCGAAACGGAAGGGGCATGTGAGGCGTTCACGGCTGTGTTGGGGAGTGCGTGCGAGCGCTATGGGTGGAAAATTCACGCGTACGTGATCATGCGAAACCACTTTCACTTGGCGCTCGAGACGCCCCTGCCGAACCTGACGGATGGCATGCACTGGCTCCTCAGCACCTTCGCGATCCGTTTCAACCGGTTCAGGAGGGAGCAGGGACACGTGTTTCAGGGCCGCTATCGGGCACTCTTGATTGAGGATGCGGCCGCGCTGGCGAGGGTGGCTGATTACATTCATCTCAATCCCGTCCGGGCGCATGCGGTCCTGCCGGCTGATGTCGCCCGCTATCGATGGAGCAGCTTGAAGTTGTTTTCGATGGAGGGGCGTCCCCAGTGGTTGACGGGAAAGGATAGCCTCGGGCAACGCGGGCTGCTCGACAACGCCGAAGGGTGGGCTGACTGCATCGCCGGACTGATTGCCTTGGGTGCGGACGAGCAGGCCCAATCTCGGCTCGGCTTTGATCGTATGAGCACGGGTTGGGCGATCGGCACAACTGGTTGGTGCAGGGCCGTAGCACGAGATCTCGACACGCGAAGCTTGGCGGTTGGAGCTGACCAAGTGGAGATCCAGTCTCTCAAGGAGGCATGCTGGGCCGAGGCCCTCGCTGCGAAGTTAAAGAAGATGAAGCGTCGTGCTTCCGACCTCTCGCGTGATCGGAAAGGGGCGCCTTGGAAACGCGAGATCGCATTCGCGCTACGCGAATCCACGGGAGCCTCATGCTCGTGGATTGCCAAGACGCTTCACATGGGAAGTCCCGCGTCGGTCCGGGTTTACTTGTGTGAGGCCCGCCGAATTTAACGATTTAACGCCCCGACCCCTTTTTCGAGCTACAGAAAACCAATCCAGCGCCCCGCGACCAACACCGCCAGCCAAAGGCAAAACGAGATTGCCGCCACGACGCGGGTAGAGGGCGCGACCGCCGACAATGTTCGATCTTCCCCGTGGAGGTGCTGGTACGCGATATTGCACAGGGCCATCGCCAATAGCGCCAGCTTCCATCGGAAGGCATCGTTGGCCAGGTACTCGGCGGGATTGACCGAGAACAGCCAGACACCAGTGAGGATGGCGATGGCGAGACCCGTGGCGGCGCTGCGCCGCAAAAATGGGCCAAGCACATCCAGAGGTGTGCGGCGAAAGCAGCCCATCAGCCGCAGGTCCAAGGGTAGAATCGCACCCACCAGCAGACCAATGCCGAGAATGTGCGCGGCATTTACCAGCAGATACGCGTTAGCGGATTGCTGCAGCCACACCGAGGGTGGCCACTCGCTGATCCATTCAACCACGGGCCGCAGTACCGGTCATTCCTTGCCGATGCGCTCGGGGTACAAATCGAAGTTTTTGCCGCCCACCGTGATGCGCACGGCCTTAATGTGCTTCTTGTCCTTCTCCAGCGAGCGGTTGCCTAGCACCGTGATGGCGTCGCCTACCTTGGCGGATTCCGCAGTAAATCCGGATCTCGCCGTCTGGTTGGGGTTACCCAGGTCAACCTGCCACAGGCCGTCGGACATATTCACATGCAGCACCGGGTGGGGCGGTGCCATGGAGATGTTCTGGATCGTACCCTTCAACTCGGTTTGCTTCTCTTCGGCCCACTCCCAGCCGTGATGGGCTAAGGCTTGGACGCTCATGAGCGCGACCGCGAGCAGCGGCGCGCCCAGCATGAAAAGGTGCGAGACTCGGCGAGTTCGGATCGGGTTGGATGGGGCGTGTTTCATGGTTAACTCCGGTGTGGGTTAGGGTATTCGGCCCTGTACTACCACTCAATGGTGGCCGGCGGGGCCTCGGCGGTTTTGACGATGGCTATTCTCGGTTGAGTAATGAAAAACTGGCTTGTGGTGCACATTCTTACGCCGCCAAGCCAAAGCGGTCAAACGCGAATGGCACTAAGTTAAGGCGGGGTTACTTCAAGGCGCGCGACGGGGATACGACCCTTTTTCACAGCTCGACCAAAGTGCCGAACGGACCCTATGTTCTTACCGAGCCTTACCCTGGACTGTGAAAACTTATTTTTGCCTGCCCGTAACGCTTTGATTTTAACATGCATCGACGATTCCTCCTCCGCCTCCTCCTCGCCACACTTGCGTTCGGTTGCCCCGCCTTCGCGGCCGACAAACCGAATATCATCGTGATCATGGCCGACGACCTCGGCTATGGTGACGTATCCGCGTACGGAGCGACCGCGTTCAAGACGCCGCACATCGATCGGCTCGCCTCCGAAGGGCGGCGTTTCACCAGCGGGTATAGCTCGGCGTCGACGTGCACCCCGACGCGCTATTCTTTTCTCACCGGCAGCTACGCTTTTCGCCGGAAAGGTACAGGCATTGCGCCGCCGAATGGAAAGCTGACCGTGCCCCAGGATGCCGTGACAATCGCTGATCTTGCCAAGGCAGCGGGCTACCGGACCGCCGTTATCGGCAAATGGCATCTCGGGCTGGGTGGCGAGGAAGGGCCCCGCTGGAATAGCGAGATCAAGCCAGGCCCGCTCGAAATCGGATTCGACTATTGCTTCCTCCTCCCTACCACGAACGACCGTGTTCCGCAGGTGTACGTGGAGAATCATCGCGTGCTTCACCTCGATCCTCAAGATCCGCTCTGGGTGGGCGATGCCAAGCCGAGTGAGGATCATCCGACGGGGATCACACACCGCGACACTTTGAAGATGGATTGGTCGCACGGACACAACGGCACCATTCACAATGGAATAAGTCGAATTGGCTTCTACACCGGCGGCCACGCAGCCCGATTCCGCGACGAAGACCTCGCTGACAAGTGGGTCGAAAAATCAGTCGAGTGGATCGAGGCAAACCGCCACGAGCCCTTTTTCCTCTTTTTCGCTTCTCACGATTTGCACGCGGTGGTACTTAAGGGGTCAATGATTAATGGTTAAAGTCTCTGTTTACTCCCCTGCTTTTGGTCGATGGCCACGTTGGGCCGCGGACATTTAGCAGGAATAGCAAGCGTGAATCATTGACCCCCTTGGCCTCCCCGCCCGGCAATCGCGACGTAACGGCGGGATCCGATACCGGGCCGGCCGACTTGACCACCACCTCTGGTGGCGACAGCTTGACTCGACCAACCCCGACTTCCGCATGAGCAACGAAACCTGGCATGATCTCGGCCCAGCCGAAGCGTTTCGACAACGCGGATTGTGCGAAGCCGCGGTGGGAAAACTGAAGCTGGCGATCACGTGCAAGGATGACGTGTTTGGCGCTGTATCGACTCTTTGCAATCACGCGGGCGGTCCGCTCGGGCAGGGCCGGCTCGACGGCGATTACCTCGTTTGCCCATGGCACAACTGGAAGTTTCATCGCCGCACCGGACTGGGCGTGCCCGGCTTCGATGACATTGCCGTTCCCGCGCACCAAGTAAAGGTCGAGAACGGCCGATTGCTGGTTCGCGAAGAGCCGGCATCGCCCCGAAAAAAGAGACCGCAGGTGCCGCATCCACTCGCGCGCACGGTGGCCCGGGCTGATGGTCCAGTTCGCGTGGCTGGCATCTCGACGACGATGATGGATCGCGCCAGCCCGCGCTACTCGACTTCGGAAGCGCTGCTCGAGGTCGCGCTCGCGTGCGCACGCGACGAGCTTGGGTGTGAAACGCAACTCCTCCGCCTTTCAGACCTGAAGTTCCGCGCGTGCGAGGGCTATTACTCGAAAAGCGCCCAGGCCTGCACCTGGCCGTGCTCGATCACGCAGGCCGACCCCGGCGACGAGCTCACGGCGATATACGAGGCATTCGTCCACTGGGCGGACGTCGTGCTGGTGGCCACGCCCATCCGCTGGGGGCAGGCGAGTTCGCTCTACTTCAAGATGGCCGAGCGGTTGAACTGCGTGCAGAACCAGATCACGATCTGCGACCGTGTGCTCATTCGCCACAAGGTCGCCGGCTTCATCATCACGGGCGGGCAGGACAACATTCAGGGTGTGGCGGGCCAGATGCTGGCGTTCTTTTCGGAGTTGGGATTTCACCTGCCTCAATTTCCCTTCGTCGCCCATTCGCGCGGCTGGACGGCCGAGGACATGGAGAAAAACGTGGCCGAGGTCATGCACAGCGAGGAGTTGCGCGAAGGCGCGCGCGACCTCGCACGGCGCAGTGCCACGCTCGCGCGCATGCTCGTCGATC
>JBGTGS010000140.1:0-4191 GCA_041746615.1 Opitutaceae bacterium | reverse complement strand
ACGGCATCGGCCTGCCGGCGTTCGCCAGCAGCCTGGCGTACTACGACAGCTACCGCCGGGCGCGGCTGCCGGGCAACCTGATCCAGGCCCAGCGCGACTACTTCGGCGCCCACACCTACGAGCGCACCGACAAGCCCCGCGGCAAGTTCTACCACATTGATTGGCCGGAAAAATCCCGCCCCCAAATGGAAATGTGATTCAGAGACGGGGGACGGGAGATTCTTTCTCTCCCCTCTGCCTCTATCTCTTTCTCCCAAAAAAGGCGCGGTCCGTTTGGACCGCGCCTTTTCGCGTCAGTCTTTCACAAGGATCCACACCCAATAATCATCGCCATTGTTTGGCGTCACCTGATTGCATGGTTCTACTCCTTCGTGCACCAGATGAATTTCGCATCCGAACGCTGCCTCATCCTTCCTGATATTCATCAAAATATCGCTTGGGTGAATGATGTCCTCGCAGGAGAGCCTGTATGTGATCGGGTCGTGTTTCTCGGTGATTATTTTGATTCGTCCTTGCCGCTTAAACGTCGCACCGGCGTGGGTGCCACCTGCTCTTGGCTAAATGAAATGCTACGCAAACTCGGCACCCGGGCCGTTTTCCTTCTCGGCAATCACGATGTCCAGTATCTCGAAGCCAAGCCCGCCTGCGACCGTCACCGCACGCCCAGACACCTCGGAACCAAGTGTGGCAGTGCCTTCACGCACAGCACCGCCAAGCGCATCGCCCACGATCTCGACCCTGCATTCTGGCGCAACGCCCGCCTTTTCGTATGCGTCAATGGCTGGTTGCTCAGCCATGCCGGTCTCGCACCGATCCATTGGCCAGTATCAACAGAGTTGGAATCTTCACTCACCCAGCTGGACGATGCATGCCTTACCGCGTTGCAGACGCTCTCGCCCCATAGGCTACCCCACCCACTTCTCCAAGCCGGACGTGTTCGTGGCGGCGACGCCCCCGTTGGGGGAATCACGTGGCTGGATTGGGATGATGAGTTCGACGATGGCCTGCCGCTCCCACAGATTGTTGGCCACACCGGAAGCAAGGCCGGCGCCCGTCAGCGCGGCCGGTCTTGGTGTCTCGACGGCCAGCAAACCTGCTATGGAATTCTAACGCCCTCCGGCCTTTTGATTAAGGACAAGCCCCCGCCGCGGTAACAGCAATAGCGCTGAAAAGGCGCGGTCCAAACGGACCGCGCCTTTTTTCGTCTCAAGCCTCACGCCCGCCCAAACCTTCCGGGCACGAGCATCGGGGTCCGCTGGCGGTAATTCACGTAGTCGCGCCCGTGGATATCCACCAGGTCGCGCTCCTCCAGCCGGATCGCCACCAGGATGTAGGCCGTCGTCGCCAACGCGAAGACCAGGTGCGCCACCGTCATCACCGGCGTGCACCAGAAGGCAAACAACCAGCCGACATACAGGGGATGCCTCACCAGCTTGTAGGGCCCGGGCGTCACAAACCGCAGCGGCTCGTACGGCACGCCGCGGAAGAATTTCCAGACCTGGCGCAGACCGAAGAGATCAAAGTGATTGATCAGAAAGGTGGTGACCAGCACGAGCAGCCAGCCGAAGGCAAAGCCGGTGTGCATCAGCACCACCCCAACGAAACTGTCGATCTCCCAGATCACCCCACCCATCGGCCGCCATTGCCAAAACAGCAGGATCAGCGCGAGCGACGACAACAGCGTGTAGGTGCTGCGCTCCGCCGACTCCGGCACGAAGCGCGTCAGCCAGCGCTTGAAAACCGGTCGCGCCATCACGCTGTGTTGCACGGCAAAGAGTCCGAGCAGGGCCGTGTTGACCGCCAGCGCGAGCCAGAACGGATCGGTGGGCGGAGCATCGATGGATTTCGGGACAAACAGATTGCCGACAAACCCGGCGGCGTAGCAGAACGTCGCGAAGAAGATCGCATAGGATAGCACGCCGTACAACAGGACGGCGATGCGCTGGGGGAGGGAGGTGCGGATGGTATTCATGGTGGATGGATGGAAGTGAACCCAGGCCCCCGGCACGGGGACCCGGGTGGGATTAAAAGGCATGGTCTTGGAGTTCATGGTAGGGAGGGGGCCACAGTCCGGGTGATCCTTCGTCGGGACCGGGCGCGCCCGCCGCCCAGGCAAGGGCAAAGAGGGCGAGGGCCAGACCGCCGACCCAGGCAGGGAGCGGCGGCAGGGGTTCCGCCGTGGTGAGCAGGGCGTCGATATTCATGGGAGTGAGGTGTGGGAGTGGTTGGATTGCAGTCGGACGATTCAGGCCGGCATGAGCGCCGGGTCGTCGTTGATGATGACCGTGTCGGCCACCGGGATGACCTCGTCGCACGGCAGCCCCGCACGGCGGGCGTGCTCGACCACGGAGGCGGGGTCCGTGCCTTGGTAGACACAGACCGTGCCCAGTCCGCCGGCCGGCTCGTTGAGGATGTAGGAACGGAGCCAGCGGACCCGGTCGGACATTTCCTGGGCCCCCACCCGGCTGGAGCGGCTGGCGGCTCTTTCGAGTTCAGGTGAGGTGGACCAGCCGCGGCGGCGGAGGATGATGTAGGTGTTCATGAGAGGATGGAGGTTGAGGTTGAGTGGAGGAGACGGACCCCTCGGGTTGCCGCCCACGGTATCGCAATCGTGTCATAAAAGTCCTTTTCGCGGGCTGATCATTTCCTTATCAGTTGCGCCAGACTCGCTGCGCGCGCCCAGATGACCCATCGCTTTGCTCAATTCGAAATTGATGAAGCCAGGCGTGAACTGCGCGCCGGGGAGCAGGTGCTGCCCCTCCAGCCGCGGGTCTTCGATCTGCTCGTCTTCCTCGCCAAAAATCAGGAACGAGTGGTCCCGAAGGATGAACTCCTCGACGCCGTCTGGCCTGATGTGACGGTCGCGGACGGCTCGCTCCAGCGGGCGGTGAGCCTCGCCCGCACCGCCCTGGCCGGGGTCGGGGCGGAGGATGTCATCCGCACCTACAACCGCCAGGGCTACCGGCTCTGCGCAGCCCAGCCGCCCATCCCCGTCGCGGATGCGGGCGCGGATGTCCTCGAACAGGCACGGACCGCCTACGCCGCCGGCGATTGGGAGACGGTCATGGCCCGACTCGAGACTGTGGACCAGATTGAGGGTCTCGGCGCCGAGGACCTGCAACGCTGGGCCCATGCCGCCCAGTGTGCGGGCAAACCCCACGCCGCCATCCCTCAACTCGAACGCGCCGTGGCCGCCTACTCGGTGCGCGGTGACCGGCGCCGGGCCGCCTGGACCGCGATTCTGCTCGGACTTTTGCGCGTCGAGTGGCGTGAACCGGTGCTCGCCAAGGGCTGGTATCACCGCGCCACACGCCTGCTCGCCGACGAGCCTCCCTGCCGCGAAAAGGGCTACCTCGATTTTCTCGGAGCCCGGCTCGCCTTTCAGGCCAACGACATCGAAAACACGCTTGCCCTCGCTCGCCGCGCCCGCGAGACCGGTGAGCAGTTCAACGATCCCGACCTTGAGGGCCTCGGCCTGGTCTATACCGGGGAATCCAACCTCTACCTCGGCCACATCCGCGAAGGCCTTGCCGCCATCGACGAGGCCGGTGCCTCCGTCGTTGCCAGCGGCCTGAGCCCGTGGGCCGGCGGCCTCGTCTATTGCAGCGTGATCTACAGTTGCATGTCCCGGTCCGACTGGCACCGGGCAACCCAATGGACCGATCAGTTTACCCGCTGGTCTGCGGACAAGGGAACGGACGGATATCCGGGCCTCTGTCGCATGCATCGCGCCGAGGTCCTGACCGTGCGGGGTGATCTCGCCGAGGCCGAAGTCGAAATCCGCGGCACCATCGAAACCCTGGCCCAACACGCCCCCTGGGCCGAGGGTGACGCCTGGCTGGTACTCGGCGACATCCTCCTCGCCAAGGGCGATTATCCCGCGGCCCGCGCTGCCTACCAGCATGCCAACCAGTTGGGTTGGGAGTCCCACTTCAACATCGCCCTGCTGCACTTCGCCGAGGGAGATCCCACTGCGGCCGCACGCCTGCTCACCCACGCCATTGCCGGCAACGCCTGGTCATGCCGCGCCAGGCGTGGCCAGGCCCTGGCCTACCTCGCCATCGTGACGACCGCCATCGGCCGTCTCGACGAGGCGCGGAGTGCCATCGCGGAGCTCAAACGCGATCCCGATTTGATTTCGACCCCGGCCCTTCAGGCCTTGCTGGACCGTGCGCAAGGTGAACTCGCCGC
>JBGTGS010000139.1:0-5178 GCA_041746615.1 Opitutaceae bacterium | reverse complement strand
CCAGCGCCTGGCCCTGCTGGCCCATGCCTGCCGCCGGCTGTCGCGACCGGTGGACTTCGCCGACTCGTGGCGGCTCGCCCTCATCGCGACCGGCCATGATGTGAACAGCGTGGTCCGGCTGCTCCGCACCGTTGAGTCCTGGCAGTGGGAGGCCGAGCGCCACGATGTGCTCTGGAAGCTGTTCAACCTGATCCCGACAAACCGGACTGTGCACGAACAGCTGATCGCCCGCGAGTTCCGGGATGGAAACACGGCGAATCTGAACCGGATCTATGCCCGCATCGCCGAGGCGGATCCCGCGAACGCCGATGCGGGTAATAATTTCGCCTACACCAGCCTGCTCCTGAACACGAACCTGGCGCGGGCGCAGATCATCGCACGCGATCTCCACCGGCAGCATCCGGAGAAAGCCACCTACCTCACGACCTACGCGATGGCTCTGTACCGTCAGGGTGAACCCGCGCAGGCGCTGGCGCTCCTGGAACGTCTCGACGCCACCTCGCGGCTGGGCCCGGGAGCCCGTCTCATGGAGGCGGTCAGTGCCGCTGCGACCGGACAGGCGGCCCGCGCCTCCGAGCTGATCCGGGAGCTTTCGCGTGCGCGCATGCTGCCGGAGGAACGCAGTCTCGTCACCGCGGCCACCGGCTTCCTGAACCGCAACCAGCTCCTTGATGATCGCACGCGTCTGGTGGCGCAGGCGGAGGCTCGGGGTGCTGAATCGACCGGCTGGGTTGACCTGCTGCCGGGGTCACTGGAACGCACCACGGACATCCAGCTGGCCGACGCCCACTACCGCGAGAGGAATTATCCGGCCCTCATGTCCCTGTTACAGGGAACCCGCTGGGAGGGACCGCCGCATCTGCGCCACGCCCTGCAGGCCTATGCCGGGCGGGAAATGGGGCAGACCGCGTTGTCGCGCGAATCTTGGCGGCAGGCGGCGGTGGCGGCGGGTCGCGATTCACGGCGGTTGCGCGACCTTGACGCCCTCGCCGGTAACTGGGGATGGACGTCCGAGCGGATGGATATCGCCACCCGGCGGTTTGAGGCGGCCCCGACGGATCGCGCGTTGCTGTCAGAACTGCTGGCCCACTACCGGAGTCAGGCCCGCACACCGGAGATGATGCGCATACTCTGGCTGTATGTGAACCAGACCGATGCCACGGGCGCGGAGGCGGCGTGGTGCGTCTATTACAGCCTGCTCTGCGGCCTCAACGAGTCACCGGCACAAATCCTGGCCGCCCGCATTTTTGAAGCCGCCCCCGCAGATCCCCGCCACCGGGTGGCCTATGCCTTTTCGCTCTGGCGTCAAAACCGTCCCGCCGAGGCTTGGAAGCTGCTGGAAGGTAAAGTCTTGCTGGAAACTGATGGCATGCAGTCCGCCTTGGTTGAGGCTGGTGTGCTGCTGGAGCTGGGCCGCAAGGCTGACGCCGAGTCGGCGCTCAAGCGCTTTACTCCCGACCGGGCGGTGCCCGAGGAAATCGCTCTGGCCCGCCATCTTGCCGGACTTCTGGCGATGGATCTCCCCCTGTTGGCCGCCACCCAACCCTAACCTTAATATATCGTGACTTTATGCCTTCCCCTGCTTCACACTCAACGCCCGGCTTTCTCTTCATGGATGGCCGGATCCACAACATGACCACTGCGACTCACCTCGCCGTACACAACGGGAGTCAACGCCCATGAAATTACGCATTTACATTGTAGATGATCACGCCCTGTTCCGGAAAGGCCTCTCGGTGCTGATCAATGGCGAGGCCGATATGGAGGTTTGCGGCGAGGGCGAGGACTGTGCCGTCGCCACGCAGAACATTCTGAAGCTCAAACCCGACGTCGTCGTGGTCGACATCTCCCTGCGTGGCAACAATGGCATCGAACTCATCAAGAACATCAAGGCGGTGGAGCCCCGGATCCAGGTCGTGGTGCTATCCATGCATGATGAGTCCGTGTACGCCCTGCGTGTGCTGCGGGTGGGGGCAAAGGCCTATGTGATGAAGCAGGACGCGGCCACTGCGGTGATCGACGCAATCCGCTGGATTCGCAAGGGGCACCTGTATGTCAGCGAGCATGTGGCGAGCCAGATGCTCAACCGCTATGCGCAGGGTGAGGAGCTTGGGGATGATTCCTCGGTCTCCAACCTCAGCGACCGGGAACTTGAGGTGTTGAATCTCATTGGTTCCGGGGTGCCGACGCGTGAGATTGCGGGCCGGCTGCATGTCAGCATCAAGACGATTGAGACGCACCGGGCCCACCTGAAGGCCAAGCTGAACCTATCCAGTGCCTCGCAGCTCATCCAGTTCGGCGTCCGCTGGGTGGACCGCAGCGAGCATGTTGGCCGCGCCCTGGCACCTGAGCCCGCAGCGACTCCGACCGAGACCCGCCCGGGTCGCGCGCAGCTCGCGGGCAAGAACGGCACCTCGCTTCCCTCCGTCCGCACCAAGCGCAAGGCCACCGCCCGCTCCGTGTGAGCGCGGAGGTGTACTAGAGTAGTTTAGTGGGTTAGGCAGGGGAAAAGGGTAGGGCGCATTGTCCCAATGCGCCGCGGCGGGCTCGGAACCCGATCAGTACCCCCACTGAAATCATTCTCGTTCTCGTAATCGTAATCGTTCTCCTCCGCGTTTCCAGGCTCGATCAGAGGGTCGGATCCGGCCCGATCAGATTCCAATCAGATCAGAGGGAGGACGATAACGATTACGAGAATGAGAACGATTGGAGCCTTCGGCGGCGAATGGGTCCCCCAAAACGCTGATACCGTGATCGTTGGCGAATGGGGCGCACACGGCGGCGGACTGGGGACAGTCCGCCCTACCGGGATGCCGTGGGATGCGTGGTATGGCGGGTTAAGACGCATTTGGGACAATGACTCACTACCCCCACCAACACCGGCTATAGTTCACCTTAAAGTGCCATGAGGTCTTCCGTTTGGGATTTCCAGCCGGAGGGTTGTCACTCGCCCGGCTGCGGGGTCACTACGGGTGGAGGAAGGGGCAGAGTGGCGATGATCCGCGTACCCCGGTCACGCTTTCCGGGGGAGACCCGAAGGGAACCGCCGTGCAAGCGGATCAGGTGCTGCATGACATAGACTTCCAGATCCGGCCCCGGGCCGTCTTTCCGGACGCGGTCCTTGCCGATGACGACTGTCTTCGTGAGTGACCGGGCCCGTTGGAGGAATACGGCGTCATTGCTGCCGCTTTCAACCCCGAGGTCGATGACCGCGTCGCGGCGTTCCGTCCAGACCTTGACGCTGCCGCCCTGAGGTGCGGAAGCGATGACATGATTGAGAAGACAGGTGAGAATCTGCAGCAAGCGTCGGGAGTCAGCGGTAACACTGGCGGTGTCGTCGCAGCGGGTGGCGCTCACCTGCACACCGCGGGCGGTTGCTGCGGAGCGTGCGTGTGCCGCTGCGTCGAGGGCGAGGGTGTCGAGAACCACGGGTTTGGGTTGCAGGTGCAGGCTGCCGGCCATCAGGAGGGAGACATCCAGAAGCCGTTCGATCATGGCATGCTGTTCCAAGGCGGAGGATATGATGGCCTCCAATCCTTCACGCAGTTCAGCCGGTGAAGGTGGGGTGGAGGAACTCAGCAGCCGGGACCAGAGCAGAATGGCGGAGAGCGGTGTGCGCAGGTCGTGGGCGACCTTGATCAGGAAATAGTCGACGGCGTCGGAGGAGGCCGGTGCGGTGGCTGGGGTCCGCCGTACGACGGGGGGTGGGTGCAGTAATGGCGTGTTCATGGGATGAACCGGCAAAGCCAACGTATGCGCGTGAAGGGTCATCAGCCAGACATAATTAAGGGCGATTTGTCCGTTCACGGTGTTAAGTGGATGACTTACTCAATCCGTCCCGAGGAATGGCCCCTACGGCACAAGATCCACATAAGGAACGATGACGGCGGAGTTGATTTTGTTCGCCCAAGGCGGGGCTGACTCATTACGGCTCAGCGCATCATGATCATTGCAGACCTTGCCAAAATTGCCGGCGGAACCTTTCCCGCGCGCCGTTGGGGCCGCGGCCTCGTCGGCCAGGCCACCCAGCCCATCCAGGCCAAGGGCTTTTCCATGGGTTATTCCATTCTTGAGCCGAAGGGCGGCCAGGTGCCCTGGCACAATCAGGAGCAGGAGGAAGTGTACTTCATTGTGCAGGGTGAGGGTGAGATGTGCGTCGGTACGGAGCGCAGCCCGATCAAGGCCGGGCAGGCCGTGTACATGACGCCGGGCATCTTCCATCAGCTGACCAACACCGGCGACGAGCCCATGCACATGATCTATGTGTATTGCCCCGGTGGTGACGTGGCACACTGGCGCCAGGAGCTGGCGGGCACGCTGCCTCCGGCCGGTACGGGCGACATTCCGCCCCTGCCCGAGGGTGCCCAGCCCCAGTGGACGGGTACGGGCCCCAAGCCGTAGACCTGCGGGGAAATCCCGTGCGCCGCGGCTGCGGCAAAAATCCAAACGCCAATCCCGCGTATGCGGGACAAATCCCAAAAACAGCGGAGCTGAGAATCAGACGGGTTAACCACTGATCCACACTGATTTTCACTGATCAGGCAGGGTCATGCTGTGAGATACGTGGAAATTTCAAACGCCAAGATCCAAACGCCAAAAAAACGGCGGCTGGGTTTTTGACTTACTATCCGTGACAAATAGCGCCTTGGTTTCGCTCGGCTGGGTAATGAGATAGCCACGAGTTTTTGAAGACTTGCCGGGAGGGTATATTGAGGTAGATTCTTGGCATGCTTAACACTGAGGTTTCTCGCGCTGCATTGGATTTGCCTCCCGAGGACCGTTTGGAATTGGCGCGGCGCTTGGTGGAGAGCGTGGTGGAACCGGCCCCTCTCAATCCCGCAGTGCAGGAGGGGATCAGGCGAATTGAAGACATTGCGACTGGACGCACACCCGCGTTGACCGAGGAACAATATCGAGCAGCGCTGGCATGAGGGTGGTCTTCTTGGGCTCTATTGTTCCAACGCGATCTGATCCGCTTTGCGGTTGGAGCCTCAATCACGAACTGCTTGTTCAGCGCCGCCAAGTGCTGGGGGTGACGCCGGTCTGCTTGCGGAACCAGCGGGCGAAGTAATTGGGATCCTCAAAACCGGCCTGGATCGCGGCCTCGGCCACGCTGGCGGATGAGCGCAGCGCCTGCTGGGCGGTTTCCAGCCGCTGCTGGTCGCGCAAGGCGCGCAG
>JBGTGS010000138.1:0-15862 GCA_041746615.1 Opitutaceae bacterium | reverse complement strand
CGCGGCCGCAACCAGCCCCGTCAGGAAAATCCCGCGCGTGAAGACCGTCCCACCTCCCCGCGCGATGACCGCCCCGCAGCTTCCCGCGGCGAACGTCCCAAGTCCCGTGGGGTCCGCCGTGGCTCCAACGACCGGCGCGATGGCAAACCCGCCCGTCAGGAACGGCCGTTGCGCGACAGCACGTTTGAGCACCCGCGCAGCGAGCCCGTCAAACCGGTCACCCCGGTGAATGTCCCTCCGCAGGAAACGGCCTTCAGTAAACTCGGTCTCAACGATGCCATCGCCTTCTCGGTGGCCGAAAAGGGGTACAACGATCCCACTCCCATCCAGGCCCAGGCGATCCCGGTGGTGCTCGCCGGCAAGGATGTGATCGGCTCCGCGCAGACCGGCACTGGCAAGACTGCCGCTTTCGCCCTGCCGATTTTGCACCGCCTCGGTGCCCATGGCAAAATGCGCTGTCTCGTCCTTGAGCCGACCCGCGAGCTCGCCCTGCAGGTCGAGGAGGCCTTCCAGAAATATTCCAAGCACACCGATCTCACCACCACCATTGTGTATGGTGGTGTCGGCTACGGCAAACAGCGCGAGGATTTGAAACGCGGGGTCGACATCCTCGCCGCCACCCCGGGCCGGCTGCTCGATCTCCTGCAGGATGGCACCACGCACCTGCGCGACATCGAGATCCTCGTCCTCGACGAGGTGGACCGCATGCTCGACATGGGCTTCTTGCCCGACGTGAAGCGCATCGTACAGCAGTGCCCATCCGCCCGTCAGACGCTATTCTTCACCGCCACCATGCCTCCCGAACTCGCCTCGCTGGCAGGTTGGGCCCTGCACGAGCCGGTTGAGATCAAGATCGGCCAGCGCCGCTCGCCGGCCGAGACCATTGCCCACGCATTTTATCCCGTGGTGGCTTCGCAGAAGTTCGACCTGCTCATCGAGCTCCTTCGCCGCACGGACTTCAAGAGCGTGCTTATCTTTACCCGCACCCGCATGGGCGCGGACCGCATCGCCAGCCGCCTTGAGCGGGAGAAGCACACCGTTGGTGTACTCCACTCCGACCGTAACCAGCGCGAGCGCGTCGAGGCCCTCCAAGGCTTCAAGGACGGCACCTACGAGGTGTTGGTGGCCACCGACATCGCAGCCCGCGGCCTCGACATCGCCGGGGTCTCGCACGTCGTGAACTACGATGTGCCGGAGAATCCCGAGGACTATGTGCACCGCATCGGCCGCACCGGCCGCGCCCAAAACACCGGCGATGCCTTCACCCTGGTCACCGAGGATGATGTGCGCGACGCCCGTTCCATCGAGCGTTTCATCAACACCACCATCGAGCGCAAGAAGATCGACGGCTTCCCCTACATTTACTCCGCGCTTTTCGACGAAACGGTGCAGGCTGCCGCCATTCCGACCAAGACGACGAGCCGGTTGATGCGTGGCATGCGGAGATAACGGCCGGCCGCCGCCGGGGCGGCGGCCGGAAATCCCAAAGGCCAAACTGCCAAATCCCAAAAAGAATCGGGAGGCGCTGATGTTCTCGTTGTGAGAGTGGCTTTGCCGGCTTGGTCCACATCGTCTGCCCGCCGTCGCGGCTTACGCGGCTCGGGATGATCACCACAAGTGGCTTCTGCGCCCAGGCCCGTTATGGCTGCAGTTCGTGGTTCAGCACGCTGAGCGCGTACAGGGCGGCGGTTTCGCAGCGGAGCACCCGGGGGCCGAGGGTGATGGGTTCGAAACCGGCGTTCACGGCCACCTGCAATTCCGCCGGCGATAAATCCCCCTCCGGTCCGATCAGCCAGAGCACCTTTCGCGGGGGACGGCCTTGCGCAGCGGTAAAGGCGGCGAGCACGGCCTTGAGGGATTTGGCCCCGGGGTGCAGACTGGCGATCAGTTTGAGATCATAGTTCCGGGCGGCCGCCATGAAGGCGGCGGCCGTTTGCAACCCCTGGATTTCGGGAAGCCAAGGATTGCCGCACTGTTTGGCGGCTTCCAGTGCGGTGGTCCGCCATTTTTCGATTTTCCGGCCGGAACGGTCGCCCTCAAGATGCACCTGGGTCCGCTCGCTTTCAAGCGGTACAATGCAAGCCACGCCGATCTCCGTGGCCTTGCGCACGATGTCATCCATGCCGCTCCCCTTGGGCAGGGCCTGGGCGAGGGTGATCTCGAAAGCGAGGGGAGGGGCTTGCCGCACGGCGCGCACCTTCAGCACCGCCTCGTGCTTGTCGGCTGAAGTCAGGTCGCAGTCCCACTCGGTGCCCTGGCCGTTGAATACGACGACCGGATCACCCCGGCGCGCACGGTTCACAGCCACCAAGTGATGGGATTCACAGGAGGAAAGGCGGATTTCATCCTGTGCCAGCTCGGACGGACCACCATGGGCGCGAAAGTCGGGCATGTGCGGGCGAGTACAAGGGGGCCGGAGGCCCGGGGCAATGCTTACTGCGGTGGTTTTCAAACCCGTTTTGGTGCAGGCAATTCCAGATGTGCCGGATATAAAACAGTAAGGGCGCCGGGATAAATCCCGGCGCCCTTGCCGACTTATTAACTACTAACTATGAACTACCAAAAAAGAACGGGTAACTTACGTGGAGAAAGACGCACCGGTATCGGGTGTGTTCAAAATTCCCCATGAATTATTTTGATGGGGTTTCTCAAGGGAGAGAATCGTTCGGCAGGATGGTTTAAGGGCTTTGTTTCGCTATTTCGCAGGAATCTTTACTTTTTTTAGAAAAATACTTGCAACAGCAGGGGATTTCAAAAATGAGGATGGATCTCGGCTTCAGGTATCCCCTTCCCCTAACCAGATCCCCTCGTATGTCTTATTATGTTGTTCACGGTGGCTTGTCGTGCCGGTTCGTTGATGCTTGGAGAACATGTGAATCAGCAGGAATAAAGCGCATGCCGAACGGCCCTGAGGGCATGCTCCGGGCAGATGGGCCGAACTGTTCCCGCTGACGATCCATGGAAAGTCTGCGCGCACGCCCCTACCGTGGAATTTTGCATGCCGATGGCGGACCGATGGCCAGTCTTGAAATCGGGCTGCTGCCGGTGTTTGGCCGCTCACTGTTTCAAGTGAATGCCCGGTTGGTCGGCGACCTGATCCCGCGACGGCCGATGATCTTATTTAGCGATGCCGATGGCACGGGTACCAATGCATCCCCTATGCTGGCCCGTCACACTGCCATCTCCGAAGCGTTGGAGAGGTGGGCTTACTACGCTACCGTGCAATCGGCCGATCGCTACCGCCATGCCTTCGATGTTGATGAGTCATCGAATGGCATGGCGGCCTTCCCTGGCCCGGCTTCGCGGGCCCGTCGCAACGCCCTCATGGAGGCGATTGAGCGTTTCTGTCTCCTCGCCTGGTGGGAGGGTTGCGCCGAAGCCCGCTGGTGCCAGACTGACTGGCCGGACATCGAAGCCATTGCCATCGACGGGCCCTTTGGGGGCATCACCGTCCTGCTGATCACGCGCACGGTGGGTGGTCTCTATGTCTACGGCCATGCTGCTGCGGAATCGTTCACGGCGGCCTTCGAGAAGGCGATGATCGAGCTGGCGCGGAATCACTATATTTTTTCTTTTTGCGCATCCGCTTCTGCTTCCACGCACCGGCGTCCCCCGGAGTTGTTGGAGCGTCGCATGCTGTTCTTTGCCTCGTCGGAGGGTTACGACCTCGTCCGACAACGCGTGTCCGCATCCCGGGGGAAGCGCATGCCGCACCCGGCGCTGGCCTGTGACAACGAGATCCGCGGCCCCTGGTCGCGTCATGCCGCGGTGTGGCGATGCGTGCTGTTTCCCCCGGGCAAGCGCTTCCTCGGTCCCGAGGAAGACTACTTTTTCTGGTGAGTTTCTGGTGAGCTTACCGCTCAAAGTGGTGCCGGGAGGGGGACTCGAACCCCCATGTCCTTTCGAACGACTGATTTTGAGTCAGTTGCGGATACCAATTTCGCCATCCCGGCGGGGAAATGACGCAACGTAAAATCCGCCCGCCGGTTGTAAACGCTATTCTCTAGATCGGGGATTCCGCCCCGGTTTCGTCATTGCAGCGTCCAGCCTGTCTTCCAAGATGATGCTGCTATGTCGTCCCCGGATACCGCCAAGCACAACCGGGTGCTGGTTGCTCAGCTGAAGCAGTCGCAGATATTCCGCGACTACCAACAGGCATTCCGGGAGACGACAGGACTCCCGATCAATTTGCGGCCGGTCGAGGCCTTCGATCTGCCTCATCACCACGATCCGAAGGAGAACCCCTTCTGCGCCCTTATGGCAAAGAGCAACCACTCCTGCTCCGCCTGCCTCCAGCTCCAACGCAAGGTTGAGGTGGAAGCCCGTCTTGAACCGAAGACGCTCAAGTGCTTCGCCGGCCTCTGCGACTCGGCCGTGCCCATCCGGGTCGGCGAAAACCTCATCGCCTTCCTGCAGACCGGCCAAGTCTTCCTCAGCAAACCGGACAAGGCACAGTTCGACAAGACGGCCCGCCAGCTGCTGAAGTGGGGGACCGAGGTCGACCTCAAGAAACTCGAAGAGGCCTACTTCCAGACCCGGGTGGTCACCCGCAAGCAGTACGATTCCATCCTGCGGCTGCTCACCATCTTCGCCCAGCATCTCGCCGCGATCAGCAACCAGCTCTCGGTCAAGAAGGATTCGGGAGAAACCCCGGCCATCGCCCGGGCCCGCGTCATCATCGCCGACCATTACGACGATGATCTCGGCCTCGAGGAGGTCGCCAGCGCGGTGAACATGAGTGCGTTCTATTTCTGCAAGATGTTCAGGAAATCGACGGGCATGACCTTCACGGATTATCTCGCCCGCGTCCGCGTTGAGAAGGTCAGGAACCTGCTGCTCAATCCGCACAAGCGCATCAGTGAAGCGGCCTTCGACGCGGGTTTCCAGTCGCTCTCCCAGTTCAACCGGGTCTTCCGCCGAATCACCGGCGAGGCACCCACGGCCTATCGCGACCGCATCCACGGCTGACCGGCGGGAACCTCAGGCGACGGTCTCGTGCACGGCCGCGATCGCCACTTTGCGCTGGCACAGCGAGCAGAAGTCCCGGATGTCCGCACTGGCGAGGCGCTGGAGCACATGCCGGATGGTGCGCAGAACCTCCTCGCGCTCCCTGACGGTAAGGGCCGGCCAGGAGGCCTCATCCAGAAAAAGGGTTTCCAGGAGGGCCTCCTCCGCAGTGACGTAAAAGGTGATGAGGGGATTCAGGCCGCAGGGGCAGGCCGGGCAGGACAGGTTTCGCCGACTTTGCCGGGATTGATCATCGAGACCGTTAAAGATGCGTTCCAGCGTGGGCTCCATCAGATGAACCAAGGTGTCAGGAGAGGCGAGGGCGGACGTTGCCGGTAAGGCGCGCAACCGCCGTTCCCAGCGACGGCGCAACACCGCATGATGGGAACGGAGTTCCCGAAACAGGCTCTCTTGCATGCACTATTCTGCCAGTTAATCCCCCGGCCTGCTTTGCAGGAATTGGCGAAGCCTGCGCAAATTTTGCGAGGGTCTAAATCCGTCCCATTGACAAGAAATGCGCAGGCCTTGCCAAGGTGCGCGGAGCACGCAATGCGGGTTTCCCCTAGGATGTCGCCAATCCACCACCACCATGACCCACGTCAATGAACCCACCGAGGATGAAATCCAAAGGGAAGCCTACCTGATCTGGCTGGAGAACGGGCGTCCGAAGGACCGTGCGCTTGATCACTGGCTGGAAGCCCGGGAACTCCTGCGGCACCTCGCCAGGCCCAAAGACGAAACCGGGCATGATCCGCTGCACTTTACACCGCCAGCAGCCCACAAACCGCGCCCACCCAAAAAAGCCGCCAAGGCCTGAATCGCGATCCCCCCGCCATGGACGTCATCCCGCTGACCCTGACCGCCAGTCTCTGCCTGGTATTCACCTTTGTGATCTTTTTTCTGCGCGAACAATCGCGCACGCGATTCCGCAGCGCTGAAAGCGACGCGGTTTTGCCCTTTGCCGAGGAGACGGGGCGGATTGTTGCGCCTCGTCAGTCCTTGGTTTCTCGCGAGGCTACGGTCGTGGTTGCTCACGATGACCACGCCTGTGGCTGCCGCTCAGGCATCCGGCCGCCCTGTCAGGGCTGCCTCAAGGGCACCCGCACGGTCTGACCCTCCCGGGTCCGACCTCTTCCGCCGGTCCGCGTTACCTGCCCGCATTCCGTCCTTCCTTTCCCTATGTCCGACCGCACCCTTACCATCGAGTACAATGATCGCATCGTCCGGCAGTTCATGCTGGCCTCCATCATCTGGGGTGCCGTGGGCATGCTGGTCGGCGTGCTCATCGCCACCCAGCTGAATTTCTGGCGGGCCAACTTTGAGTTGTCCTGGCTGACCTACGGACGGCTGCGCCCGCTCCATACCAACGCGGTCATCTTCGCGCTGGTGGGCAACATGATGTTTGCCGGGATCTATTACTCGACCCAGCGGCTGGTGAAGGCCCGGCTGGCGAGCGACTTCCTCTCCCGGCTCCACTTCTGGGGCTGGCAGGCGATCATACTGGGCGCGGCGATCACGCTGCCGTTGGGCTTCTCGCGTGGCAAGGAGTACGCTGAGCTCATCTGGCCGCTCAACATCGCTGTCGCCCTCATCTGGGTCGTCTTTGCCATCAATTTCTTCTGGACGCTCGCACGCCGCCACGAGCCCAGCCTCTATGTCGCCCTCTGGTTCTACATTGCGACCATTGTCACGGTGGCGATGCTCTACATCGTCAATCACCTGTCGATCCCGACCGGGTTGCTGCACAGTTACCCGGTCTTTGCCGGCGTGCAGGACGGGCTGGTGCAGTGGTGGTACGGCCATAACGCCGTGGCCTTCTTTCTGACCACCCCGATCCTCGGCATCATGTACTACTTTCTGCCGAAGGCGGCGGAACGTCCCATCTACAGCTACCGGCTCTCGGTCATCCATTTCTGGTCCCTCGTCTTTGTCTACATCTGGGCCGGTCCTCACCATTTGCTCAACACGGCCCTCCCCAACTGGCTGCAGATGCTGGGAGTGACCTTCTCGCTTATGCTCTGGGCGCCCTCCTGGGGCGGCATGCTCAACGGCCTGCTCACCCTGCGGGGGGCCTGGCACAAGGTCCGCACCGACCCGGTCCTCAAGTTCTTCGCCGCGGCCGTCACCTTCTACGGCATGGCCACCTTCGAGGGCCCCCTGCTCTCCATCAAGTCCGTCAACGCCCTGGCCCACTACACCGACTGGATCATCGGCCACGTCCACCTGGGTGCCCTCGGCTGGAACGGTTTCATGGCGGCCGGCATGTTCTACTGGCTGGCCCCGCGCCTCTGGAACCGGCCGCTGCACTCGGTCGCCATGGCCAACCTCCATTTCTGGCTGGGGACCGTTGGCATCCTGCTCTACGTCGCGGCGATGTGGACCTCGGGCATCACCCAGGGGCTCATGCTCAACGCCACCATCGAGGGCGGCACCATCCTGGCGTATCCAAACTATCTTGACACGCTCAACACCATCCGGCCGCTCATGCTCATGCGCGTGGTGGGAGGCGCCCTCTACTTTGCGGGCTGGCTGCTGATGGCCTGGAACCTGTGGTGCACCATCCGCGGGGCGGCGGTCGTCAACGGCACCGTGCAGGTGTTCGCGGCCGCCCCCGAACCTGCCGCGCCGGCGGGGGCCTTTGCGACCTTCCTCAACCCGCCGGTTTTCTTTTCCGTGCTGGGCACGCTCTTCGCCTGCATCTGGCTCTTCGGCGGCGATGCCCTCCAGATTGCCGGTCTGTTCGGGACCGCCTTCTGCGTCATCGTGGCCTGGGTCCATTTCGAGTCCCGCGGCCGGAAATGGGCCGACTGGTACGACCGGCTGCTGGTCCGGGCCGCCCCCTTCACCGTGTTGACCTTCATCGCTGTCGCTGCCGGCGGACTCATCCAGATCATCCCGACTGTCATCGTGAACAAGGCGATCAACGTCGAGGACCGGCTCCAGGTGCCCTATACGCCGCTGGAGCTGCTGGGTCGCGACCTGTACGTCCGGGAGGGCTGCTATAACTGTCATTCCCAGATGATCCGTACACTGGTGCCCGACGTGCTGCGGTATGGTGATTATTCCCGCTTGGGTGAGTCGATTTACGACCATCCGTTCCAGTGGGGTTCACGTCGTGCCGGCCCCGACCTTGCCCGGATCGGGGGCAAGTATCCCCACATCTGGCATTATCGCCACATGGAGGACGCCCGTGCGATCTCGCCCGGCTCCAACATGCCCAACTATTCGTGGCTGCTGGAGCGGCGCGCGGACACATCCGTGCTGCCCACCCGGCTGGCGGTGCAGCGGCAGCTCGGGGTGCCGTATCCGGAATGGACCGACGCCGAGGTTGCCGCCGACGTCGAAACCCAGGCCCGGGGCATCGCGGACGATCTTCGCGCCGCCGGGGCCGAGGTGGCTCCGGACCGTGAGATCATCGCGCTCATCGCCTACCTGCAGAAGCTCGGCCAGTCCGAGCCGGTCGTGCCGTCGACCGCTGCCTCCCAATAACCCTTCCACCCACTTCACCATGTTCCGCCGCCTCCTTCTCGAGCACTGGACCGTCATCTTCACGTTGGCGGCCTTTGCGACCGCCCTGTCCGTTTATTTCTCCATGTTCTATCGGGCGCTGCGCATGCGCCGCACCCAGGTGGAGCACCTCGCCAACCTTCCCTTCAACGACGAACCCGCCGACCACCGCCATGAGTGATCCGCATCAGCCCGCCGACCCTCCCGAGGATTCCTTCCGGCCGCATGTCTACGACGGCATCCAGGAATACAACAAGCGCCTGCCCAATTGGTGGCTGCTCACGTTCTATGGCACCATCATCTTTTCGGTGGGCTACTGGTTCTACTATGCACAGTCCGGCATTCCGCCCGAGGACGGTGTGCGGGTTGAGCAGGCCATGGCCCGCATTGAAGCGGCCAAACTGGCCGGGCAGCTGACCATTGATGACGCCACCCTGTGGCAGATGAGCCGCAATCCCGTCTTCGTGGACGCGGGCCGTGCCACCTACCAGTCAACCTGCCTGACCTGTCACACCGGGCCGACGGGCCCGGGCATTGGGCCGGATCTGTTTGATGGAGTCTGGGTCCACGGCAGCGCCCCGATGGTTATCCAAGGGGTCGTGGACAAGGGGGTTCTCGAAAAGGGCATGCCCGGCTGGGGCCCGATTTTGGGATCCCGCAAGGTTGCCGAAGTTGTCGCTTATGTGCTCAGCCGCTATGAACCTCCCGCCGCCCCGGAGGCGGTTGCGCCCTAGACGCATTTCCCCTTCATGCCCGCCCCACTCCATGCGCCGAAGCCTAACCGCGACACCGTCACGACCATCCGCGAGGATGGCTCGCGGCTGTTTTTGCATCCGGCGGATGTGCGCGGGCGCTTCACCCGCTGGCGCCGGTGGTTCGGGTGGTTTCTGATCGTGGTCTATCTTTCGCTGCCTTGGATCAGCATCGGCGGGCATCCGGCGGTCTTCCTCGATGTGGCGGCGCGGCGTTTCCATCTCTTCGGATTCAACCTGGCCTTCCAGGACACCTGGCTGCTCTTCTTTCTCATCACGGGCCTGGGCTTCTCGCTTTTCTTCGTGACTGCCCTGTTGGGTCGCGTGTGGTGCGGCTGGGCCTGCCCGCAGACCGTCTTCCTTGAGCATGTTTACCGGCGGATTGAGCGCTGGATCGAGGGGGACGCGACGAAGCGCCGGGCGCTCGACCTGGCACCCTGGACCGGGTCCAAAATCCTCCGCCGAGCCGGCAAGCAGGTGCTGTTCATTTTGGTGTCCGCAGTGATCGCCCATCTCTTCCTGGCCTATTTCGTGTCGATACCGGAACTCTGGGCGATGATTCATGCGGCTCCGGCCGCCCATTGGCATGCGTTCGTCTTCGTCTTCGTTTTCACCGGGATTCTCTATTTCAATTTTGCCTGGTTCCGTGAGCAGCTCTGTATTGTCATCTGTCCCTACGGACGCATGCAGTCGGTCCTGATCGACGACCATTCGCTGGTTATCGGCTACGATGAGGGCCGGGGTGAGCCGCGCGGTAAGCGCGGTGCCGCCGCCCCCGCCGGGGACCTGGGAGATTGTGTCGACTGCAACCGTTGCGTGCAGGTCTGCCCGACCGGCATCGACATCCGCCAGGGTCTGCAGGTTGAGTGCATTGGCTGCGCCGCATGTATCGACGCCTGCGATACGGTCATGACCAAGGTCGGAAGCCCCGTCGGGCTTATCCGCTATGATTCGCTCATGGGGCTGGCCGGAGGCACCACCCGCTGGCTGCGATCGCGCACGCTCGTATACGCCCTGCTGCTCGCGGTGGGCGCGGGTGCCGCATCGTGGGGCCTCTCGACCCTGCGGCCCGCCAGCCTCGGGATCACCCGTATGACCGGGGCTCCCTATATCCTGCATGAGGACAGCGTGCGTAACCAGTTCCTGGTGCGTTTGGTGAACAAGCGTGATGTGCCCGCCAGTCTGGTGCTCACCCTCCATGACGGACCCGCCGGCCTCGACCAGACCGGTTTCGCCCAGGCCGTGGAGATCGCTCCACTGGGGGAAATGGTCAGTCCGCTCGTGTTGCGGATCCCGCGCGCGGACTACCGCGGTCCCTTCAAGCTGCGGGTGTCGGTCGGGGATGTTGACGGACATTTCAGCCTGGAGCGCACCATAGAATTTGTCGGTCCCGATGCCGACCGGCCTGAACCATGAAAATTGCGGGTGATCGTCTGCTCTGGCTGGCCGTGGGGCTCGCCTTCACGCTGCTGCTGGCCGCGTGGGTGACGTTCTTCATCCTCGCCTCGAATAATCCGGTGGAGGTCGTGCCGCTCGTGCGACCCCTGCCCTGATTCGCTTGGACGATGAAGACGCTGCTCAATGCCGAGGTGGTGATCGACCCGCCGCTGGCACGAGGGACGGGGAAGGAACGTTCCCGCCCCGGCGCCCGGGTTTGCAGGCATTGCGGAGCGCCTTCGGGTGGTGCCGACTTTTGTTGTGCCGGTTGCGCCTGCGTTTACCGCCTGGTCCATGAGCAGGGGTTTGAGGATTATTATTCCCTCAAGGATGCCGTCACGCCCCCGGCCGATCCGTCGCTGCTGCAACCGCGTGACCACGGCTGGATCGCGCAGGCCCAGGCCGAGGCAGAGACGGCAGCCGGCGTGGGCACGCCCGAGCTCATCCTGGATGTCCAAGGTGTTTCCTGCGCCGGATGCGTCTGGCTGATTGAGCGGCTCTTCTCGCGTGCACCCGGGGCGGGCCGTATCGAGGTCAATGCGCAGACCGGACGTCTCCGGCTCACGTGGGTGCGCGGGAGCTTTGATGCGGTTGCATTCTCACGAACCCTGCAGTCGTTCAACTACCTGCTCGGACCTGTCGGGGCGGAGCGTTCGGAACGTTCCGAGAGCGGGGATCTGGTGCGGCGCATCGGGCTGTGCGCGGCCTTTGCGATGAACGTGATGCTGTTCACGCTGCCGGTCTATTTTGGCATGGAGGCGGATTTTGCCTATGCTCCGTTGTTCGCGACCCTGTCGATGGTCTTTGGCACCTTGAGTCTGCTGGCGGGCGGCGGCTACTTTCTTGCGCGGGCGGTACGGGCCCTGCGGATCGGGGCCCTGCATCTCGATCTGCCGATCGGGCTCGGGATTGCCGGGGCCTATGCAGGCTCGCTGTACGGATGGATTTCCGGGCACGAGGAATTCATGTATTTCGATTTTGTGAGTGGGTTCATCCTGCTGATGCTGGTGGGCCGTTGGGCCCAGGTGGTCGCGGTGGAGCGGAATCAGCGCCAGCTCCTCGGACGCCAACCGGTGCCGCCACGCGTGCAGGTTGCGGATGATTCCGGCAACATCACGGAAGTTGCGGCGGAGCAGATGAAGGCCGGCCAGGTGTTCCTGGCGGCCACCGGCCGGACCGTGCCGGTCGAGGCGCGCCTGCTGGCCCCGGAGGCGACTTTCAGCCTGGCGTGGATCAACGGTGAGTCCGCACCACGCTGCTTTCGTGCCGGCCAGCGGGTGCCAGCGGGTGCGGTCAATCTTGACCGCACTGCGGTCCGCATGGAGGCGGTCCAGGCCTGGAGTGAGTCACTGCTGGGCGAGCTGATGCGACCTTCGGCGCGTGTGGATTATCGACACCGGCTCATTGAGCGCATCATTCAGGCTTATTTGGTCGGTATCATCGGGGTGGCGGCGGTGGCGGGAATCGGCTGGTGGCTGGCGACTCATGACCTGCTGCACGCCGGAGCGGTGGTCACGGCGATTCTGGTCGTATCCTGCCCGTGCGCGCTCGGTCTGGCGATTCCGCTTGCTGATGAGATGGCGACGGTGGCCCTACGCCGCCGCGGGGTCTTTGTGCGCGCCGGCGATCTCTGGCCGCGGCTGGCCAAGGTGCGAAAGTTGGTCTTCGACAAGACCGGCACGCTCACGCTGGAGACGCCCGGGTTGCTGAATCCGGATGCGCTCACCGCTCTCGATGCCACCTCACGCTCGGCCCTGCTGGCTCTGGTGCAGAACAACCCGCATCCGGTGAGCCGGACCCTGCATGAAGCCCTCCTCGTGCAGGCGGACCCGGTTGAACCACTATCAGGGGACGTGCGAGAGACGATTGGTGCCGGGGTAGCTCTGGGCGAGTGGACCCTCGGCCGTCCCGGTTGGCGAGTCGATGGAGCCCACGATTCCCGCAACACGACGGGTGTCTATACTGATAACCCCGTCTACCCTGGAGCCCAACCACCGGGGGACGTGGAGCTGGCGCACGGCGGGGTGGTGGTGGCGCGGTTTCATTTCGCAGATACGGCGAGGCTGGATGCGCGGGACGAGCTTGCGGCGCTGGGCAGGCGAGGGCTGGGGGTTCACATTCTGAGTGGTGATCGCCCGGACAAAGTCGTGGCGCTCATGCGGGATCTCAACCAGCCCACGGGTAACGGCCATGGCGGTCTCTCGCCGCACGACAAGGCTGCGTGGATCGCTGAGCATGCGGCCGGTGATGCGCTCATGCTGGGAGACGGAGCGAACGACAGTCTGGCCTTTGACCGGGCTTTTTGTCGGGGCACGCCGGTTATCCACCGCGGGGTGTTGGAGCAGAAGGCGGATTTCTATTATCTCGGTCGCGGGATCAGCGGGATCCGGGCGCTCTTTGAGGTCAACGACGCGCGCCGGCACACCGGGACGGCCTTGTTGATTTTCATGGTCTCCTACAATCTCACCGCAGTCGGGCTGGCGGTAGCCGGGTACATGAGCCCGCTTTTCGCGGCCGTGCTCATGCCGCTAAGCTCGCTGGCCACCCTGGCCATTGTGGGCCTGGGCATGCGGAAAGTTTAGTTCTGGGACCGCCTCAATGCACGACCGCCCGTGTCACGAATTACGTGACACTGGTGGTCGTGCAGCTCAGATGAGGTCTCCGGCGAGGCCGAAGGCCGGATCCAAAGAAAAGGACGGTTCGGTTTCCTCAGCGTCTTTTCTTCGAGCCTTTCTTTTCAGGGGCGGGCGGGACGATGAGGACGGGGCAGGGAGCCTTTTTGAGGACTCCATGGGTGGTGCTGCCGACGAGGAGGTCGTAGAGGGCGGTGTGGCCGTGTGAGCCCATGACGATGTAGTCCGCGTCGAGTTTGGCGGCATGGTCGACAATCTGGGAGACGGAAGAGCCGGTGGTTTGGACGACCTGAACGGAGGCCCCCTTGGCCTTGAGCCTGGCGGCGAGATGGTTGAGCTGGCGGGCGCCGGCCTTTTCGCTGACGGCAAGGATTTCCTGCACGTTCTCCATGGCCAGGCCATAGTCGCTGGTGACAATGGGCGGCTGGACGACGTGGAAGAGGATGATGCGGCTTGCTTCACCGGCGGTGAGGACAAGCGCGGCGTCGATGACGTGTGCGGTGCTGGGGGAAAAGTCGACGGGGGTGAGGATCGTTTTCATTGCGGAAGCAATGTAGCGCAAATGCCGCCCTTTGGCTACGCATTCGTTGCTTGGGAGCGGGCGGATTTTGCCACGGGAAAGGCGGGATAAAAAGCTCTTGCTTCCCCGGGGAGCATGCGGCTTGTTGTCCCTTCCTTAGTCGGGCTGTAGCGTAGCCTGGTAGCGCGCTTGCATGGGGTGCAAGAGGTCGTGAGTTCGAATCTCACCAGCCCGACCATTTTCCCCGCCTCACCAGAGGCGTCTCGAATTGCCGGACTCGGACAGGGCGAGACACTTGCAGAATTTTCCGGGAGTGCAAGCAAATGCCCGAAGTTGCCCTCTGGAACCACGGTTTGCCCCGATTTGTCGCCAGTTTGTATGCGTTTTTGTGTACTCGTCGCCGGCACACTGAACGACGGCAACAGCGACAGGCCCGCAGCCAAGGGAAGCCGAGCGGTATCCGTGTACGTCTTCATTGTCAGCCGCATTTCGCTGTGACGCATCAACTCCATGGCGACACGCGGCGGCACATTCGCCACGCTCATCAGGGTTGCGCAGGTTGTCCGCAGGGCGTGGAAATCGAAGCGCCGGCCGTACTCGTCCACCACCAAAATCCCGGCCGCAATGGCGTCCTTCCGGAACGTGCGCGTGTTGGGCACTCGACCACGAAAGACCCATTCAAACGGCTGGCATGCGTCAGGCTGGAATGCGCGGAGACCGTCCACGACTTCAGCCCGGAGCGGCAGCGTCACCGTTCGCCCGTTCTTCGAAATCGAACCCGACACGCGAAGCGAAGGATTGCCCGCATCAAGACTCAAATCGCCCCACGTGATGCCGTTCAATTCGAACCGGCGCAGCCCGGTGTAAAGCGCGACCAAGTAGACAAGCGCCCGGTGCGGTGGCGCCGTCTCAAGCAACCTTCGCAGTTGATCCTCGGAGGGCGCGAACCGTTTCCCCCGATCCTCGCGCACCTTGATTTTCTCCAATGTGGCAAACGGGTCCGCGACCATCAACCGACGCTTCACCATCCAGCCAAAAAACGTGCGACAGTAACCCAGCGCGTTGTTGGCATACTTTGGACTGACGCCCGATGATCGCCAGTGATCGAAACTCGATTCCGTCACATCCCCGACATTTACCCACCCGCAGGCCCTGCAGAGTTGGCCCAATACGACGCGATAGACACGCACGGTGGCCGCTGCCCTTCCCCGGGCCTCGACATCAGCGAGAAATGCCGCCAGCGGGCCAGCAATGGCCGTTCTGTGTGCTTTCTTCGCAGCGTGCAGAGGCGGGAGCCCGACCGATTCACGCTCGAACTCGTGGACGAGCTCGCGCAGCTTTTCCTCGGCAACTTCCTTTTGCGTGACAGCCAGGGCGAACACCCGCGACCGCGACCAGCCATCCAGCTTGATCTTGCCCGACCAGAACTTGGCGAGTTTGCCGGATCGCCGAGGCTTGTACACGTGCGCCCACATCAGGCGCGCACGCTGGCAGCATAGGTTTCGACATCCTGAATCGTGGTCCGGATCGTCCGGCCAACCTTGGCGGGCTTCGGGAACTTTCCCCGGGCGATTTCCCGCATGACGGTTCGCTTCGAGACGTTGAGGAGGGAGGCGGCTTGATCGAGGGTGATGAACTGGCCGAATGACGGCCGGAGTGTAGGGGTTGCAGTATTCATTTTGCGTTAGTGCTTCCGGGACCATCCCGGAATTTCATAAGTGGTTGAAAATAGCTCTCGGGTGGAAAAACAACGCTTTTCGCGAACTTTAACATAGGTTAACCGTCATCGCATCAACGGGTTAAAACGCCTTTTGGCGGCAAGAAGCCGGGGGCGTTCCATGGGGTCTGTGAGGATATGGCGTAGAGACTAAATACGCCGGCGCGCGCTTGCGCGCGCGCGTAAGCTTACCAAATCCATGCGAGTTTGGCGATGCCTCAGGTGGACTGGAATTGACTTTTTCGCGCCCCGCGGCCGGCCCGATCCGGGCGCCAGCGCGCGGCCGAAG
>JBGTGS010000137.1:0-19069 GCA_041746615.1 Opitutaceae bacterium | reverse complement strand
GACGGTGCGGTTGGCGATCCACAGGGAACGGCACTGCTGGCGCGCGCATTCGACGGCGGCGCCGCGGGCCGCGCCCCCGGCGCCGAGCAGAATGATGTCGGCCTCCTTCAGGCCGCGACCGAAGGCCTCGGACAGTGCGGTGGCCAGCCCGTAGCCATCGGTGTTGTGACCATGCCAGTGCGTGCCCGTGTTGAGCAGGGTGTTGACGGCTCCGATGGGCCGGACAGCGGGATCGATGCGTGCCGGCTCCAGTTCGCTGAAGGCAATGACCTTGTGGGGTACGGTGAGATTGAGGCCGCGAAAGCTGCGGGCGAGGAAGCGGGGCAGGGCACGGGGCAGATCCTCCGGCGCCACATCGAACCGGAAATAGCGCCAGGTGGAAAAGCGGGGATCCTGGGCGGCCATGGCGGCGAGGGCCGCGTTGTGCATGGCTGGGCTGATCGAGTGGGCGACCGGGTGACCGAGCACGGCGAGGGCGGTGCCGGTGAAGGACCAGGCCTCAAGATCGGCCAGGGTGAGGACGGTGGCGTTTTCGATTTTCAAATTCCGGCCTTCGATTCAGGCGGTGAACCGGACCGGGTGCAAAAGCGAAAATGCGGATGCGCCACGCGATCACGTGGCATGACGTTCGTGGGTGGACTCGAATTCCTCGACGAAGCCGGCGAAAAGCAGGGCATGTTCCTGATCACCGGCGGAGGTGTAGTGCTGGACCAGGTTGCGGCAGCTGCGGCAGAGCACCTCGCGCACGGGCGTGGGGGCGAGGTCCTGGAGGGACGGGGCGATGTGGTTGGCGCGCAGGAAAAGAAAGATCTCGTCGGGGGTGCGGAAGACGCCGCCATCGAAGGCGTCGATGAAGAACGGGGAGCCCTCGTGAAAGCAGCCGACCATGAAGTGACCGGGGAGACCGACGGGTTCGAGTTCGATGCCGAGGCGCTGGGCGACGAGGAGATAGACGAGGGAGAGTGAGAGGGGGATGCCCTTGCGCCGGGTGAGCACCTGGTCGAGGAAGCTGTTGAGCGGATCGGTGTACTGCTCGACGTTGCCGTGAAATCCGTGGTCGTGGTAGAGGACGCGGTTGATGACCCGGCATTTCGCGCGGATGCCGCAGGGCTCGACGATGAGCTCGCGGCAGCGGGCGGCGATGGCGTCGAGTTGTTCACAGCAGCGGCCGGCGTCAAGGTCGGGCCGCACGGTGCGTGCGAGCAGCAGCGCGCCAGTCTCAAGTTCGTAGTTGAGGGAACGGATGAACCCGCGGAATTCCGCCACCGGATCGGTGAACTTGAGCTCGTCGAGAAACCAGCGGGCGTGCCAGGCGAGGCAGCGATGATGACAGGCGGCAACCGTGCGGAGGAACGGCTCGGCATCCGATGCGTGGGCGGTGAAGTGGGCGAGAAGCGCGCGGCGCACTGCGGTGCTGGGGTCGTCGAGCAATCTCAGCATGGCCTCCCGGTTCACGGTGCTGGGCGGATCGTTTTCCACGAAGACAAAGGAGAAAATTTTCGCCGGGTTCGCAATCCGGAAAGGCACATGGCGGGCGAATTTACCGGCGACTCAACCAGCGTTTTCAGTTGACGCGGCCGTCGGCCGACCTCCGTAGAGCGCGGTGCCAATGCGGACGAGGGTGCTGCCAGCGAGAACGGCGGCCTCAAGATCGCCACTCATGCCCATGGAGAGTTCGCGCAGTGGCGTCGAGAAGCGGGTGGCGAGGTCGTCGCGCAGGTGGCGCAGGTTTTCGAAGGTGCGCACGGCGACGGCGGGATCGTCGGAGAGCGGGGCAATGGTCATGAACCCTTCGACCCTGAGGTTTGGGCAGGCGAGGGCCGCTGCGAGCAACGCGGGGGCATCGACGGGATCCGCGCCGGATTTGGCGGGATCATGGCCGGCGTTGATTTGCAGCATGATCGCCAGCGGGCGGCCGAGTTCACCGGCGGCGCGATCAAGCAGGGTGAGGAGCTTGGGGGAATCCACGCTTTGCACCCGGTCAAAATGTCCGGCTGCCAGCCGGGCCTTGTTGGATTGCAGGTGGCCGATCAGTTCCCAGCGGATGGAGGTCTGGCAGAGGGGCTTTTTGGCGACAGCCTCCTGTACGCGGTTTTCGCCGACGGCGGTCAGGCCAAAGCGTGCGGCGTAGTCGGCAGCTGCGGCCGGCTGGGTTTTCGTCACCGCCATCAAGGTGACTTCAGCGGGCGCCCGGCCTGCCTGGCGGCAAGCTGTGCTAATCCGGTTGAGTACCGCCCGGGTCCGTAATGCAAATTCATCGTAGGTGACCATGCGATGGGGGAAAGAAGGTATAATGGGTTGCCTACTAATTAGAAGGTTTTATACTCCGCAAGATAGAGCCCATGCATTATGCAAATTGAGAATTTTAAAATTTTCGCGGATTTGGTTGAAACCAAGAGTTTCTCAAAATCCGCCAAGATCAACGGAATCACGCAATCCGCGGTCAGCCAGCAGGCCCGTGCGATGGAGCGGCATTTCAAGACCCTGCTGATTGATCGCAGCCAGAAGCAGTTCCAGCTGACCCGGGAGGGCCAGCGGGTTTACGACGCGTCCAAGGAGGTGCTCCACACCTATGAGAAGCTGCTGAGCGAACTGCAGGAGATGAAGAAAGTGATCAGCGGCACGATCCGCATTTCGACCATCTACTCGATCGGCCTGCATGAGCTGCCTCCCTATATCAAGCGCTTCCTGCACGACTTTCCCTCGGTCAACGTGCGGGTGGAGTACCGGCGTTCCAATCTGGTGTACGAGGACATCCTGCACAATTCGGTCGATTTCGGGCTGGTGGCCTTCCCGGTGAAGCACCGGCAGCTCGACGCGATCTCCTTTCGCAATGACCACCTGGTGCTGATTGCCCCGCCCACCCATCCGCTGGCGCGCCGCGGCACCGATGTGGGGATTGAGGATTTGGCGGGCCAGAAATTCATCGGATTCGATCCGGACATCCCCACCCGCAAGGCGGTGGACCAGATTTTCCGTGACCACAAGCTGGAGATCGAGCCGGTCATGGAGTTCGACAACATTGAGACCGTGAAGCGTGCGGTCGAGATTGACCATGGAGTGGCGATTGTCCCCCAGGCCACGGTGATGCAGGAGGCCCGCCAGGGCTCCCTCAAAATGCTTCACTTCAAAGGCAAGGGCTTCACCCGTCCGCTGGCGATCCTTCACCGCAAGGGTCGGGTGCTGACTCCGGCGATGCGCAAGTTCATCGATACCCTGGGGATGGACCTGCCGGAGGCGCGCGAACAGTGTGGTCGTCCCGCCCCGTTCAAGCCCCAGGAGTGATATCCGGGAAGAGAAGGGGGTTCCCGCTCCTCTCACCTCCATGAAGATCCTCAATTCCCGCGTTTTGATGCTGACCGCCGCCCTGTTCGGTCTTGCCGGATGTGCGGAGCGCAGCGTCGACCCGGCCGTCGGGTCCGCCCCCTCCGCCCCGCTCCCGGTGCAGGGGCCTGCACCGGTCTGGGCATTGCAGGACATCCATGGACAGGCGGTTTCATCGGCTGACTTTGCCGGCAAGGTCGTGGTGGTGGATTTCTGGGCGACCTGGTGTGCACCCTGTCTGGAGGAGATTCCGGGTTATATTGATCTGCAGAGAAAGTACGCGGATCAGGGGTTGGTCATTCTTGGTCTTTCGCTCGATGCGCAGGGTCCACCCGTGGTCAAGCGGTTTGCCGAACGGGTGGGGATCAACTATCCGCTGCTGATGGCTGACGGCGATGTTGCCGAGGCTTTCGGTGGCGTGCAGGCCATCCCCACCACCTTTGTGATCGATCGCGCGGGGCAGGTGCGCCACAAGAAAGTGGGCCTGATGCCGACGGCGCAGTACGAGCAGATTTTGGTGCAGCTGCTCAACGAGCGCGGATAGCCACCGTCGCGGATTCGTCCGGATGACAGGCCGCCGGGGGTGAGGCGGGTGCATGGCCGGGTCCGGCTTATGCGAGTGGACGCGGGTGGAGGGATGCGTTTCGCTGGTTGGACATGCATTTTCCCGCGCACCTCTTTTTGCCGCTGGCCAGCAGCTTTGGCTATGTGATTGCGGTGTTGCTGGTGAAGCGATCCGCCATCCATGGCGTCGGGTTGTGGCGCACGACCTTTGTTTCCAACCTGGCCATGGGTTTTTGTTTTTTGCCGCTATGGTGGCTGGGCGGCACCGGTCAGCCGGTTGCGATGCTCTGGCAGCCGGCGCTGGCAGCGGTGCTGTTTCTGGCCGGGCAAGTCTGCACCTTCTGGGCGTTGAAGGGCGATGTATCGGTGGCCACGCCGGTGTTGGGTCTGAAGATTCTCATGGTGGCATTGTTCAGTTCGGTGCTGCTGGCCGGTGGGGTTCCCTTGAAATGGTGGGTGGCTGCGGCCCTGAGCACGGTGGCGATCATGCTGCTCAACAGCGGTGGCCGCCGGGAGGGACATCGCCCGGGCATGACCGTGCTCGCGGCGACACTGGCGGCCGCGAGCTATGCCCTCACGGATGTGCTGGTGCAGAAATGGGCGCCGGCCTGGGGGGCGGGACGCTTCCTGCCCTGGATGTTCTGGGCGCTGGCGGCCTACTCCTTCGCGCTGATCCCCTTTTTCCGCGCCCCCCTCCGGGAGATTCCGCGGTCGGCCTGGTGCTGGCTGGGACCGGGTGCGCTGATCCTGGCCGTCCAGTCGGCCGGCATGGCCTACACCCTCGGGGTGTTTGGCGATGCCACCGCCGTCAACATCGTCTACAGTTCGCGCGGACTCTGGAGCGTGGCGGCGGTGTGGTTGGTCGGCCACTGGTTCGGGAACCAGGAGCAGTTCCTAGACCCCGCCTTGCTCCGCCGTCGGCTGGCCGGAGCGCTCTTGATGTTGGGGGCCATTGGTCTGGTCATGGTATTTCCGGCCTGAAGGCCCGGAAAACAAATGGGCCCGCCGATAACCCCTTAACGGCGGGCCCGCTGTTTTCTGGGCCGGGATCGCGTCCCGGCTTTATATTACCCCAAAATCCTGTCGGGCAGGAAAGAACAGAACCTGAATTAGCATCGGCCGTGCCAACCCTGGCGCAGTCCGGCAGCTGTTCACTTTTGAACAGCCCGCGACGGTGCGGGGATCATTCCGTGTGAAACCTGACCAGGCGGGCCAGCTCGTCGGCGATGAGGCGGTCACCCCGGCAGCGGGTCATCTTGCATTCGCCGCCCCACCGGCCGACCCCCCGCATCCATTGTTCGAATACGCCGGGCATGACCAGCCGGACCACGGGTTCGGTGATGACCCCCCTGTCGCGCCGGGAGGCATAGTTGCCATTGCGCTGCCGCAGCTCGACATCGAGCTCCCGGGCCATGGCCGGCCCCGTGGGGGTTTGCACGGTCAGGGGCTGGAGTTCGACCCACCACTCGTGGTGGCCGCGCAGCTGCCCGGTGACCCTCCCCAGCAGCTCGGGAGCGATGTGGAAATTGGTGATGGTCCAGTTGTGGCGCCGGCAGACTGTGACGAGTGAGTCGGTCAGCTCCTTCTCCGTCACGTGCTCGCCGAAGGCGTTTAATTGCTGGCGGGTGTTCCCCACATAGACGAGGCGTGGCGGCTGGGTGGAGATGAAGCGCACCACATCGTCGGTCACGCACCGGCACAGACCGGCGGGGGTGGTCAGGATCAGGATGTAATCGACGCCGGGCTGGACGTCCTCGAGGGTCACGGCCTTGGCCCCAAGGGTATCGAGGCGGGTCTCGTCGAATTCACGCACGGGCAGGAACTCGAAGAAAATACCCGCCCGTGTCATGAGCCGGAGCCCGTCGGCGGGAGCGGCGTCCTGGGCGGCGATGAATCCCTCGGGTGAAGGGTAGACCTCATGGAAATTCACGGTGGGGCCGGCGGCAGCCCGCAGGGTGTCGGCGAAGGGGCCGATGGGGGCATAGCCATGGACGACGCACTCCAGGTTGGGCCAGACCGCCTGCAGGCCTTGCGGCCGAGTGGTACCCTGGGCGGCCAGCTCGCCGACTGCCGCGGTGAGGCCGAGAAGCGACTCAGGTGTGCCGGCGAGCAGGGTGATGTCGCGTCCGAGGGTGCGGGTGGCGATAGCCCGAATCTTGGCGGGTGAATTTTCCATCCGGGCAATCTCGATGCCGGGCTCAAAGAGAAGCCGCTCGACCCAGGGCGGCAGGTTCAGGGTGGTGATGGCGCTGAGATTGCCGGCAAAGGAGGATTCGTCCGGCCTGGCTTCGAGGGTGGCGAGCGCACTTGATCCCCCGAGAAAAAGATGTCGTCCGCGGAAAACACCGCTGTGCCCCACCCGGGCGGTGTAGTACAGGAGCGAGTCGGTGCCGGCGCGGCGGAAGTGCCGGAGCATGTCCCCGGTGACCGGCAGGTGCCGGACCTCGCCGGTGGTGGTGCCGGACGAAGTGGCGAAGAATGAACAATGGCCGGGCCAGAGCACGTCGGCTTCGCCCAGTTTCATGCGCTCGATGAAGGGGGCAAACTGCGCGCTGGTTCGCAGGGGGGCGGTCCGGCGGAACTGCTCGCAGGTCATCCCGGCCGTGAGGCCGAGGTCGCGGCCGTAATCGGTGACGGCCAGTTTGGCCAGCAGGGTGCGAAGGGTGCGTTGCTGGATCGCGACATCACCGTTGACCTGACGCAACCGCTGGGCGGTGAGTGCGGTGAGAAAACTCGAGCCTAGTTGGAGCAAGCTTTGGGACAGGGCCGGCATGATGCAAAGAAACTCCTATAAGCATCGGGGTGTCCTGCCAAGCCACGGCTGGTAATTTCTGCCTAATAGAGAGAGCCTTACCTGATTTTAACCGGAATGGGGCCATTCGGCCCGGTCAATTCTGCTCTTCCCACCGGGGAGGAAACCTCATGGCATGCCAGCCCATGCCGTTGCCGCCGATCATCCATGAAGACGAAGTCATGCTCGCCTTCGACAAGCCGGCCGGGCTGTTGGTTGCGCCGGACAGCCGTCGGGACAAGCAACGGGAGAACCTCATGGAGCTGGTTCATGCCCGTTATGGCCAGGGTGTCGCCAATGTGCACCGGCTCGACGTCGATACCAGCGGCGTGATCCTTTGTGCGAAGACCAAGCCCGCCCTGGATTTCCTCAGCGGCCAGTTCCAGTCGAAGACCGTCGAGAAAACCTACCATGCGCTCGTGGTGGTGCTGCCGCAGGAGGAGGCCGTGAAGAGGGGCGCGCCGGTGCGCTCCGAGGATGGCGGCCTGCCGGAGTCTTTCACCATGGACCTTCCCTTGGGCGAGGACGAGGAGCAGCCCGGACGAATGCGCGTTTACAAGAAGCGCGGGGGCAAGCCGAGTGTCACGGAGTTCCGGACACTGGAACGTTTCGGCCGCTTCGCCCTGATGGAGTGCCGGCCGCTGACCGGCCGCATTCACCAGTTGCGTGTGCATTTGGCGACGGCGGGTGCGCCCGTTCTCAATGATCGATTATACGGAGTGCCGGAGATTTCATTGCTCCTCTCGGACCTCAAGCGGGGTTACAAGGGGCGCGCGGAGGAAAAACCCCTGATGACCCATCTCGCCCTGCACGCGAGCGGGCTGGTCGTGAAGCATCCTGACACGCGCGAGCCGATGAGCATCCACGCGGAGCTGCCGCGGGAGTGGGTCATTGCGTTGAAATATCTGCGCAAGTTCGGAACCGGCCGGGTTCGGCATTAGCTCAACTCAGCGAGGGCGGCACGGGCGCGTTCCTTGGCGCTGGCGTCGTGCTTGTCGATGACGGGCAGGGCGAGGCCGTGCTCGAAGGCCCTGCGGGCCTCCGACGGGCGTCCGGTGGCGAGATAGGCAAACCCCAACTCCAAGTGGTGGGCGAGGATGTCTGGGGCGAGGCGGACAGCCGTTTCGAGATGGCGGACGGCGGCCTCGTGGGAGGCGTCGGGGAGCCCCCCGTAGACCAGGCGCACAAACAGGCGGGCGGCGGTGCCGAGTGAGGCGACTTCATGATGCCAGCGGCCGAGCACGTGATGGGCCCAGTCGTAGTCCGGATCGAGGAGCAGGGCACGCTCGGCCATGTCCTTGATGATGCGGGAGTGCTCCAGCTTGGCGCGCGTGTCGCTGTACGTTGCGAGCTTGCCGTGGCTGACCGCGAGGGAGAGCACGTTCTCGGGATTCGTGGGATCGAGTTCCACGGAGCGGCGGGAGTAGTCGAGCGCCAGACGGGCCCGCCGGTGCTTCTCGGCGACTTCAGCGGTGTCGAGGACCGAGTCGGAGTACTGGCGGGCGATTTTTTGGAGGATGAAAGGATCGTCGGGACGCAGCCGGTCGGCTTGCAGAAAGAGGTCGAGGGCGCGTGAGGTGTCGAGTCGAGCCTCAGCGGCGAGGGCCTCGTGGATGAGGTCGCCGGCCGGATCGGCCAGGACCGGCGAGGCACACAGGATGATGAGCAGGGCAGGCAGAAAGCGCAGCATGCCTGTGGTACGCCTGGGGCAGGCGAAAGGTTGCAGGGCGGGAAAGGGAAAAGGGGAAAGGGACGGAAAGGACGGAAGAGACGAAAAGGACCCCGGCCTCAATCTTATGTCCTTTCCGTCCCTTCCGTCCCTTTCCGAACCCTCACGGTTTCCTAAACAGATAATGGCTCACGATCCACTCCGTGCCGCCGCGGTAGCCCCAGAGTTCGGCGCAGGACATGTAGAACACCCGCCAGTAAGCCCACCACTTGGTCGCCTGGTCCGCACCATAGGTCCGGGCGAAGAGGGGCAGGATTTCTGCGCGGTGGCGGTCCATGTTCCGAAGCCAGTGCTCCGCGGTCTTCTGATAATGGGTGCCGCTGACCTTCCAGTCGGCGACTGGCTTCAGGTCGTCCTGAAAACGCGTCAGGAGATCATGCGAGGGCATCTGGCCGCCGGTGAAAAAATACCGGGCCATCCAGTCGGTGCTGTCCCGGGGCACGAAATGGTACGCGTACTTCGTGTGGGTGAAGATGTGCACAAAGAGCAGGCCCTCCGGCTTCAGCCACCGGGCGACATTCGCCAGCAGCCGCTGATAGTTTTTCATATGCTCGAACATCTCGATGGAAACGACGCGGTCGAATCGGTCCGCCCCGATTTCGAAGGTGTTCAGGTCGCAGGTGATGATGCTGAGGTTGGTGAGGCCGCGTTTCCTTGCCTCCGCATCGATGGATTCCTTCTGGGTGCGTGAATTCGAGACGCCGGTGATCCGGGACTTCGGGTATTTCTCCGCCAGATACAGCGAGAGCGAACCCCAGCCGCAGCCGAGTTCAAGGATCTCCTGCCCATCATGAAGCCGGGCGCGTTCCGCGTACAGGGCCAGCATGGCCTCCTCGGCCTGGTCGAGGGTTTCATCGCCCCGCGGGTAGAGGCAGCCCGAGTACTTCAACCGCCGGCCGAGGCAGAATTGATAGAAGGCGGTGGGCACCTCGTAGTGCTGCTCATTGGCCGCATGAGCATCCTCGGCGATGGGCCGGGTCTTCAGGTCGGCGATGTAGTCCGCCTTATCATAATGCACGGCCTCTTCGCGCAGCCGCTGCGCCAGCAGCCGCCGGATCCCGAGCCGGATCAGCCAGTCGGGGAGGAGATTCTTTTCGAGAAGTTGATCAATCATGGGAAGACCACCTCCATGGCTCGCGTGGCATCGCGCCATGGGGCCTGGGCGTGTTACGTTGCGTCTTGGGCGGGTGATGATCGCCGGAACCACGGCACGAAGGCGCTGGTGGTCCGCTGGTAGTTTCGGTACGCATCGCCCTTGCTGCGCACGGCCTGTTTCTCCGTCAGGGGAATTCCGGTCACGCGCAGGAGCAGATACAGAATGATCGCGGGGGAGAGCCAGGCGATCCAGCCCCAGGGGGACGCGCTGGCGAAGAGGGCAAAGCCGACCCACACCAGCCATTCGAAGAAATAGTTCGGATGGCGGCTGTATCGCCAGAGCCCGATCTCACAGACGCCGCCTTTGTGTCGGGGGGAGGCCTTGAAGGCGCGGAGCTGGCTGTCGGCGACAGACTCGCCGGTGAGGGCGAGTAGCCAGAGCAGGGCGCCGGCCATCTCGAGCGTCTGGGTGCCCCGTGCGGGATTGATCGCCGCGAGGAAAAACGGGATGGACAGCAGCACCACGGAGACGGCCTGCATCTGGAAAAAACCAAACATCCTGCGCGGGAAGTCCGCAGCCCAGTCCCGGCGCAGCTGCACGTAACGGCCGTCCTCCACCGGGTGATGGCCCATGACGCGGCGGTAGAGATGGGAACCGAGTCGCACGCTCCAGAGCACGGCCATGGTGCCGACGAAAGCGCGGCGGATGGGCCAGCCCCCGGCAGCGATTGCATAAAAGGCGGCAACGGGCGCGAAGGCCCAGGCCCAGGCGATGTCGACGATGCCGTAGTTGTCGATCCGACGCGCGAGCGCATAGACGCCGGCGAAGATCGCGCAGAGCGCGGCGGTTGCGATAAGGATGATCAGGAGCGGGCTCATGGACGGGAAGGATGGCCAGCGCGCGACGCGGCCAGCCGGAGCATTACGGGCCGCAGCGGAAAATAGATGCAGGCCATGAGGAGCGGCGTCGTCACCAGCCACGCGGTGAAGGCGTGCATGCCGGCCCACCCGAAACGGCCCAGAAATTCGCCGAAGGAGGCGTCGCGGAACGTAGTGATCATCTCGCCGACCTGGAACCGGGCGTCCTCCGCGCGCCAGATCCACTCGCCGATGCGCACATAGACCAGAATCATCACGAGATGGATGGGACCGAGCAGCTGGTTGAGCGTCTGCAAAATCGGCTGGTTCATCCGCAATCGCAGGCCGACCCCCAGGTTGAGCAGGGAAGTGAAACCCAGGAAGGGAAAGAGCGAACACGCCGTGCCCACGGCGAGGGTGGCGGCCACGCGTTCCGGGGTGACGCCCTGGGTCATGAGGCCGACGATGGGATCGACCAGCCGGCGACGCCAGAAACCGCGGGTCGGAGCGGAGGGTGTGGCGGTGGCGACGGTGTTCACGAGAACAGGCTGCGTGCGCCGAGCAGGTAGGCAACCACCCCGGCGACCAGAAAGGCCGCCGGCAGGGCGGTCCGACCGGGACGGCGCGTGGTGAAGACTTCGCCGAGGGGCGCATCCGGGCGGATGCGGAAAAGTTCGATGAGCATGTAGGTGGCCATCGCAAAATTACCCCAGAGCACGACTGTGAAGAACCAGAGAATGCGGGCGGCCAGGCTCTGTTCCTTCCAGGAGACCCAGACATAAAAGGTGAGGAATGCGAAGTACGCGTCGAATAGCGTCACCTGGAACCATGGGTTGGTGTACACCTCCGGCGGGATGTCGAAGATCCCCTGCTCAAGACTCGCCCGGACCGTGCCCCAGAGCATGACGGCCAGGATGCTGGCGAAGAGAAGACGGAGGAAGATGATCATTGGGCGGGGAGGCGGCGCGCATCAGAGCGCGAGGTTGTTGGCCCGGGTGTGCAGGGTATGAACGACGGAGATGTTGCGCATGGCGAAGGCGGCTTCGCAGTACGAAAGGTAGTAGTTCCACTTGCGGATGAAACGGTCGTCAAAGCCGAGGTCGCGGACCTCGTCGAGGCGGCGGTTGAAGGTTTCCTTCCAAAGCCGCAGGGTGCGGGCGTAGTCGTGGCCGAAGTCGGTGTGCTGGTGGAGGACAAAGCCGCCGGTGCGGGCCAGCAGGTCGTTGGTGCGGTTGAGGGAGAGCAGCAGCGAGCCCGGGAAGATGTGCTTCTGGATGAAGTCCACGCCGCGCCGGAACTGGTCGTAGCGATGGTCGGGGCAGGTGATGAACTGGAGGGCGAGGAGTCCTTCGGGCTTGAGCACGTGGTCGAGCACGCGACAGAAATCCGGCAGGTAGCGGTGGCCGATGGCCTCCATCATCTCGATGGAGACGATCTTGTCGAAGCGGCCGGTGAGCTCGCGATAATCCTGGAAACGCACTTCCACGCGGTGGGCCAGGCCGGACTCGGCGATGCGCTGCCGGGCAAAGTCGTGCTGCTGTTGCGAGAGGGTGAGCGTGGTGACGCGGCAACCGTAGGTGCGCGCGGCATGGAGGGCCCAGCCTCCCCAGCCGGTGCCGATCTCGAGGACATGATCATCCGGCTTGAGCCGGAGGCTTCGGCAAAGGGCGTCATTTTTCTCAACCTGGGCCTCCTGGAGGCTCTGATCCGGCTGCGCCCATTTCGCGGCCGAGTACATCATGGTCGGATCGAGGAAGAGCGCGAAGAAATCGTTCGAGAGATCGTAATGTGCGCTGATGTTGCGGCGGGCGGTGGCGCGCGAGTTGGGCCGGAGCAGGTGGCCGATGCGGTTGGTGAAGCGGAGGAGGTTGAGCCCCCAGGAGCGGACTGGCCGGCTGTTGGAGCCGGAAAGGGTGGGGGCGTCCTCGAGATTGTGGAGGAACCAGGCGACCACGGCGGCGGGATCGGAGGTTTCCCAGTCGCCGTCGATGTAGGACTCGGCGAATCCGATGTCGCCCGCGAGGATGCATTTGCGGAAAAAGGCGTCCCGGCGGACCCGCAGGTGGGCCTCGGCGGGAATGCCGAGGGGAAGGCTGCGCCCCGCGGCGGCTGCGTGGGTACCGAGATCGAGCACGTCGCCGTCGGGCAGTTCCATGCGCAGGTGTCCCCGCTGCATGCCGGCGAAGGCGCGCAGGAGGGCCTCACGATAAAATCCGGGCTTGATGGCACCCGCAAAACGGGTGGTGGCCGCGGCGGGGGAAACAGGTTCGTGGCTCATGCGGAATCGGGGAGTTTGGCCGGGACGATGGAGGCGTGAGGACGGTGGAGATCGCGTTGGTCGGTGGCGCGGGCGGCTTTGCGGTACCAGGGGATTTTTTTGAGGTAGAGGAGAAAGGCGTGCCAGTGGATCAGGCCGATGACCCGCAAGGTGAGGAGCGGGTACTTGAAGGTGAACCAGGCCAGAGCGGCGTCGGTGAGTGGGCGCGAACGTCCGGTCAGCACGCTGGTGAGGGTGCGGGTTTCGCCCACGTAGTCGTCGATCTGCACGTTCAGGTTTTCACCCGGATTGCGCAGCGTGAAGTCGAAGGCGACGTCCACATCGGAGAAGGGAGACACATAGAAATGTTTCGGCACCCGCAGATGGAAGCCGCCGCCGGGCCCGGCCGTCCGGGTCTGCGGGCCGAGCAGAAAGGGTTTCATCTCCCGGAAGGTGTTGGTGACCTCGGTGATCACGGCGACGGCCTCACCCTCGCGGTTGGTGCAGAAGAAAAACGAGACCGGGTTGAAGTGATAGCCGAGGATGCGGGGGAGGGTGATGAGTTCTATCCGGCCACCGGGGAGCTCAATGCCATGGTGCGCCAGATGGGCGAGCACGCGTTCCTTGAGCCGGCCGGGCGCCCGGGCCGGTTCCGTGGGGACGGGCCCGCTCGGATGATGCAGGCCCTCGTGGGTGGGCAGGTGGTCCTGCTCACGAAAGCCGTAGAGGTTGCTGCGGTTGACCGAAAGCAGGTGGAGGCGGCGGGAGATCGTGTCCAACTCATCAAGATCAATCGCCAGCATGAACAGGCGATAGACAAACCGATGAGCAGCGGGTGAGAACCGGGCATGCATGATCTGGCACTCATAGAGGCGGGAATTCATGCGGGTGGGTGTTACAAGGCGCCGGAGGTTGAAGGAGGGGCTCCAATATCGGCGCGGTATGCGGCCGGACAATGATGCCGTTGATAGGTACGGGCAAGGTTTGTCCCCGGATGCCGAAACCCACGGAAATTCTTAGATCAACCCGTTGCAATCCAAGGGTCGCGGCCCAGCAGGAGGGTGCTGAGCTGGACTGCGCTCATGAAAGCATCCTCGTGAAACCCATGCCGGAAGTAACTGCCGGCAAAAAAGGTTTGGGTCCCATCCCGGGCGGAGGCGTTGAGGGCGGGCAATTCGGCCTGGGCGTGCACGGCTCCCAGGCTGAACAGGGGGTGATCGCAGGGAATCGTGCGGATCACTTTGGCCGGATCGATGAGATCGGGGCGGTTGATCGAGACGAAATACTGCTCGCGATCGCTCACTCCCTGCAGCGAATTCATCCAGTAATGGGTGGCCGGGGTGATTTTTCCGGCTTCGTCACGGGCCAGCTGGTAGTTCCAGCTCGACCAGGCGCGGCGGGTTCGCGGCATCACCGAGACGTCGGTATGCAGGGTGGCGGTGTTGGCCTGATAATGGAATTCACCGAGCAGGCGGGCCTCGTCGGCCGTGGGGTTGACGAGCAGTCGCAGGGCCTGGTCGCCATGGGTGGCGACGATGACCCGGTCAAATCGGTGGGCGACACCACTGGCGGTCATGACCGTCACTCCCTGGGGAGAACGCACGAGACGGGTGATGCGGTCGCCGGTGCGGATGCGGTCGCGCCAGGGGGCGGTCAGCCGCTTCACATACTCGCGGGCACCGCCGTCGACGGTCCACCACGGGTGCTGGGTGTGCAAACCGAGGAAGCCGTGGTTATGAAAGAACCGCAGCAGGGAGGCGGCGGGAAAGGTGAGCATGAGTTCCGGCGACGTGCTCCAGACGGCCGAGCTCATTGGCACGAGGTAGAGGTTGAAAAAGTCCGCCCCGTAGCGGCGACGTTGCACATAATCACCGAGGGATTCCGTTGCGGTCTGTGGGTCGTCGAGTGCGGCCACGGCCTCCCGGTTGAAACGGTTGACGGCGGACAGCATCCGCAGGAAGCGCAGGTTGAAGAGATTTTTGCGCTGGGCGAACAGGTGGTTGAGCGAGGAGCCGCACCACTCCAGGCCGGTATCGTCGTCGCGAACCGCGAAGGACATGGTGGTGGGCTTGACCGGCACGGCCAGCTGGTCGAAGAGGCGGCAGAGCAGGGGATAGGTCACCCGGTTGAACACCATGAATCCGGTGTCGATGGGGACGGGGCGGCCGGTGCCCGGCTCAACGGCTTCGACGGTGTGGGAGTGGCCGCCGGCGTAGTCGTTCTGCTCGAAGACAGTCAGATCAAAGTGCCGGTGGAGAAAATGGGCGCAGCCGAGACCGGCAATGCCGGTCCCGATGATGGCGAGTCGCATGGATGAAGAGAAGGGCTGAGGAAGGCGGTTCGCAGCTGGTACGCGCGTGGGTGGCGCGGGGATGCCGGCCACGATACGTTTTGGCTGCAACCGCCTTACCGGCCGTTCTCTTCAGAAGTCGGGGTGGCCCGCTTCTGTCCATCCATGCCGTGGGCCTGCTCGGTGAGGTCCTGGTGGATGGCCGGACCCTCGGCTTTGTTCGGCACGTCGGCTTGGGCGGCGGCGGCGGTGGCGACCGCAAAGGCGGCGGCGGCCGGGACGACCTTGCGCAACGATGAATACTCGGGATGCACCTGCCCGGCGCGCTGGGCGGCGGCGACGGAGTGATGGTGATCGGCATGCATGCCCTCATTTAAAATGGATTGCGGCACGGGCTTGAGGCCCCAGATGAAACCGGTCCACGAAAGCATCTTCAGGCCGTAGTAGGTCGGATCAATTTCCCACCAATAGAAACCGTTGCGCGTGCTGCTCTGGTAGCGGTGGTGGTTGTTGTGCCAGCCTTCGCCAAGAGTGATGATGGCGAGGATGAAACTGTTGCGGGAGTCGTCGTCGGTCTTGAAGCGGCGCCGGCCCATGAGGTGGGCCATCGAGTTGATGCAGGCGGTACCGTGAAAGAGCGCGGTGGTGCTGACGAAGAAGCCCCAGACCAGCATCTGCGGACCGTTGGTGCCGAGGCCGGGGGCGAATCTTTCCAGAAACACGCCGAGTCCGAAGATCGAAGCCGCGAAGAGGAGGGGCACGACCATGTCGAAGCGGTTGAGCCAGACGAGCTCGGGGAACTTCGCGAGGTCCTTGATCTTCGAGTAGTCCGTCGGGAAATTGCGCCGGCTGGTGATCCAGCCGATATGCGACCAGAGGAAGCCGTGCACATGTGGCGAATGGGCGTCCTCCGGCTCGTCCGAGTGCTGGTGGTGATGCCGGTGGTGGTAGGCCCACCAGAGACCGCCGCGTTGCACCGTGGTGCCGCCCCATAGTGCGAGAAGGAACTGACCGAAGCGCGAGGTGCTGTAGGTCTTGTGTGAGAAATAGCGGTGAAAGATGCCCGTGACCGCAAACATGCGCACGAAATAGAGCACGACCGCGGCCCCGATGGCGAAGGCGCTCGCACCGGTCCAGATCATACCGAGACATCCCAGGTGCAAAATCACGAATGGCATGACGCGGATCCAGTCCACCTTGTCCGGCTCGGCGCGCATCTTCTCCGCCCCCTCGGGGCAGTAATCGGAATCGATCCACTGCGTGACGGCAGTGGTCATGCGGCGGAACAGGGAGGGTGACGAGGATGACACGGTGGGCATGCGTTAAAGGTATCAGCCAATGCATTCGAAGAGGGTGGTGCAAGCGGACATTGGTCTTATTTGCTAAGCAATAACCCTGACGGCCCGGGACGCCATGGACGGCCTTGCCACGCCCGGGAGGCGGCCTTTCACTCCGCGACGCATGAGTCATGCACCTCCCGACCCCGAGTTTGACAGGATTCTCTCGGCCCGGCCGGTTGAGGGGTTTCCGCCGGTCAGGAAGCGGGAGCTCTTCGGCTGGTATTGCTACGACTTTGCCAATTCGGCCTTCACGACAATCATCATCACGGTCGTTTATGCGGTGTATTTTGTGACGGTGATCGCGGAGGAGCACCCCCGGGCTGAGGGTTGGTGGGGCACGGCGCTCTCGGGTTCCTTGTTGGTGGTGATTTTCCTATCCCCGCTGATCGGGGCGTTCGCCGATGTCACGGCGCGCAAGAAGCGCCTGCTGATGATCACCGCGGTGATCTGCTCCGCGGCCACTTGTGCGCTCACTGTGGTGGGCCCCGGTCAGATCGCGCTGGCCCTCGGCCTGGTCATTCTGGCGAACATCGCCTACTCGTTCGGCGAGAACATTTGCGCGGCCTTTTTGCCTGAGATCAGCACACCGGCCAACGTCGGCCGGATCTCCGGCTACGGTTGGAGCTTTGGCTATGTCGGTGGGTTGATCAGCCTCGTGCTGGTCCTGCTGATCATCAACAGCGGCGAGGGCCGGGTGCCCTGGACCTTGTTGATGACCGGTCTCTTCTTCATGCTGTCATGCCTGCCCACCTTCCTGCTGCTGCAGGAACGCGCCCATCCCCAGGTGCTCGCCCCCGGCGAGACCTATCTGCACCGGGGTTGGCGGCAGCTGCTGCAGATGCGCCAGGATCTCCCGCAACACCGCACCCTGGCGATTTTCTTCATCGGCCTGACCTTCTACATCTCAGGTCTCATGGCGGTGGTGGCCTTTGCCTCGCTCTTCGCGACCAACGTCATCGGCATGACGCAGTCCGAAGTCATCGGACTCTTCATCCTTCTGCAGATCGCCGGGGTGGCCGGGGCCTTCTCCTTTGGATTCCTGCAGGACCGGGTCAGCGCCAAGCTGGCCCTCATGCTGGCCTTGATCCTATGGGTGGGCGTATGTGTGGGCGGTGCCGTGTGTGAGACCAAGGGACAGTTTTATGCCATCGGTGCGCTCGCGGGCGTGGCAATGGGCTCGCTGCAATCCGCCGGCCGCGCCGTCGTCTCCACGCTCACCCCGCCCGGCCGCTCGGGTGAATTTTTCGGCTATTGGGGGTTCTTCGGCAAACTCGCGGGCGTCATCGGCCCGCTTACCTTTGGATGGATCGTGACGTTCACCGACTATCGCACGGCGATCGCAGTCAACGCCGGGTTCTTCCTCATCGGCCTGCTTATTTTGCTGCCGCTCAGCATCCGCCCCGCCTCCCGGTAGTGGTACTGTTTTATGCGCATGTCGTGCCACGTTTTGAGACAAGCGGGCAACTCGAAGGCCGCCCATCGTTCGTGCAAAACCGCGCAATTCAGAGGCAATGCCTCAATTTCATGCGAGGCAGCCCCAGAGGTCAGGAGCTGCAATTGATTAAACCGCATGTATTAAGGAATCAATTTTCTTCATGGAAGAAAATTGACCGGATCGTCACCCCCCGACGGCACGTGCTGTGCTAAGATGGAGGCGCGGAAGGGGAGGGCATTTGAGGTGCCCTTCCATGAGAGTGCAGCCTGTTCTTTGAATCGCCTGGAGGCCCTGATCTGGGTCCGGGCACTGACGATTTCGCGGGAAGTGGTGGGCGTGGGAACGCGCCGCCCCTTCCCTTCCCCTTTTGCCACCCAAGCGCTCACGCGTGGAAGGTGGTGAACATTGCGCCCGCCTGCGGTCCTTGTGGCCGGTGGCGACGTGATGCTTGTCACACGAAAACCAAACTCTCCGCCTCGTGCGGAGTTTATGCACATGAAAAAGTCAGTCCCAACGATAGTCCTGATCATCGGCATGCTTGCCGCTCCCTTCGCCTTGACGGCGAAGAACGGTGAGTGCGCCGGGATCAAGTCCTGTCACGCCCGTGCCGACATCCCGGTGCCTTCCTCGGTCTTCAAGCCCGCGGTCGTGCCCCTGCCTGTCGAATCGGTCGTGATCGTGGAGTTCACGGATGAGGCCACCGGCAAGCCGGTTGCCCTCAACTCCGTGAGCGCCATGCCAGACGTGCTCGCCATCCCGTTCGAGGTGATGGTTGCGCAGTGGGAGTTCGCCCCCGTGCGGATTTCCAAGGGTCGGGAGTTGACGGTGGGTGTCTCCGGCAAGCCGGCTGACATCAGCCCGAAGAACTCCACGCCCACTGCGTTGATCGTCACGCCGAAGGTGGTGGTCGCAAAGTGAACGCAACGATAAGGCGATATAAATAGAAACCAACCAGGGCCGCTCTCCGCAAGGGGGGCGGCCCTGTCATTTACAGGCAACCGGGGCTGCGTGTGCCTGACGCGTTTGACGGATCGTCCCGCTCGTCCCACGGTGCGGCGTGCTCTCCGATGCGTTCTCCGGCCTGCAGCAACTCGTCCTGCCCGATCGCTGGCAGGCCGCCGCCATCCAGGCACTCAAGGCCGGACGCGATGTCATCATTGATGCACCCACCGGCGCAGGGAAGACCTACGTCTTTGAGCGATGGGCGGAGCAGACCGGTTTTGCCCGACGCTCGATCTTCACCGTGCCCACCCGTGCCCTCGCCAACGACAAGTATGCCGAGTGGCGCACGCGCGGCTGGCGGGCCGGCATCATCACCGGGGATGTCACCATCGATCCCGGCGCGCCCCTCGTGGTGGCCACCCTCGAGGCCGTGCAGGGCACGCT
>JBGTGS010000136.1:0-2813 GCA_041746615.1 Opitutaceae bacterium | reverse complement strand
GCTAATTCCTGCGCACCCTGTCCGTCCATGATCATCAACCTCGCGGCCTCGCGTTTAAACTCGGTGCTGTATCGTTTTCTTTTCACTCTCGGGTTCTCCTTTATGGAGACTCCCGTGTCCATTTTTCTCAGGCCCGATCATCGGGCCTGCCCGCCTTTCAGGTCTCAGGTTTCAGGTCTCCTGCTTTCAATCTCCCGTCTCCAGCCTCCCGTTTCCCGTCTCCGGTTCCCATCAATCCGGGGAGAACGATTACGATTACGAGAATGAGAACGATTTGAAGGGGGCCTTCGGCCCGCTTATTTGGAATACTCCCGGAGGAAGCCACGGAACTCGCGGCGATGCTCTTCCTCCCCCGCCAGGATGGTGATCACCATGTCCTGCGTCACATAATCGCGGCCGTCGCACAGCTGGATGATCTTGTTGTATTGGGCGATCGCACCTTCCTCGGCTTTGATGACCCCTTTGATGACTGCCACGACATCGGTCGTGTCCTTGGGCGGCTGGAGATAGGTTTGGTTGCACTTGTTGTCCAGCGAGCCCGGGACGCGGCCGTCCAGGGTCTTGATGCGCGTGGCGAGTTGCTGGGCGTGCTGGAGTTCCACGGGGACGTCGGCGGCCAGCGCTTTTTTGATCACATCGCAGCGCACGCCATCCAGATGAACGGAGTTGGCGATGTAGTTTTGAACGGTCTCCAATTCCATCGCGTAGGCGATGCGAAGTTCGCGGATGATATCCTGATGATCGGATCGTTTGCTTTTTTTCATGGGTGGTGAGTGATGGCCCCGGTTGTAGTGTGCAACGTCATGACCCTTTACGGCCGGGCTCCGGGAGGGTTTTGCGCGGGGGTCGCGCGGTTCTGCTCCAGTGCATTGTTGATCATGATCATTTCACTGATATTCTCAAGGGTCAGCAGGCCGGTCATGCGTCCGTCCTGGATGACCGGCAGCGTGGCGCACTGGTCCGCCTGCATGGATTCGACGGTGCGCCGGAGGGGGGCGGAGGCCTCGACGGTCTGGCAGTCGCGGCACATGACCTCTATCACCGTTGCATCGCGCCGGCCGTCGGCGAGAGCCTTGACGAGGTCGTTGCGGCGGAGGATGCCGACGGGCCGTCCGTCTTCGAGCACGGGGAAATCCTGCTGGGACCCGGCGAGCAGTTCATCCACCGCCCGGCTGAGCGGGTCGTGGCCGGCGAGGGAGCGGAAGCGGGTCATCATGGCGTCGTGCACGCTCAGGCCCTCCAGGGCCGATTGCATCTCGACCATGCCGGCCTCGGCCTGGGCACCCAGGTAGACGAAGATGGCGATAAAGATGAGGAACGGATTGTACATGAAGCCGACGACACCGAAGACAATGGCCATGCCCTGGCCGATGTTGGCGGCGATGGCGGTGGCCTGGCGGCGGCCAAGCCTCAAGGAGAGCAGGGCGCGCAGCACCCGGCCTCCATCCATGGGGAAAGCCGGCAGCATATTGAAGCCGATCAGGAAGAGGTTGACCACCATCAGCTGTTGGAGCACGGCCCCGCCCGTCATGCTCATCTCTTCCCAGGGCTTGAAGCCGTTGGTGGCTGCAAGCCAGGCCGCGATCACGGCAGCGATGACCCCGTTCACGGCCGGGCCGGCGAGGGCGACCCAGAATTCCTGCATGGGCTTTTCCGGCATCTTCTCCAGGCGCGCCACGCCTCCAATGGGCAGGAGAATGATGTCGCGGGTCTTGATGCCGTACTTGCGCGCCATCATGGCATGGCCGAGTTCGTGGAGAACCACGCAGCTGAACAGGGCAATGATGAAGCCGACCCCGCGAATGGCGGCCTCGACATTTTGGGTGGCACCCCAGAAGACAAAGGCCAGAAACCCGAGAAGGAGCAGGAAGGTGAAGTGGAGATAGAGGTCGATGCCGAGGATCCGACCGATTTTAAGGGACCATTTCATGGAAGGGGGGATGGCGGGAGACGGAGGCCGGAGGCCGGAGGCCGGAGACGGGAGACTGAAAGCAGGAGACCTGAAACCTGAAACCTGAAAGACGGTAGGTTGGGGGAGAACGATTACGATTACGAGAACGAGAACGATTTGAAGGGGGAGGAGCCTAGAAATGGGGTCATGCCGTTACACGTTACATTCGGCATCCTGCTTTCAATCTCCCGTCTCCAGCCTCCCGTTTCCCGTCTCCGGTTCCCATCAATCCGGGGAGAACGAGAACGATTTGAGGGGGGAACTCAGTTGTGATCTTCGCGGGAGGGGCGGATGCGGCGGTTGCGGGCGGGGTCGATCTGCTCGAGTTCGGGCTGGGGGATGCAGGTGTAGGAGATGCGCATGGGGGCGTTGTCCGTCACGCCGAAGGCGCCGCCAAAGTACACGCTGCCGTTGCCGTAGGTCTGGTTGAGCAGGTCCACGGCGTGGTGCAGTCGCTCGCGGTCGACGGTGCGGTCCTGCTCGAAGAGATCGGGGGTGTGCGCGGCCATGGGGAGGAGGCGGTTGAGCACCAGGCCCACCTGCAGGGGTGGACGGCGGCGCTCCGCGGGCGGGCGCCGGGTCCAGAGCTGATTGAGGGCGCGGGTGAGCACCAGGGTGTCCTGGGTCTCGGTGAAGCGGATTTCGTTGGTCCACTTCAGGCCGTCACGGTAGGCGACAAAGACGGTGAGACCGGCGGCATAGTGGCCGATGTTGCGCAGGCGCATGGCGGCCTTTTGCAGGAGGCGGTGCAGGACGGCGAAGGCCTTCGCCTCGGTGCGCAGCAGGGGCGGGAGGACGTGGGAGTGGCCGACGGTGCGGTGCTTGTCGACCTCCAGCGGGATGTGCCCGCCGCGCAGGCGGG
>JBGTGS010000135.1:0-2893 GCA_041746615.1 Opitutaceae bacterium | reverse complement strand
CGCCGGCCAGGCCACCGCCGACGATGACAATCTCGTATTTTCGCTTGTTGGCGGGGTTGACGAGCTTGATCTCCGTCTTGTACTTGCGCCACTTGTCGGCAAGCGGGCCGGAGGGAGTCCTGGATTCAAGGTTGGCCATGGCTAAAGAAGAAAGGCTGAAGGACTGAAAGGCTGAAGGCTGAAAAGGGAAACATGCGGCAGCGGTGGGATCGAAGGGGGTGGTTCAGCCTTTCAATCTTTCAGCCCTTCGGACATTTCGCCCAGCAGGGCGACCGGGGCCGGATGGAGTTCGACTTGGCCGAGCAGGATCGATGCAGGAATGGCGAGGTTGGCGAGAAAGTACACCAGACAGGCCGCGACCACGACCTTGCGCAGGCCACCAGCCCACTTACGGTTCCGCCACCCCAGCGTCTGGAACATGCTGTCGATGCCATGCACGAGGTGAAAACTAAGCAGGCCGACCGCGATGATGTAGAAGACAGAAACAACGACGTTCTGAAAACCGTAAACAACCATGCTGTGAACGTCCCTGACCTCGGTGCCAGCCATGATCACGGGAAACCCGACAATCTTATAATCCGTGGTCATGGTGTAGCGCGGGAGGGTATCCTTGAAGTGCTCAGTCTGGACGCCACCGATCGTGAAGTGCGCCAGGTGGTAGATAATGAACGCAAGCACCACCAAGCCGGTCCAGCGCATCGTCCGGGATGCGAGGGTGGCCTGGATCGTGTGTTTGACCCCATAAGCATCAGAGCCGCGTGCCCGCCGGTTCTCGATGGTCAGGACCACCGCGGCCCAAATGTGCACCCCCACGGCGACCAGCAAACCCAGCCGCGCCACCCAGAGCAGCGGCCCCAGGTTGTGGAGAAAGGCGGCGTATCCGTTAATCTGATCGGGAGGAGAAAAGATCTGGAGGTTGCCGACCAGATGGCCGGCGACAAAGCCGACCAATACCAGCCCCGAAACCGCCATGAGGAATTTGCGGCCGATAGAGGATTGAAACAGGTTACCTAGGAGGCTCATCGCGAATCAGGGATGGGGAAGGTCAACAAATGGGTTGGCCGGACGAGGCGCCGGCGCGGGCACGTTGTTAACCTCCCTGCTCAGGCAATGTAAAGTCCCCGGGGGAACCTACTCAACAAGCCAATCTTGTATAAGAGAGCCTAACCCCGACAAGAAGCTCTCAACCCGGGGGTGGATTCCTACCGACCCAAGGGTTTAAGCAAGGTGAACTTGCCACTGGCGGCAGGGGTAATAAATCGACGACGGAAGGCGGCCACCCGCATACCCTCGCCCAACACCCGGGCTAATGCCGCTTCCAAGTCCGACGGGGCCGTCTGCTCGGACACATAGAGAAAGTCCCAGCGCGTAGGACTGGTCTGGACCAGGCTGTAGTGCCAGCAGGCAAAGTCGTCAGGAAACGCCGCATCGATGTCGGCGGATGAAACCAGTGATCCGTCGGGACGGAAATACAGGCTGCCTTCGCGACCGAGGATCCGGAATCCGGTTGGAAACCGCTGCACGACGTCGCCGGTGTGATACCGTAGCAAGGGCATGGCCTCGCGGCCACGGGTGGTCACATAGGTCTGGAAGACATCGGGCAGGTCCCGGTATGGCTCCAGTTCAACAAAGGCATTGTCATCAATGACCCGCGAATCGTCTTTGAAGGCCTCGCCGACGAAAAGATAACCCGCCTCGGTCGAGCCATAGAGGTCCACCTGTGGAGCCGGGAAGACCTCAGCGATCCGCTGGGCATGCTGGCGGCTGGCCTTGCCGTAGGTGAGGATGACAGCTTTGACGCTCGGGATCCTGACCCGTCGTTTTTGCACCGCCCGGGCCAGCAGCGAAAGATAGACGGGCTCTCCTTCGATCACCTCGGGTTGCACCGCCTGCAACTCGACCACGATGCGGTCCCATTCCGATTCCGGAAACACGAATGGGTCACTGGTGAGATTGAGGTAAACGGTGCCTTCGAAGTAACGGTGCGGAAAGGGGTGATCCTCGTAGGGGCACAAATTGCTCGAACACCCGATCGGGGCGAGGACGCACTTGCGATAGGGACGGTTCGCAAACTGGCGCAGGATGGGAGAGGCGAGATACGCGCGACGAGTCTGCGCGTCCCACCAGCCCTCCTCCATGATTACCGTCATGGGGGACTGGGTGGTTCCACCGGTGCTCTCATACTCATAACGCCGATCGGACAGTCGGCGCTCCACTTCGGCAAAATCGTCAAAAAACGCCTGGTGGCCACGCTCCACGATCTCGCCCTTCGTCAGGGCGGGAATTTCACGGTAGCAAGACCACTGCAACGGCTCATCGTGCAGCGGAAACCGGGAAGGATAAAGCGGACTGCGGCGATAAATTCCGCGAATCTCGGCTTCCAACGGTTTCGGCAGAAATTTCACGGGGGCGGATCCCAGGGTCTGCGGGTCATTGGCAAAGGTGGGAGCAGGCATCTTCAAGGACTGTCAGCTAATGGGTGGTGGCGGTGAAGTCAAATGCCGGACCCAGGGTGATGCTCGCGTCCGCCCTCACCCCATCACCGGAGTTTCATCGTGAGCCAATGCGGTTCGAACATGAACAATGCGTTAAGGCTCAAGGCATGCGTGATCCGCCCGGTGCGGGCCCAGGCCAGCGTGTCCGCCATCGGAGTCGTCAGGGTTTCCATCTCCTCGTCATGGTCCCATGCCACCTCCGCCGTTTGCCGGGCATCACTCGCAAACACCAGATGGCAGGTGTTGTTCTGGATGGCTGGATTGGGATGCACGCTGCCGAGCAGGCGTGCCTCGCCCGTGGTGAAACCGGTCTCCTCGCACAGCTCACGCCGGGCGGCCTCCACCGGATCCTCACCACGATCGATCACCCCACCGGGCAGTTCGATCGAGGGTGCGTC
>JBGTGS010000134.1:0-3732 GCA_041746615.1 Opitutaceae bacterium | reverse complement strand
GCGGTGGCGTTGCCACCGGAAGCCGAGCAGCGGCTCGCGGCGCTGGAGGCGGAAGTGGCTGCGTTGCGGGCCGAGATCGCGTCATTACGCGCGGCGCTCGGTGGGGACTGACGGCTTACGGCGGGTCATCACCGAGGGGAGTGTCGAGCCGGGCTTCGATGCGGCGCGGGCGTTCTTCCCGGGCAACGCGGGCGAAGACGGCGGCGGCGAGGAGGCAGATGGCACCGGCTACGCTGACGGAGAGAGGCGCGCTGGTCGCGCTTGCGAGCAGGCCGGCGAGGAGGCTGCCCACGGGGAACATGCCCTGGCCCATGGTGAACAGGCCCATGACCCGGCCGCGCTTGTCATCCTCGACGTGTGATTGCACGACGGTGTTGGCCCCGGCCATGACCAGCACGGTGCCCATGCCGGTGGCGGCGAGGGCGAGGTAGGCGAGGGGCAGCCAAGGGCTGGAGGCAAACGCGAGCTGGCCGAGCCCGATGAGAAGAGCTCCCCGCGTGATCCAAAGTTGGAGGCCCTGGGCATCCTTGCGGTTGCTCAGCAGACCGGCGCTGACCAGGGCGCCCACGCCCACGGCGGCGTACATGAAGCCGAGCGTGCGGGCATCGCCGCCAAAGATGTCGCGGGCAAAGACCGGCGCCAGGGTGCTGGCGGTGAAGCCGGCCGCAGCCATCACCGGAACGAGCAGGAGTGGGGCGCGGAGGGTGGCGGTGTGTTTCACGTGACTCAGGCCGGCGAGCAGTTCCGCAAAGGGATGCTGACGTCCCTCCCGTGGTGGGCGGGGAGTGATCCGCATCATCATCAGGCCGGCCAGAATGGGCAGGTAGCTCACGGTATCCATCAGGTAGCAAAGACCGGGTCCGCCCGTGACGATGACGATCCCTGCAAGCGAGGGGCCGAGGAGGCGGGCGAGATTGAACATCGACGAGTTCAGCGCGATGGCGTTGCCCAGGTGGTCTTTTTGCGAGATCAGCTCGACCACGAAACTCTGCCGGGTGGGGAACTCCAGCGCGTTGATCAACCCGCGCAGCGCGGAGAGTCCCACCAGCCAGGTCACGCTGATGTGGCCGGTGAGGGTGACCGTAGCAAGCACGGCGGATTGGAGCAGACAGAGCACCTGCAGGCCGATGATGAGGCGGTGCCGGTTGAGGCGGTCGCTCCACACCCCGGCGAAGGGGGCGAGCAGGAGAACGGGGATCTGGTTGGCAAAGGCCAGCAGGCCGACGACAAAAGGGCTGCCGGAGAGTTCGTAAACCAGCCAGGCGGAAGCTGTCAGCGTCATCCAGTTGCCCGTGAGGGAGACGCCCTGCCCGATGAAAAAAAGCCGGTAGTTGCGCGATTGGAGCGCACGCAGAAAATGCGGTGTCTTCACGGGAGGAACGGCTTAGAGATCCCGGACGAAACGCTCGGGTGCGGCGAGGAAGCTGCGGAGGAGGGTGACGTGCGGGAGATCGTCATACGCCAGTGCATTTACGCCGGAGTCGTCAAAATGCAGGCAGCAAGCCCCGGGACAGGCGAGGATGATGGGGGAGTGGGTGGCGACGATGAACTGGGCACCGGCTGCGGAGAGGTCCTTCAACAAGCTGACGAAAGCGAGCTGACGTTGTGGGGAGAGCGCGGCTTCAGGCTCGTCGATCAAGTGAAGCCCGGAGGGCACGCAGCGGGACAGGAAAAAATCCAGAAAGCTTTCGCCATGGGAGCGCGCGTAGGGGTCGGCACCGTAGCGATCCTCGAGTGCGGTCTTTTGTGCCCGCATGTACCCCTGAACGCGGGCATCGTCCGCAAAGCGATCTGCCATCGAGTCCATCGCTTCCTTGCGCTGACGCACAGTGCGGATGAAACCAAAGAAATCCTCAGCCCGCAGGAAAAATCCCTGATGGGTGCGCGGCCGCCAGCCAAGGCGCAAGGACTTTGCGAGGGGACGGACAGAATCGAGTGTGTCATCCGCGCTCAAAGGCGCGCCGGTTGCAGGAGGCAAGGCGGCACGGAGGGCGATGGCTTCCAGGAGGGTGGACTTTCCGGACCCGTTCTCGCCGACGAAGAAGGTAACGGGCGATTGAAACGTCAGCTCCCGCAGCGTCCGGATGGCGGGAACAGTCCAAGGGTACCCGGTATTTTGCCCGGTCGCGATGGCCTCGATTCGTCGGAGATACATGCGATGTGTGGAAGCTGAGGGTGGGTGGGTGGAGGGTCCAGAGAGAACACGGCGCGCCTCCTTCTTTATCGACCCGGGATGCCCGGAAGGCTGGATCAGACAAATCCCAATTCAAATTAGGACACTACCGTGGGCAAGGTAGTGTATCAGTTTGAAATGAGGGCCGTTTCACGCAGGCTTCAAGGACGCCAGTTGACAGGTGTGGTAGTATGCAGCCTGTCAATCTCTAGCTTAAAGGTTCCGCCCCGGTAAAAAGAACTCAGGGAGTTCTCTCGAAAGAGTAGCCGGGGCGGTCTTGTTTAGTAGAACCGATTAGTGCCTCGCCGGAAGATATCAAACTCCGTCCGGATGAACGGCTGGATCAACGCATAGGACCGTAGGTCATTCCTACTCCATTTGCGAAATAAGGCCCAATTGCAGTAATCTGCTACTTGGAGCCCTTCATGGTTCGCCGATGGTTCGTGGAAGATCTCATGGGTTATGTTTCCCATATAACTGACTGTCGCCAACTCTGTCTTAATCGCCTTTTCTAGTGCTTTCCCGTGGCGCTTCTGTGCAGGAAGTCGATCTGTAATCACGACAACCTTCCCGACAACTAATGGATTGAGGTTGTGCAGGCGATACCGAAGCAGCCACCCCACCATCCTGGAGTAGAAAACGATTTTGTCTTGGTACATTGGAACGGTCTTCGCTTTCTCAACTACCAAGCAATCAAGACAGTTAGGCCGCAAATTTCGGCAAATGATCTCAAATACCCGGTTTCTAACCGGCTGCATGTTTTCGGTTGCATGGAACCTATCCAGAAACACTCCCGATTGGGCTAGCTCAGCTCGATAGGCGCCCAGCTCATTTACCCATGCCGGGAACCCAAGGCTAATAAACACCGTGAAGGCGTAGAAGCTGGATCCAGTGGGAGAAAAATTAAGATCCCCGCTTTCGTCTAAATAGATGTAGAGTGGTAATGGGGGTTTCACGCGGCTAGTTCTTCCGATTGTAGCAGATTAACGATATCGGCCAATTCCCAAACGCGAGTTGAGACTCCGGCGGCCATAGCGGGAGTAACCCGCAGGGTTTGGTGAATGCGGCAAAAATTGTAGTAGCAGAAGAACAGCGCGAGCATAGCCTCGTGATTCTCAACTTTCTTGGAAAAGGCATTGGTTAGGCGCGTAAAGCGGCGGTTGCCCATGCGAAGGGTCAGGTTCGACCGCTCAATATGGGACGTGCTGACATGGCCCGCGTCGGGATTTCCAGTGATTACCGCCTTGCGTGCGCCCATGCACTGAGCTGGTGAGTAGCGGGCCGCCGTCTTCGGGCCTTCGCCATAAATCTTCACGAGCTGGGCGTAATCGACTTGGTCGCCAAAGGCGGCTTCCACTGCGGTCAGGTAAGCTTTGTGGCCGTCGCTGGTGAGCTGGACGCGGTTGGCAAGGCGCGAAGCTAAACACGGCGACCTAAGTTAATACGCATGCGTTCATATCGAGCAAAGCTGTTTAAGAACGCGATTGGGGCGACTCCAGACGGCGAATTGCGCGTCCACGATGTCGGTGAGTTCGCGCAGCGAGGGAAAGAAGCGGTTA
>JBGTGS010000133.1:0-8714 GCA_041746615.1 Opitutaceae bacterium | reverse complement strand
CCCTGGCCGACCTCGCGGTGGTGATCCGTCCCGGCCACCGCTTTCTCAAGGGAGGGGACGTCTGGGGAAAGTTCTATGAAACCGTGATCCGCGAGGTGCCAGACCCGAGGCTCAGTGATGATGAGATCCGCACCTTGGCGGATGGCTTTGTCTGCGACGTGGTCTGGACACTGCGTAAACTCGAACGCGGTGAATATCTGGCTTCGCAGCGGATGCTGCATCAGTCCCTGGCCGAGACGAATTTCCGGTTGTTGCACGAACTCCGTCTGCGCCGTGGTGAGGCCAGCTGGCCCGAAGCCCGCCGCCTTGAGCTTGTGGCCCCTCCGGGGGAGCTGGCTGATGTCATCGTCGCTGCTGAACCCACGGTAGGATCACTGACCGCAGCCGTGGCGAAGTCCCGCGCCACCTTTGAAAACCTGATGGCCACCCTCGTCCCCGACTGGCGCTGGCCGGCGTTGGAGTGACGGGTGCGCGTGCCCGTGGCGGGCGGCATCAAGCGCGGATTCCATCCCAGGTAAAATGCCGCTGGCATTTTCTATAAGATCCGACGGACGAGTCCGCCGGATCTTATCGTGACTCGAACAACTCCGCGATGATGTCCTCGAGAGGGACGTCCTCGATGGTGATGTCGGCGACCGGGCCGGTGGTGAGGATTTCCTGGGAGATGGCCACGACCTGCGAACTGGGGATGCGCAAAGTGAACTTGCCCTCACTGTCGCGCGTAGCCGTGCCGTGCTTCGACTGCCACGTTTCCGGGAAGGAACCGTCGGCAGGCAGGAAGGTGATGATCTTCTTGCGGCTGCCGGAGCTGCCCTCGAGGCGCCCGAGGGCGCCGTCGTAGATCTTCGTGCCCTTGTGGATGACGATCACGCGTTCGCAGAGTTCCTTGATGTCAGCCATGTAGTGGCTGGTGAGGAGGATGGTGACCCGATGGCGGCGATTGTAGTCGCGCAGGAAGGAGCGGACGGCGCGTTGCGAGACGACGTCGAGGCCGATGGTCGGCTCGTCGAGGAAGAGGACGCGCGGCCGGTGGAGCAGGGCGGCGATGAGCTCCATCTTCATGCGCTCACCGAGGGAGAGTTCGCGCACCATCACGTTGAGTTTTGGGCGGACATCAAGCAGGTCGACCAGTTCGTCGAGGGTCTCCTGATACTGGGCGGCGGGGATGCCGTAGATGTGACGCAGGAGCAGGAAGGATTCGATGGCGGGGAGATCCCACCACAGCTGGTTTTTCTGGCCGAGGACGAGGGCGAAGAGCCGGCGGTAAGCGTTCTCGCGTTTGGACGGATTGAAACCCGCCACGCGGGCGGTTCCACTGGTCGGGTAGATCAGGCCCGAGAGCATCTTCAGTGTGGTCGTCTTACCTGCGCCGTTGGGCCCGAGGAAGCCGACCAGTTCACCCTCCTTGATGGAAAAAGAGATGTCCTTGGCCGCGGCGATCTCCTCGAATTCCCGCACGAACAAACCCTTCACCCCGCCCCAGAAACCGGGCTGCTTCTTGTAGGTGCGGAAGACGCGGGTGAGGTTTTCGACTTCGATCATGCGGAAAGCGGAGGAAAACCCAACGGCCGGGGGAAGCAAGCGGGCTTCTGCGTGAAGTCCATCGGGCAAACCGGGCTTGCCCTTGGTTGCGGGAGCGTTTTCCATAGCAGGTTAAGTTCATGAAATTAATCGACCTCAATCGTCAGGGTGGCATCGGCGCCAACTGTCTTTATCTTCAAATTGGCGGATTCAACATCCTCATCGACTGCGGGCTCAATCCCAAGACCCCGGGTCTGGAGGCCATGCCCGACCTGGAGTCGCTGCGCGGCGTCCGGCTGGACCTGATCATCGTCACCCACTGTCATCTCGACCACATCGGCAGCGTACCGGTGGTCATGCGCGATCATCCCAAGACCCCGGTGCTCCTGACCCAGTCCAGCCGGCTGCTGATCGAGAAGATGCTGCACAATTCGGCGAATGTGATGCAGCAGCAGAAGGAGGAGCTGAGCATCCCGGGTTACCCGCTCTTCACCCACAAGGACATCGAGCGGATCACCTCGCGCTTTGTGGGCCTGGCATTCAAGAAGGCGAAGAAGTTCAAGCGCAACAAGGAGGAGATTGAGATCATCTTTCATCGTTCGGGCCATGTCGCCGGAGCCACCGCGGTCGAGATCCACCACAAGGAACGCCAGGTATTCATCACCGGGGACGTCCTCTTCGAAAACCAGCGCACCCTGCAGGGTGCCCAGTTCCCGTCCGGCCACTTCGACACCCTGATTATTGAGACCACCCGCGGCATGACGGAGCGCGAGTACGGCAAGGAGCGCGTGCATGAGATCGCCCGTCTGATCGACTCGATCAACGAGACCATCGCCAAGGGCGGTTCGTTCCTGCTGCCGGTATTCGCCCTGGGTCGCATGCAGGAGCTGCTCTCGGTCTTCCACGACGCGCGCAAGTTCGGACGCCTGATCGAATGCCCCATCTTTGCCGGCGGTCTGGGCATGGGTCTGGCCGAGCTCTTCGAGCAGATTTCGCACACGACGAATGATGTGCAGTTCGACCGGAAAATCATGAAGGAGCTCGGCCTTCATCCCATCCCGCGCAAGCTGGAGCCCGGCAAGGATCCGCGGAAAAACGCCCTTTATGTCATCAGCTCGGGCATGCTGGTCGAACGCACGCCGAGCTACACCCTCGCCTCCGGCCTGCTCGGACACGCCCGCAACACCATTGGCTTTGTGGGCTATTGCGACCCCGACACACCCGGGGGCAAGTTGCTCGCGACCCAGCCCGGTGAGGATTTCCTCTTCTCCGCCATCAATGTGCGTGCGAAGGTGAAGGCCCGGGTGGACCGCTTCGAGTTAAGCGGGCATGCGGATCGTGAGGAACTCCTGGAATTCGCGGTGCAAACCCAGGCCCGCAGCATCGTGCTCACTCATGGTGATGCGGATGCCCGTGCCTGGTTCATGGAGGCCCTGGCGTTCAAGCTCCCCAAGGCTCAGGTTCTGGATCCGATACCGCTGAAGACTTACGAGGTCTAAGTCCGGCGTACCGGAGCGTGGGGAGTTCCGTTTGAGTCGGCCCCGGTTTGCAAGGTGGTCCCGAGCGTGAGTTCGGGGAGTCGCCACCTTGGTAAAGCCTGTTCAACCCAGCCCTGACTGGGAGACGTCCTCCAGCTGCCGGCGTTCCTCCAGCGTGAGCGTCAGCGAAGTGGCCGCGATGCTGTCGTCCAGGTGGGCGAGGGAGCGTGCGCCGATGATCGGTACGACCGGATAGCTGCGGGCCGACCAGAGGTAGGCGAGTACGATGGCGTTGGGACTCACCTTGTGCCGGGCGGCCATTTCGATCACTACCTTGCCCGTCGCCAGGTTGATCGGGGTGTAAAATTCGTTCTGCTCAAAATCGGCCGGTCGTCGATCCGCAGGCAGGGACAGCTTGGTGAAGAAGCCGCCTGCCTGGGAGGAATAGGGGTTTGCGGTGAGTCCGGTTTCGCGGTGAAAGGCATCTGCGGTGGCGTCAAACCGGACCAGCGAGGGATCCTGGGGCGGACGCGCGTGCTGGCAGCCGAGGCTCCAGCCGGGTTGGTTGGCGACGAAGCCCTGCTGCCCGGTTTTTTGCGCATAAGCGTTGGCCTCGCGCATGCGGGCCACCGACCAGTTGGATGCGCCGAAATGCCGGATTTTGCCGGCGCGGACGAAGCCGTTGAGCAACTCGATGAAGTGCTCCACGGGGAGGTGGGGGTTGTCGCGATGGAGCCAATACAAGTCGATGTGCCCCGTGCGCAGGGTGCTCAGGCTTCCATCCAGGTCGTCCTGGATCTCGACCGAGGAGGTGCGGGGAATGTCGAGGGAGTCGATGAACGGATGGGCACCCTTGGTGGAAATGACCAGCTCCTCGCGACGGCCGTGTGACTTCATCCAGTCGCCCAGAACGCGCTCGCTGCGCCGGAGTTCACCCGGAACCCAGTCCGAGTAGATGCGGGCGGAATCGATGAAGTTGCCGCCGGCCCCGGCGAAATGATCGAGAAGGGCGAGGGTCTCGCGCTCTGGTGGATTGACGCCGAAAAACGCTCCCCCGATGCAAAGGGGCGAAACTGAAAGGGACGTGGCCGGGAGGGTAATACGATTCATGAAAGGCTTGGGATAAATTGGGCTTCAAGTCAGACTAACCACGAAATGACACAAATAAAAACGACCATCGGGAGGCGGAAGAACGGGCTCAGACGTGCGAATAAATGTCGATTCGCGGTTGAGTTGCTTCTCGCTCATTAGATCACGCCGAGGGCGGTGTAGTCGAGGACGCTGTGGCTGATGAAGCCGGTCTCGATGGCGGCACGATCGGTTAAGGGTTCGGTCGGTGAGAGGTCCTCTCCCAGGTTGAAAATGAACCGATGGGTGCCGTCGTCGGCCGCAGGGGTGAACAGACCCGGCACGACCACCCGGGCCGGGACGGTCCTGCGCACCTCGCTGGTCGGCAGGCAGGGCTGCGGGAAATTGATGTTGTGCACCGTGAAGCTGTGAGGGGCGGTTGTAGCTGCGATTTCCGGGGTGAGCCGTGCGGCATGACCGGCGGCGGCCAGGAGGCTTCGCTCTAGCTGCGAATTCAGCCGGGAGGGCTTGCGGTGGAACTCCTCGAAGAGCTCGTGGGTAAGATCCAGGGAGTAGGCGAGGGCGGGCAATCCGTGCACGGCCCCCTCCCAGGCGCCGGCGATGGTGCCGCTGGCGAGGATGAAGCCGAGGCTGGCATTGCGACCGACATTGATGCCGCTGACCACGGCGTCTATGTTCACGTCACGGGGGAGCAGATGGGCGAGGGCAATGCTCACGCAGTCGCTCGGCGTGCCGTCCACGCTCCATGCCGGCACGCCGAGTCCGGGGTCAACGAGGGCGGAGGCGACCGGACGTCGGCGGGACTTGGCGCAGCCGATCCAGCTCTGCTCCGTGCGCGGAGCCACGACGTACAGGTTGTGCCCGGCCTCATGAAGGGCGCGGACCAGCGCATGCAGGAAGAGTGATCCGATGCCGTCGTCATTGGTGAGGAGAAGATTCACCGGTACAGCCAAGCCCGGGTGGGTGGGCAGGGAAAGCCTGAACCACATTCGAGTGAGGCGCCGGACCCGATCGATCGTTCCATAAACAAAAAAAGCCGCGACCGAAGTCGCGGCTTTGAATGATTGCGGAGGCGAGGGCCTCAGTTTTGCGCCGGAGCGTCCGAGGCTGCCGGAGTTTCCGCACCGCCGCCGCCCTGGGGCTGGCTCTCCAGCTCCTTCATTGCGGCCTTGCGGGAGAGACGGACCTTGCCGCTGCGCTCGTCGATGCCGATGCACTTTACCGTGATGGACTCACCCATCTTGACGACGTCCTCGGTGCGGCGCACGCGGAAGTCGGCCAGCTCGCTGATGTGGCAAAGACCCTCCTTGCCCGGCAGGCATTCGACGAAGGCGCCGAAGTCCTTGATGCCGGTGACGCGGCCGGTGTAGATCTTGCCCATCTCGATGGGGGGGCCGCCACCACCGCCGCCGGGACCGCCGCCGCAGAGGCTGTCAATTTCCTGGATGGCGCGGTTCATGGCCTCGCTGTTGTTGGAGTAGACGAAGACCTTGCCGGAATCGTCGTCGGAGATGTCGATCTGAGCTCCGGTGGTCTCGACGATGCGGCGGATGGTCTTGCCGCCGGGGCCGATGAGCAGGCCGATCTTTTCGGGATCGATCTGGATGGTCTGGATGCGCGGGGCGTAGGTGGAGAGGTCCTTGCGGGGCGCGGGCAGCGAGGCGAGCATCACCTTGAGGATCTCGATGCGGGCGTCACGGGCCTGGAAGATCGCGGTCTTGGCGATCTCGAAGGGCAGTCCGGGGATCTTAAGATCGAGCTGGAAGCCGGTGATGCCCTTGGTGGTGCCCGCGAGCTTGAAGTCCATGTCACCGAAATGGTCTTCCTCACCGAGAATGTCGGTGATGGTGGTCCACTTTGCGATGGAGCCATCGGGCGCATTCTCCGTCATGAGACCGCAGGAGATGCCGGCCACGGGGGCTATGATGGGCACGCCGGCGTCCATCAGGGAAAGACAGCCGCCGCAGATCGAGGCCATCGAGGTCGAGCCGTTGGAGGCCATGATCTCGGAGACGACGCGGATCGAGTAGGGGAAGATGTCCTCGGGGGGGAGAACCGGCACGAGCGAGCGCTCGGCGAGGGCACCGTGACCGATCTCGCGACGGCCGGGGCCGATGAAGCGGCCGGCCTCGCCGACCGAGAAGGGCGGGAAGTTGTAGTGGAGGATGAACGACTTCGAGGTCGCGCCGCCGGTGAGGCCGTCCATGCTCTGGGCGTCCTTGGTCGGCCCGAGGGTGGTGATGGCGATGTTCTGGGTGTCGCCGCGCTGGAACATGGCGGAGCCGTGCACGCGGGGCAGCACACCGACCTCGGCGGTCAGCGGACGGAGGGACTTGGCATCGCGATTGTCGGAGCGCAGGCCGCGCTCGAGGACGGTTTTGCGGTAGGCCTTGTACTGGAGATCCTCGAAGACGACGTTGAGGTCGACATCGGTGAACTTGCCCTCGCCGAGCTCGGCGATGAGGGCGGCCTTGGCCTCTTCCTTGAGCACCTTGACGTTGGCGGTGCGGATGGGGCGGTCGAGGCCGAAGATGGCTTCGGAGATGCGCTGGGCGGGCACGACGCGCTCAATGATGGCGCGGGCTTCGGGAGTGGCGCCGACGAGCGCGAAGGTGGCCTTGGGTTTGCCGCAGAGGGCGACGAGTTCCTTGATGGCCTTGATGATCGGCTGGATGGCCTGCTGGCCGAAGGCGAGGGCCTCGATGAAGCGCTCTTCCGGGATCTGGTCCGCAGAGCCCTCGATCATGAGCATTTCCTTTTCGGTGCCGACATAGATGAGGTCGAGGGAGGAAGAGAACATCTGCTCGACCGTCGGGTTGGCGACGAACTGGCCGTCAATCTCGGCGACGCGCACGCAGGCGATCGGGCCACCCCAGGGAATCTCGGAGATGGAGAGGGCGGCGCTGGCGCCGTTGACCATGAGGATATCGGGCTCGTTGGTCAGATCGGTGGACAGCAGCTGGCCGATGATCTGGACCTCGTTGAGGAAGCCCTCGGGGAAGAGGGGGCGGCAGGGGCGGTCGCAAAGGCGGGAGGTGAGAATTTCCTTCTCGGAGGGACGACCCTCGCGTTTGAAGAAACCGCCGGGAAAGCGGCCGGCGGCGGCATATTTCTCGCGATAATCCACGGTCAACGGGAAGAAGTCCTGGCCGGGGCGCATGGTCTGCGCGACGCAGGCGGTGACGAAGAGGTTGGTCTCGCCGACGCTGATGTTGACGGCGCCGTGGGCGAGCTGGGCGATGGAGCCGGTGGAGAGGGTGATCCCGAGTTCAGGGACCGTGACGTTGTATTTCTGATTCATGACTTATTTTCTGCGGTAAAACGTGTCGCGGTTTATGACAGGGGCCGGTCCGCGACACGTGGCGGACGGCCCGGTTTGGGCGATGGGCGGATCGGATGATCCTGGAATGGCAGCGGAATGAGGGCATTCCGTTGCGCCCGGTGGTGGTGGGGCTGGTAACCAGCCTGCATCCTCGCGACTGACGCGAGAGATTTCCGTTTGACGCCCTCCACGGGGAGGCAAGCGGAAATGTCCCGGTCCGGTCTTGAGTGTCGAAAAGACAACGGGCGACCCGCGGATCGGGTCGCCCGTGTGCAAAAAAGTTACCTGCGGAGGCTCAGCTTCTGCAGCATCTCGTTGTACTTCGGGAGGTCGTGCCTCTTGAGGTAATCGAGGAGCTTGCGGCGTCGGCTGGCCATCTGGAGAAGTCCGCGGCGGCTGTGGAAGTCCTTGCGATGCGTGCGCAGATGCTCGGTCAAGTGATTGATCCGGGCGGTGAGCAGAGCGATCTGGACTTCGGAAGATCCGGTATCCTTCTCGTGGGTTTTGTATTCGGCGATGATTTCGGGTTTTACGACTGTGGACATGGTTGGATGGATGGTTGCACGACTGAAGGGGGTTTGCAGACCCCGTGCCACCCGCCCACGCCTCCGACGGGTCGGAGACGTCAGCCGGCGGCACCGTTCCAATCCGGCGGAATGCCGGACCAGTCATGGCGGGATCCCGTAACCGACCGGGATTCCACTAACGCAAGGCGTCTGTATCCCAACCGGAGCAGGTGGGCGCAAGCGTAAAGTTCTCCCTTGGGCCAAGCCGACACCTGCGCAAAGTCTTGGCGAATGGATATCTGCCCATCCGCGTTCAGCCTGCCCGCAAATTGATTCCCTTTACATGAGCGCAACCGGGCAGCTGGCGGATGCGCTCGAGGATGGTCTTGCGATGATGAAAGAGCTCGTTGCGGACGACTGCGTGGCTTGCCAGGACGGTGAGGAGCCCACGGGTGTCGATCTGCGCGGCGTGGGCATAGTGGGCGTTGGCTGCACCGACGATCCCGGTCCAGTGGTCGCGGATGTTCTGCTCGGGTGAGGCCCGGCCGACCTGATACTTCTGCATCAGGTCTTCAACCAGGATGGACAGGTCCTTGGTTGCGCGCTTTCGCTGGCGGCGTGGCTCGGAATAGGGCACGCCCCGCAGGTCGCCGATGAGTTCCTCGGCGAGCTTGCTGAAGGTGGGGGGCGGATCCTGGTTGAGCGGCATGGATTCTGAACAGGGTAGCCAATACTGGCTCCCCCTTCAGTCACTCGCAACCCCGGCGTTGCATGGTCCGACCCCGACCCCAAGCCCAT
>JBGTGS010000132.1:0-5684 GCA_041746615.1 Opitutaceae bacterium | reverse complement strand
CCGGCGAAGCCGGCGCTGTCCAACCACTCTTGGAACTGCACTCAACGGAGGACATTCCTGCCTGGCGCGCGACCTACCTGCTGCTGATGGCAACATTGGATCCGCTGGACGGGAATGTGGTGGCTGCAGCCCGGTCCGCGTTGCAGGCAGACGATCCCCTTGAACGCTCTGCGGCCGTGAGGACGTTGTCGGATCACGCACCTTCGCGGGAGTTGCTCCGGCCCTTGTTGCAGGATCCGGTGCGCCTGGTGCGGCTCGACGCGGCGTGGATTTTTTCGACTGAACTCGCGCCGGATTCCGCCGAACGAAAGGAACTGGACGAGTATCTGGCGATCAGCGCCGATCAACCAGGAGGGCGTTTCCGCATCGGACAGGACCTGGCAAACCGCGGGTTGTTGGCCGAGGCGGCGAGGGAGTTGCAGACCGCCGGGGAGTGGGATCCGTATTCGCCGGCCATACACGAAGTTCATGGTTTAATCCTGAGCAATCTCGGACGCCGGGTTGAGGCCGCAGGCAAGCTCTATCAAGCGGCGGGCCTGCAACCGGACGACGCACCCTCCGCGATGCGCGCGGGACTGGCCTTCGCCGAGGCCGGTCGCCTGGCCGAGGCTGAAGCCGCACTCCGGATGGCCGTGCAGCGCAATCCCGATTTCGATCGCGCCTGGTACAATCTCGGCCTGCTTCTCGCCCAAGGCGAACGCCTGGAGGAGGCAGCGGAGGCGCTGCGAACAGCGGAGACTCTGGTGCCTTGGATCCCCGACTATCCGTATGCACTCGCCACCGTGCTGGTCCGAAGGGGTGAACGCTCGCTGGCAATCGATGCCGCCCGCCGTGCGCTGGCGGTCGATTCAAGCCATGGCTCATCCCGCCAACTGCTTCGCCAACTCGGTGTACAATAAAGGGAGAAGAGAAATCCCAAACGCCAGTTCCGCGCCTGCGGGACCAAATCCCAAAAAACAGAGGAGCGTGCTTCCAAAGTCGACCGATTGTACCCTTATGTGCTTTTTGTGCCTTCTGTGGCCATGGCATTGACCTCCGCAAACCGGGCTCGCCTGAGCGCCGCCGACCCATCAGAGTTATTTTTATTCATCACCGTTATACGCAATCTCAACTCCCCATGAAACTCCTGCCCTCCCTTGTTCTGACGTCTCTCCTCGCCGGCGCTGTAGCGCTGCTCAATGCGCAGCAACCCTCCACCGCCCCCACTGAACCTTACGCGCCCAAGCAAAGCCACCGGCCCGAGCCGGTGGTCGGCGACGAGCCCGGGTTTCAATCGATCTTCGACGGAAAGACCCTCAACGGCTGGAAGGGTGATCCCACTTACTGGCGGGTCGAGGATGGCCTGCTCGTGGGCGAGATCACCCCCGAGACTGTTATCCGCAGCAACACGTTCATCATCTGGCAGGGTGGCCAGCCTCGCGACTTCGAACTCAAGCTCGAATACCGCATCACCGAACGGGGAAACAGTGGCATCAACTATCGCAGCAAGAGCGTTCCCGACGCGGCCACCCCGGCCAACGCATTCGCCATGCGCGGCTACCAGTATGACATCGACGGCCGCAATCAGCACACGGGTAACAATTATGAGGAAAAGGGGCGGCTCTTCCTCGCCCTGCGCGGCCAGCTCACCCGCGTGGTCGGGGGCCGCCCGCCCGTCCTGGTCTCAAAGATCGGCGACAACGCCGAGCTGCTCAAAGTCGTGAACGATGGCTGGAACACGGCCCACCTCATCATCCGCGACAACACTTTCATGCATCTTCTCAACGGTCAGGTCATGAGCATCGTGATCGACGACGATGCCGATAATCGCCCGACTCAGGGATCGATTGGTGTCCAGGTCCACACCGGCCCTCCCATGAAGGTCGAGTACCGCAACATCCGGCTGAAGACCCTCTGACGTCCACCGGGCCCGGAGCCAGGCTCAGGCCAGGTGGAAAACTTCCTTGAGGCCGCTGGCCACCGGACTGTTGTCAGGGTTGGAGGGCATGATGTCTCCCATGTACTTCCACCAGCGCTGGCAGACTTCGGTCCGGGCGATGGCACTCCAACGCTCCTCATCCTCAATCTCGACATAACCGAAGAGCTGGCGCGTCTCCGGGTGGAGAAAGATCGAGTAGTTATGGGCTCCGTGCGCTTTGAGCACGGCGGAGAGTTCATCCCAGATGGGTTGGTGGCGGCGGGCGTATTCGGCCTCCTGGCCGGGATGCACGCTCAAGACGAAGGCTTTTCGGATCATGGATGTAGAGTGGCGGAGAGGATGCCGAACCTATGCCTGTGAATACCCGCTTGTCCAGAGCGCGCTGCCGGCTATCCCTCCCCCGGGCACGCCTCCTCACCCGGCCGCTCAAGCAGCTGCACCGCAGCATTTCTTGAATTTCTTTCCGCTGCCACAGGGGCACGGATCGTTCCGGCCAATCTTCGGGCTCTCGCGGCGCACCGTCACCGGCTCCGGGGCTTCCTGTCCGGCATAAACCCACCGCCCATCCTCGCGCGCAAACAGCGCCGTCTCGACATGCTCATGGTCCTTGCCGTCAGTGCGAAAGCGGGCCGTGAACGCCACCGTCCCCCCGGCATCATGGGGTCCGCCCCCGGTGGTGGCCGTGATCGTCAAACCCTGCCACTCCGCGGATTCCGCCCATTTCTTTGCGTCGTCCGCATTGAAGTCCGCCCGCTGCTCCGCGCTCAGACTGTGTTCGAGATGCGCGATGTCCTGCCGGACGTACGCCGTGTAACGCGAACGCATGAGCGCCTCGGCCGTGGGCGCAGGCTCGCCCGCGAGTATCGGCGCGCAGCAGGTTTCAAAAGTCAGGTGGGAGCCGCAGGGACAGGACATGGCCGCCTATCGCGACCGCCCAAGACAGCGGCGGCAAGCCTGGATTCCGCGAGGGATTATTGTTTAATCCGGTCGAACAGCCTGCATTACCGCTCACCACAGGGTTATTGCGGAGTTCCCGGACCGCCGGTGGACGCCAGGTGCCAGTGGCCGCAGAGCTGGCAGCAGTAGGCCTGACGCTGGCGCTCCACGCCAGCGAGCATCGCGGCATCAAGCGCGTCCCCCGGCGTGGAGTAGCGCCGCTTGCCCGTGCACATGCGCCGGCGCATCTCCTGCGTGGATCCTTTCTGGTTTCGACCAGGCATCTTGTCCTTGGGCATGGCTGGATTGTTACGCAAAATGCATCATCCCGCGAGCCCGTCGGTAATTGAAGTTAACCGTGTTATAAACCAATCGGGCGCGCAATCCGCAGCTAATAATTTGGCGCAATAGAATCCTTTTGCAGGAGCGGCTTTACGCCGCGATCACCACCATCGCCAACCATCGCGGCATAACCGCCGCTCCTACGGCCGGACCACCTTCACGGCCCGCCTTCCGGGGAAGAGGGTGCGGCAGAGTTCGCAGACGGTACCGTCGCAGCCGCGGGCAGTACAGTGCTCGCGTCCATAATATATGATCCGCAGGTGAAGTTTGTTCCAATGGGCCTCCGGGAATAGCCGCTTCAGGTCGCGCTCGGTCTGCTCAACGTTGCGGCCCGATGACAGCTTCCAGCGCTGCGCCAGCCGGTGGATGTGGGTGTCGACCGGAAAGGCCGCCACGCCAAAAGCCTGCGACATGACCACCGAGGCCGTCTTGTGTCCAACTCCAGGCAACGCCTCGAGGTCCTCGAAGGTGCGCGGAACCTGCCCGCTGTGTTTCTCCAAAAGGATCCGCGACAGCCCGTGGATGGCCTGGGCTTTCCGGGGAGCCAGCCCGCAGGGACGAACGATCGCGTTGATCTCATCCACGCTGAGCTTGACCATCGCCGCGGGCACCGACGCCCGGGCAAACAGCGCCGGGGTGACCAGATTCACCCGCTTGTCCGTGCACTGGGCCGAGAGCAAAACCGCAATAAGCAGCGTGTAGGCATCCCGGTGGTCCAGCGGAATAGGGGTCTCCGGGTACAGCTCGGCCAACCGCCGGTCGATAAAGGCCGCCCGCCCACCCGCGCTGCGGAAGGCATTGGGCGGAGGCTCAGTTCGAACGGTCATCGACCACGAAGCACACAAACTAACCGCATACGCGCAAGGCCGTTTAGACGTCACAGGTCCACGCCAAGGAAACCGATCCGGGGTAACCACTAATTTTCACTGATCCGCACTTATCCAAGCCCATACCATGCGATCACAGGCCTTTGGTTTGATGAGGATTAGAGCAATTCAAGTTGAACTGTAGCCGGTTGCTGGTGGTGGTAGGGCGTATTGTCCCAATGCGCCGCGTCGCTCTCGAAGAGAGCACCCTACCCTTCGCTTCTAGCCTAACGGCTACACTACATTTTAAACTGCTCTAGCCCGCATATTTCACAAATCACGGCACCCTGTCATGGAGGTTATTTGTAGGAGCGGCTTTATGCCGCGATGAACACCGTCCGCAAGCCATCGCGGCGTAAAGCCGCTCCTACGGCCAAGCCCGCATTCTGGTGAAATGTGCGGGTTAGTGTCTATCAGTGCCCATTAATGGTTCAACTCCCTGACTTTCCCCGCCTTTCCCCAAATCACGGTTGCACGCCCCCGGGCCTCCCCTAGGGTCCGCGGATATGTCCCTGCTTCGCGATCCGCTCGCTCCGACTGACTCCTTTGCCCGCCGCCATCTCGGTCCCGATCAGGCCGATCAGTCCGCCATGCTGGACCTCCTTGCCCAGCCATCCCTCGATGCGCTGGTCGACGCCGCCGTGCCCGCCGCCATCCGCCGCGATCCCCTCAATTTGCCTGCGGCCGTAGGCGAGAGCGCCGCCCTGGACGAGCTCCGCGCCATCGCCCGGCAAAACCAGATTTTCCGCAGCTTCATCGGCCTCGGCTACCATGACACCGTCACCCCCGGGGTCATCCAACGCACCATTTTGGAAAACCCCGGCTGGTACACCGCCTACACGCCTTACCAGGCCGAGATATCCCAGGGTCGACTCGAGGCGCTGCTCAATTTCCAGACGATGATCATGGATCTCACCGGGCTGGATATCGCCAATGCCTCCATGCTCGACGAGGGCACGGCCGCCGCCGAGGCCATGATGATGTGCCAGCGCCTGAAGGACGGCGGCGATGACCGCCGCGTCTTCTTTGTCTCGGACCGCTGCCATCCTCAAACCATCGACATCGTGCGCACCCGCGCCGAACCGCTCGGCATCGAGGTCGTCACCGGCGACCACCACACCTTCCGTCCCGATGCGAAATGCTTCGGGGTCCTCGTGCAGTACCCGGACACCACCGGATCCATCCACGACTTCGAGTCCTTCTTCACCGCCGCCCACACCGCCGGCGCGTTCACCATCGCCGCCACCGACCTGCTCGCCCTCACCCTCCTGCGCCCTCCCGGTGAGTTCGGTGCCGATGTCGCCGTCGGTTCAGCCCAGCGCTTCGGCGTGCCCCTCGGCTTCGGTGGACCCCACGCAGGCTTCCTCGCCACCCGCGATACCTTCAAGCGCCAGATGCCCGGCCGCCTCGTCGGAGTCTCCAAAGACGCCCAGGGCGACCCCGCCATGCGCCTCGCCCTCGGCACCCGCGAGCAGCACATCCGCCGCGACAAGGCCACATCCAACATCTGCACCGCCCAGGTGCTGCTCGCCGTGATGGCCTCGATGTACGCCGTCTACCATGGGCCCGCGGGCCTCAAGGCGATCGCCGCCCGGGTGCACCTGCTCGCGAAGACCTTCGCC
>JBGTGS010000131.1:0-5574 GCA_041746615.1 Opitutaceae bacterium | reverse complement strand
GGCGGCCTCTGGCTCTCCGCTGTGATCCCCACCCCCGGTCCCGCCGGCCTCTGGAGCATCCTGCCCCTCACCGCCGGCTGGTCCGTGCGCGCCGCCCTCGCCGCCCTCGGCATAAGCAATGTGCGTCTGCGCTGGCCCAACGACGTCATGGTCGGCCCGGCCAAACTCGCCGGCATTCTGGTCGAGCGTTTCCGCCCCGACTCCGTGGTCATCGGCATCGGTCTCAACTGCACGAATACACCCGCCACCGCCGATCCCACCCTCAACGGCCTCGTCGTTCGTCTAGCCGATCTCGCCACTTCCCTGCCGCCCATCGACCGGATCACCAGCACCCTGCTGGACCATCTCGCCATCGCGCACGACCATATCGCTGGCGGGCAACTCACTGAATTACTCCCGACCCTCAACGCAGCCTGGGCCCATGATCAGGTGGCTGTCACCCTGCGCCCTTCCCTGGACATTCTCACCGGCCGGTTGATCGGCGTCACGGAGGAAGGCCACCTCCGACTCGTAACGCTGGCGGGTCAGGAACTTGTCCTGCCCCCTTCCCAAGTCGAACTCCTCCGCGAGGCATAAATGCTTATTTTTTGCGTTTACAGCGATGGTGGGCTGGCCGATACCCGAGGCCCCCTATGGAAACCACCTCATCGCCGGGCAGCCGGCTCCTGGAACTGGCTGTTGCAGAGCGCCCTCAGGAACGTCTGGAACGCCTCGGTCCCGCCTCGCTCAGTGACACCGAACTCCTCGCCATGCTCCTGCGCAGCGGCACCCGCGGACATGACGTGCTCACCTTGGCCGCCCGCCTCCTGACCACCGCCGGATCCCTCGCCGGCCTCGTCACGTGGCGTGAAACTGACTTCCGCAAACTCAAGGGCATCGGCCGCGTCAAGGCCCTGCAACTTGTCGCCGTTACCGAGATCGCCCGGCGGGTGCTTGGACAGGAACAGGAACCCGCCCCGGTCCTAAACCACCCGGAACTTATCTGGACCTATTTTCAAGCGATCACGTACGGGCTGGAGGTGGAGAAATTCTGGGCCCTCTGTCTCAATCGGAAGAACCGTCTGATTCGTCGGGTCGAGGTGACCTCCGGTACCGCCGGCAGCACCCTCGTCCATCCCCGGGAGGTGTTTCGCGAAGCCATCCGTGAAGCCGCCTCAGCCGTGATCTGCGTCCACAACCATCCCTCCGGTGATCCGGCCCCGAGCGCGGCCGACATCCACGTGACCCGCCAGCTTCGCGAAGCCGCCAAAACCGTGGAAATCGAGTTCCTCGACCACGTCATCATCGGATCCAAATCCGCGGACCCCGCCGCTCTGGGCTACTACAGCTTTCGCAACGCGGGCTTTCTGTAATAAAAACTCCTCCTTGGAGGAGTTTTTATGGTGGTAGGACCTGGATTCGAACCAGGGAAGGGCGGAGCCCAAGAGATTTACAGTCTCTCCTCGTTGGCCACTTGAGTATCCTACCAAAATGGGAACGCGCAAAGTCACGGCTGAGCCCGCGAACTTCAAGGCTTTTTTCACCGACTCAGTCGGCTTGCCTAAACCGGCCCGCAACTCAGGCTGCAAACGCCCCATGGAGGACGATCTTACCTACGTAGTGACCACCAGCATCTGGTCCCACCTCTTTGCCGTGGCGGGCTTCCTGCTGGCCGTTTTTGTCATCGCCCGTCTGATGCGTGAAAAGCGCCAACCCGGCAACACCATGGCCTGGCTTCTGGTCATCGTGCTCATTCCCTACGTCGGCGTTCCCTTGTATTTGATGTTCGCGGGCCGGAAACTGCGCCAGCTGGTCAAGCGCAAGGGCCGCCTGCTGCCGTACCTGCCGGGCATCAAGGCCGCCACGGCCGCCACCACGGCCTCCTCGACCGTCCACACCATCATCGCCGCCGGTGCAGGCGAGCCCGTGGGCGGCAACCGGGTCCGCCTGCTCACCACCGGCGAGGAAACCTACCTTGAACTCGAAGCCCGCATCCGTGCCGCCAAACACTCCATTCACATCACGACATTCATCCTCGGCCGCGACGACACCGGAAAGCGGCTGATCCGCCTGTTGGCCGAGCGGGCCCGCGAGGGCGTGAAAGTGCGTTTGCTCCTCGACGCCCTCGGCTGCCTCTTCAGCAGCCGCAGTTTCGTCGACCGCCTGCGCGCCGCCGGTGGCGAGGTCGCCCGCTTCATGCCGGTCGTGCCGCTCTCCACCCGCGGTTCCGCCAATCTGCGAAATCACCGCAAGATCGCCATCTTCGACCAGCACACCGCCATCATCGGCGGTCACAACCTCGCCCGGGAATACATGGGTCCCAAGCCCTGGAAAAAACGCTGGGTTGATTTTGGCTCCGTCATCTCCGGCCCCGGCGCCGCCCTGCTCAACGAGGTCTTCCTCGCTGACTGGGCTTTTGCCAGCGGCCAGCCCATTGAGGATCTGCATCGCGAACTTGATCCAGAGGCGATCCGCGTCGAAGGCAGCAGCGAACTTCAGGTCGTTGCCAGCGGACCCGACGTCGATGGTGATCCCCTTTACGAGGGGATCGTCTCCATGATCCAGGAGGCCGAACAGAGCATCTGGGTCATCACCCCCTACTTCATCCCCGACGAGGTGTTGTTGCGCTCGCTCATTGTGAAGGCCCGGGCCGGCAAGGACGTCACCCTCATTCTGCCCGCCCGGTCCAACCATCCCATCACCGACTTTGCCGGCCGCCACTCACTGCGCGAACTCAAGGCTGCAGGTGCCCGCGTACTCCTGTACGGACCGGGCATGATGCACGCCAAGGCCATGATCGTGGACAACCGCATTGGCATGATCGGTTCGGCCAACTTCGACCTGCGCAGCCTCTTTGTGAACTTCGAGATCGCCGTCGTTCTTTATTCCGAACCCGATGTCCGCGCCATGAGCATCTGGGCCGGTGAACTCGTCCGCAAGTGTCGGGAGCCGAAGTCGGAACAGCATCGCCGTTTCCGCTTCCTCGGCGACATCGTCGAGGATCTCAGCCGGTTGCTGGCCCCGCTGTTATAGCCCACCGGAGGTTTCACCCTCAGCCCCGGGAAGAACAGCCACAAAAGTCCAAGAAGCACAAAACCAGACCTTCTATTTTGTGCCTTGTCGTGATTTCTTGAGGCCATGGCTTGGGTTGCTGGGCACCGCGGCGCTCTCGGAGAGAGCGCCCTACCCTTTGCGCCATCCGCTCAGGATGCGCCCAGCAGCTTGTAATTCACGGCATCGTTCAACGCTTCCCAGGAGGCGTCGATGATGTTGTCACTCACCCCCACCGTGCCCCAGATGCCATGGGCATCACCGGATTCGATGAACACGCGGGTGCGGCTGTTCGCCCCCTGGCGACTATCCAGGATGCGCACCTTGTAGTCGCGCAATTCCACTTCGTTGAGCTGGGGATAATCCCCCTCCAGCGCCAGGCGCAGGGCCTTGTCGAGCGCTCCGACCGGGCCGGTGCACTCCGCCACGGTGTGCCGGGAAACCCCGCCCACCTTCACCTTGACCGTAGCCTCGGCCACGAGCTCGCCCTCATGCCGCTCGACGATGACCCGGTAACCCTCCACCTCGAAAAACGGGGTGTACTGGCCGAGGGCCTTCGCCATGAGAAGTTTCAGCGAAGCATCGGCCGCTTCAAATTCATAGCCTCGAAATTCCATCTCCTTCAGCTGTTCGATCAGTCCTTTCATCGCCGGCGACTTTTCATCGATATCCAGACCGAGTTCCCTGGCCTTGATGGCGATGCTGCTGCGCCCGGCCATGTCGGATACCAGCACCCGCGTGCGATTGCCCACCAGCGCCGGGTCGACGTGCTCGTAGCTGCTCTTGACCTTCTGCGCGGCGTTGGCGTGCAGCCCACCCTTGTGGGCAAACGCCGAGGCCCCGATGAAGGGCGCCTTGGGATCGGGCCGAAGATTGGCCAGTTCATCGAATAAGAGGGACAGCTCACGCAACTGGCCGAGGTTCGCGGCACAGTACGCGGTGCAGCCCATCTTTAGGAAAAGGTTGGGCAGGATGGTGGTGAGGTTGGCGTTGCCCACCCGTTCTCCGTAGCCGTTGGTCGTACCCTGAACCAGACTGGCCCCCGCAGCAATGCCGGCGAGCGAGAGCGCCACCCCCACACCGCTGTCGTTGTGGCAGTGAACCCCCACCTTGTCGCCGCCGAATTCACCCACCACACGGCCGACTATATCCTGAAACCCGTCCACCAGGGTGCCGCCATTCGTGTCGCACAGCGACAGGTTGGTCGCGCCGCCCTTGATGGCCGCTTCCAGCGTGCGCATCGCGTATTCCGGATCGGCCTTGTAACCGTCGAAAAAATGCTCGGCATCGTAGATCACCTCACGCCCCTGCGCCACCAGGTAACGGGCTGAGTCCTCGATCATCGCAAGATTCTCCTCGAGGGTCGTGCGCAGGATCTCCGTGACATGCAGGTTCCAGGTCTTGCCGACAATGGTCATGACCGGCATTCCGCTGTCCAACAGCGTCTTGAGCTGGGCATCCTCAGACGCTTGGGTGCCGGCCCGTCGGGTCGAGCCGAAGGCCGCGATCCGCGCATGCTTCAGCCGGAGCTTGGCCGCCTCCTGGAAGAAGGTGATGTCTCGTGGGTTGGACCCCGGAAAGCCACCCTCGATGTAGTCCACCCCGAACTGGTCGAGCCGCTCGGCAATGAGAAGTTTGTCCGTGACCGAAAAACTGATGCCCTCGCCCTGGGTGCCATCGCGCAGGGTCGTGTCGTAGATTTTGACAGCGTTACTCATGGAAGCGGGCAGGTTTGCGCCTCCAGCCCCAGCTGGCAAGCGGTGGTTTTGGGTCCGCAGCCTCGCTCGCTGCCGGGGTTTGCAGCCCTTGTAGCCCCGAGCGTGGGCGCGGGGAGAAGCCGATCAAACTCCCCGAGCTCACCCTCGGGGCCTCCCTTCCTCAATCCCCCACTCCCTTCCCCCGCCCCCGCCCCACCCGATCCGGTTCGCCGACACCAGCCGCGTTATTCCCAAAAACAGCGTCTCGCTAAACCCCAGCGCCTGACTCGTCCGGTGGCACACCACCCAGTCGCGCACCGGTGGTTTTCGCCCCAGCGGCAGCGCCACCAGCAGCCCGCGCTCGATCTCCTCCGCCGCGATCCACGCCGGAAAGATGCCGACCCCGATGTCCAGGCGCACCAGTTCCTTGATCACCTCCTCGTTGCCGATCTCGATGAAGGGCTGGATCGCCAACCCTTCCCGCCGCAAAAAATCGTCAATCAGCCCCTTCGTGAACGACCGGCTCTCCGCCAGCACGTAGCGCTGCCTCGGGATCGACGCCCGATCCACCCGACCCGCCCGCGCCCACGGATGCAGCGGATTCACGATAAAGCTCAAGGCGTCCCGCGCCACTTCCACGCAGGTCATCCCGCGATGCGCCGCCGTGCGCGGACACAGCCCGAGGTCGATCCGCCCCGCCTCCAGCTCCTCCGTCAACATCGTCGCCGCCCCCTGGGTGATCTTGATCGCGACGTCCGGGAAGCTCTCCTTGAACTCCCGGATCACCGCCGGCACCAGATACTGGCACGCCGTCGGGCTCGCCCCGATCCGCAGCCGCCCGCGCCGC
>JBGTGS010000130.1:0-2849 GCA_041746615.1 Opitutaceae bacterium | reverse complement strand
CAGGCCGATGCCGCCGATCACGAGGGACGCGGTTGCCGCGATCGCGAGTCGGGACGGTGGCAAATAGCGGGGGGTGCCGCGGGTCCGGGCCTCGTGCAACAGCAGGAGGAAGACAACCGGCATGAACAGTCCGTGGGAGAGATCAGGATTGCCGGTCCACTCCGGCCAGAGCAGGACGCTGCGAATGATGATCAACAGGGCGGCCAACGCCAGGCCGGCCATGATGAGGGGCGCGGGTCGGTGGAATGAGGACGTTGCGGTCATGGGGCGGCAGTCGACGACGGCCGGTGGGGAAAGCGCTGGTAAAGTGCGTAGGCTACGTCGATGGACAGCGGTTGCAACAAGGGCAGGATGGCCTGGGCGCGGCGGCTGGGCTCCTCGTGTTGGAAAAACAGGTCGGCGGCGTTCAGGGTGTGGAAGCTCGACCCGGAGATTTGTCGGAGAGCGTGGGAAAACTGACCCAGGCGTTCGAAGTCACGGTTGACTCCCGCCGTGCAGTAGAGAGCGGCATAGCCACCGTAGTTCGCACTGGTGGCGGGCAGGGGGGACGCTTCGAGCCGGTCGAACAACAGCGTGGTGAGGCTGGCGTCGGGATGCCGGATCAGATGGGCGCACAACAACTCGACCGTGGGGAGGTTGGATGGTCCCGCCAGCAAGGTATCCACCAGGCTGCGACGCAGCGATCCCCAGCCCATCGCGGCATAGACATCCAGCTGGGTGGAGATGCGCTCGCGTTCCCCCATCCGTGCTCCAGTGCGCTCCAGCAGGATCTGGGCTTCGCGTGCAGCCCCGAGTTGGAGCAGCCGGTTGACCCGGTAATAGGCGCCATACGCGGTCAGCAGGGATGGCGACGGATTTTGCAGGGCGGAGATGGCGCGCATGAGGGGCTCTTCGCGTACAGTTGCCTCCAGGGTGAGCAGGGTGAGGGTCTCGGCATCGAGTCCGGTCGGGTCCGCCATGATCCGGTGCAGCGGGGCGGGATCACCGGTTTGCCGGATGGCAAACAGCAAGGCGTGCAACCAAGGCGCGGCGTGGTCTGAATCGAAGCGGAGGGCATCGGCACTCAGCTTGCCAATGGTGTCGAAGTCCCCCCGGGCCAGGAGTGCGCGGTACCAGGCTTGGGCCGTACCGGTTCGCTGCTCCGGGTGATCGCGCATCAGGTGATCGTAAATCTGGTTGGATTGAGCGGCCTGTACCGCATGGCCGGTCTGCCAGAGTTGGGCGAGTTGCAGCCCGGCGGCGTAGTTGTCCGTGTCCAGCTGATAGGCGAGGGTCAGGGACATGATGGCTTCATTGACCTTGCGGTCTGCGTAGGCCTGCCGGGCCCTTTCCATGAAATATTCGCTGCGAACCCGGTCAAGCTGGTGCCAGGCCGGTGGCCAGGCCAGGGTCCAAGGTTGCACGCGGTAACCAATCACGCGCAGGCCGGTGAATGCCGTCAGCACGGCCAAGAGGTAAATGGCGAGGATGCCACCGCCATAAAATCCGGCCAACCGGCCCCAGAACGGACGGACCTCGGCTGTGTCCACGGAACAGCGCCAGTTTCCTTCCTTGTCCTGCTGGAGGAGGGGGCAGACGCGGCGGAAGCGGGAGGGCCGGTCCCAAGACAGGGAGGCTTCGCAACCCGTGACCCAGGCCTTGCCGGAATCCGAGGGGCTCTGGCAGGGGCACCGCCCGCGTCCACGACGCAGACGGAACAGGGACTTGCGCAGGTTCCAATAAAGCAACCCCCATGCGGCGCGGAAAAAGTCGGCGAGCCAGCCAATCACAAGATTTCAAAGTAGTTACAAACCAATGCCGCGGGCAACGCCAATCATGCGCCCTCTTGGGTGGCGCTCCCGTTCGCATGAAATCTGCCCGGTCGCTGGAATAATGGTTACTGATGGTTACTCTAATAAGCGGATATTCCTTTTCCATCTGTAAACCACCCTTCTACAGCCATGAAACAAGTTTTTAGATCACTCGCCCTCCTCGCGGCCTTTACCGCAACCTTCGTGTTCAGCACCTCCGCCCAGCAGGCGGTCGTGGGCCAGCAAGCTCCTGATTTCACCCTCACTGACATTGATGGAAAGACTCACAAGCTCTCCGACTATCGGGGGAAGACCGTGGTGCTCGAATGGATGAACCAGGAATGTCCATTCGTGGTCAAACACTACCAGAAGAGCGGAAACATTCCCGCCACTCAGAAGACCGCCATCGAGAAACACAACGTGGTCTGGCTGACGATTAATTCCGGCAAGCCGGGTGCCCAGGGTGACTACAGCCCGGAAAAGGTTCGCGCCTGGATGAAGGATACGAAAGCCATGCCAAGCGCTTACCTTCGTGACCAGTCCGGTGTGGTTGGCCGTCTCTATGGCGCCAAGACCACGCCCCAGATGTACGTGATCACTCCCGAGGGCAAACTCGTGTACAATGGAGCGATTGACAGCATTCGCTCCTCACGGGTGGGCGACATTGATCGGGCTGAGAACTATGTCATTTCCGCCCTTAACGCCGTCAAGGCAGGCAAGCCCGTCGCCACGCCGGTCAGCGAGCCCTACGGCTGCAGCGTCAAGTACTGAACCGGCGATCCGCATTCCATTTCCTCAACCGGAGCCCGCGTCGGGCTCCGGTTTTTATTTGCCCTTACCGGACGGGGCTCACCGGGGCCACCGATCACACCGAGACCGTGAACAGGTCCGGATGCATGGTGCCGTCGGCCACCTTGTTGACGGTGCCGGTCATCATGATGGCGAAGTCCGGTGCGATCTCGATGCCGATGCGGCCACCGGGCATGTGGACGGTCACGGCGGCGTCCACCAGTCCCAGCTTGTGGGCGACGGCGGCGGCGGCGCTCGAGCTGCTGCCGG
>JBGTGS010000129.1:0-6145 GCA_041746615.1 Opitutaceae bacterium | reverse complement strand
CGTCAACGGCGTCGGCGTGGTCGGAGCCCGCCTGCTGTATCCGGACGGCACCATCAACCACGCCGGCATCAGCCTGAGCCGGCAGGACAGCCTCCCGCACGTGCTCTTCGAGCGCGCCCAGCCCGAGGAACTCGGCTATCTGTTTCTACCGCACGCCGCGCGCAACGTCATTGCCGTGACCGGCGCCTGCCTGCTCACCCGCACCGCTCTCTACCGCCAGCTGGGCGGTTTCGACGAGGGCCGCTTCAAGGTCGCGTATAACGACGTCGACTACTGCCTCCGCGCGGCGGCCGCCGGTGCCCGCACCGTCGTCTCGCCCCAGGCCGTCCTCCAGCATGTGGGCAGCGCCACGCGTGGACGCACCTACACGGAGAAGGAACATATCGCCTTTGTCGAAACCTACGGCGCGCATCGCGACCGGTACCACAGCGAGGTCATGGACTTCCCACCCCACGAACTCCGCCTCAACCCGTACGTGCACCGCCAGGCTCGGATAACGCGACCGTTCCGCGTGCTGGTGGTCACCCACAATCTCAACTTCGAGGGCGCCCCGATCTTCATCTTCGAATACGCCCGCTACCTCTCCGAGCAACCGGGCGTGCAGGTCACCGTGGTCTCGCCGCAGGAGGGACCGCTCCGCGCCCGCTTCGAGGAGGCCGCTCTCAAAGTCGGGATCATCGACGCCGCCCATCTGCTGAAAATCGAAAGCCCCGCGGCTTTCAACACTGCCATCGGCGAACTCGCATCGAGCCGCTCCTGGGACGACGTCGATCTCTTTGTCGGCAACACCACTCTCAGTTTCTGGACCGTCCACCTCGCGAAGCGCCTCGGCAAGCCTTCGATGCTCTACATCCATGAGAGCAACCCGGTGAAAAAGCTCCTGCAGACCCTGTTGCTGCCACCCGCGATGACCCCGCTCTATGAGGGTGCCTTCCAGGACACCGCCCGGGTCGTCTTCACCGCGAAGGCCACGCGCAACATCTTCGAGGAGCTCAACGTCAACGACAACTTCCGCACCCTCGCCAGCTGGGTGGACATCGAGCGCATCGAGCGTTTCGCCGCGCAGAGCGACCGGACCCCGCTGCGCCGCAAGCACGGACTCGATCCCGACGCCGTGCTCATCGTGAACATCGGCTCGGTCTGCGAGCGCAAGGGCCAGCACATCTACGTCCGCGCCATCGATCAGTTCCGCAAGGAGCTCGCCACGCGCTACGCCGGCCAAAAGCCGATCGAATTCGTCATCGTCGGCGGCCGCCCCGGCCTTTACATGGAGTCGCTGGAGCAGGACATCGAACTGCTCGGCCTGACCAACAGTATCCGCATGGTGAACGAGACGCCCGACATCTACGACTTCTACCGGCTCGCCGACATTCTGGTCTGCACCAGCTTCGAGGAGTCCTTCCCCCGCGTGCTGCTGGAGGCCATGGTTTTTCGCCTCCCCATCGTCAGCACCAACGTCAACGGCATCCCCGAAATGCTCGTCGCCAACGACGAGGCACACCTCATCCCCGCCGGCGATCCCTTCAAGCTGGTGGACGCCCTGCGCAAAGCCCTTGACGACCTCTTCGCAGGCAATACCCGCATGACCTCGCTGGCCTACGCCCACGCCGCGCGCGAATTCCACAAGGACCGCGCCCTGCCCCGCCACCTCGAGGTGACCCGCGAGGCCTTTCTCAGCTGACCGGCCCATGCCCCCGCCCGACTGGAAATCCGCCATCGAGGTTCATCCCCCCGGTTGGGAATGTCCGGCCGAGCCCTTCTGGATCGCCGGCTGGATCACCTCGGTCTCCGGCCTCGTGCCCATCGATTTGCGCGCGACGCTCGGGGCGCGCGTCTTCCTTGGACTCTGCGGGATGCCACGCGCCGACAAGGAAATCGAAGCCCGCGGCCAGGCCGGGCCGCCCCACGCGGGGTTCTGCTTTTTGCTCAACCCCGTGGCCGGCGCGCGCGAGCTGACGATCGAGGTGTGTGACCAGCACGGACGCTGGACCCCCATTCTCCGCCAGGCCGTGATCTCCCCGGCAGGGGCAACGTCGCCCGCGCCCGCTGCGGCAACGACGGCTTCAACGGACACCGGGACGTTCCTGCGCATCCTCCAGACCGTCGCCTCCCGGCCGCGCTCATCGTGGAAGGACCTTGCCCGCGAGGTCCTCACGGCGGCGGACGCCGTGCCGCTCGACGTGCTGCCGAGTCCACCCTTCCACGGCGCATTGGAGGAAATGAGTTTCGACGCCCCGGTGCAGTACAACCGCCTCCTCGTCACCGGCTGGATCGCACATCGCACGCAACCCATCACCGCGCTGACCGCATTCCTCGACACCGGCAGACCCCTGCCGCTGGTGCACGGACTTTCGCGACCAGACGCCGCCAAATTGTTCGTAGACCTCGTGGAGGGTGCCACCTCACGCTTCGCGGGCCACCTCGAACTCCCGCCCGGCCGGCCATTGCCCCTGGCCCTCCGCATCTTTGCCGATCTCGACGACGGACGCCGTGAACTGGTGTTCGCCAAGCGCATCCGCCCGCTGATCGTCAGCGGCGCGGATCCCGAACTGCCGCCGTTTTCCGCACTCACCTTCGTCCGCGCCGTGTGGGCGCTCCGTCAGGCGGGCGGACTTCCCGCGCCACTCTTCCCATGGTTGCGCACCGCCTGGTGCGAATTCCGAACCGCGGCGCCCGTGATGCTCCCGCCCAGCTCTCCAGCCGACGATCCACCGCCGCAAGAGTCGCGTCCGCTGTCGATCCTGCTGGTGACGCACAACCTCAACCTCGAGGGTGCCCCGCTCATCGCATTTGAGTTTGCGCGTCACCTAGCCACCCAGCCCGGCTGGCGTGTGCGGGTGGTTGCGCCCGAGGATGGCCCCCTGCGTGCACGTTACGCCGAAGCCGGCCTCAACGTGGAGCTGGTTGATGTCCGCCCGGCGCTGGTCACAAAGACAACCGAAGACTTCCACGCGGCCCTCGCCCAACTCGCGGCCCAACTCGATCTCGATTCCGTCGATCTGGTCGCCGCCAACACCATGGTGGTGTTCTGGGCCGTGCTCATCGCGCACCGCCTGCACAAGCCCTCGATCCTCTACACACATGAGAGCGTCAGTGTGCGGCGCTTTTTCGCGCCGCACCTCGCACCGCCGCTCATCGCCGAGGCGGAGACCGCGTTTGCCCAAGCAACCCGCGTGGTCTTCTCCGCCACCGCCTCGCAGAAGGTCCATGGGCGGATCGCCCGTCGTGATCATTTCCGCGTGATGCCCGGCTGGATCGATGTCGCCGGAATCCAGGCCTACACCGCCGCCCACCCGCGCGCGGACCTGCGCCAAAAGCTTGGGTTGCCGACAGACGCGATTGTCTTTGCCAACATCGGCTCGATCTCCGTCCGCAAGGGCCAGCAGGTTTTCCTGGAGGCGGTCGAACGACTGCTTGAAATCCGTCCCGCCACCGCGAAGCCACCGTTGGTTTTCCTGATGGTGGGCGCGAAGCCAGGACCGGATCCCTACCTCGACATCCTCCGGCACCGGATCGCGCACCGGCCGCTGCCGCAGGTGCACATCATCGAACAAGTGCCGGATCCCTACGCCTATTTTCAGGCCGCGGATATTTTTGTCTGCTCAAGTTACGAGGAGGCCTTCCCCCGTGTGGTCATGGAGGCGGCGGTGTTCGGCCGCTCCATTGTGTCCACCGACGTAAACGGCATTCCCGAGATGCTCGGCCCGGAAGACGCCTGGCTCATGCCGCCCGGCGATCCGGACCGCATGGCCGCGGCCATGCTGTCAGCGCTCACCGCTCACCTTGCCGGCGACACCACGCGCGCCGAACGCGGACAACGCGCCGTGTGCGAGCGCTTCGACGCCGCAATCCTGCTGCCGCGCCACACCCGTCTGCTGGCGGCGGTGGCCGGAATGTCCATGACCTGATTCACTCTGATGCACGAGACGTCCCGCTGCTTCTTCAACCTGGAAACTCCGGCCCCCGACGGCCGGATGCCGGCTGGATGCAACCGCCTGCGCGGGTGGCTGGTGGGAAAGCGGGGCGTTCATTTCATCGACGTGCGCGCCCGGATCGGGACCCGCGTCTTTCCCGGCGTCCATGGTTTTCCGCGCGCCGATCTCGCCGCGCACTTTGAAGCGGAGCGCCCGTGGCTGCTGGCGGAGTTCACCATCGACATCGAGGTGTCGGCCGGCGCGACCGAAGTTTCGCTCGAAGCGCAGGACCTCACCGGACACTGGGAGTCGTTTCACTCCTTTGTCATCACGGCTGATGCCGCCAGCTCCCGGATTTCCAACGCCGCGGATCCATTGACGGCGGTCGAATACTGGCGGGCGATGGAGCTCGGTCTGCTCCTCGGCCGCCCGGCCGAGGTTCCCTGGCCCCGGGTCACGCGGTCGGACCATCTGCCCTTTCGCGGGTATCTCGCGCGGCCGGAGGCCATCGCGCCGGCACCGTATGGTCGGCTGGAAGTGGTCGGCTGGCTTTATCATGAGGAACAGGCGATCACCCGCGCATTTGTGTCCACGGACCTCGTCGTGCTGCAATCCCTGGACCTCGGCGGTGCCTACCCGGGCGTGAACGCGCGTCATCCGGGTGACACCCACGCGGAAAACTGCCGCTTCGAAGGCGTGGTCGACGTGGCCTCCTGTCTGGACGGCGCGGCCAGCGTGCGCATCTACGCGGAGTTGGCAGATGGCAGCCTTCACTTGTGCCTGGCCACCCGCTGTCGACCAACGCTCACGGAAGAACTCAAGTCCATCCCACCGTGCTTATCGACCTGGCAGTATGCGCGCCGCTGGATCGCTCTCGGCCGCGATTTCAGGCACAACGGAATTCCGTTCGAACAGGGATCAACGTTAAGAAAGGAATTCTGGAATCGACTGAGGCATTCACAACTGCTGGCTCCAATCGAGGAACAGTTTGCCGAAAATGTAGGTTGCGTGCTTGCACGCAACGGGGCGCGCAAGCACGCCAGCACCATCAAAGAATACCCAAACCGTACCACTACCGAACGATCAGAACCAGAGCCGGTGCCCGTTGTCACATCGCCGGAACGACAGTCCCTCCGGTTGCTGCTAATCACCCACAACCTGAACTTCGAGGGTGCCCCGCTGCTGATGGTCGAGTACGCCGCCCACCTCATCCGCAATCACGGGGCGACCGTTACCGTGCTGGCTCCCGGGGACGGCCCGCTGCGGGCGGTCTTCACTGAGGCCGGAGCCACTGTACGTCTCATAGATCCCGACATCACTCGTGCAACCACGCCCGATGCACTCAACCGGCACCTCGCTCAACTCGCCGGCACCATCGACTGGGCGGCCATCGACCTGGTTGTCGCCAACACCGTGACGAGCTTCTGGGGAGTGCTGCTGGCAATCCGGGGTCGCCTCCCTTCCCTCCTGTACATTCACGAGAGCACGCCCCCGCATGCCTTTCCCGGGCTCCCACCCACGCTGCTGCCATCTGTCACCTCGGCCTTCCGTCAGGCGCACGCTGTCAGCTTCAACACCCCGGCCACCCGCGCCTATTACGAGCACCTCAGCACGGGATCCAACCACCACCTCAACACCGGTTGGATCGATGTCGCGGCGATCGACACTCATCGCTCGGCCCACGCCCGCGAAGAGCTCCGCCAGCAATTAAGATTGGCTCCAAGCGAACTCCTCGTCGCCAACATCGGCAGCGTCTGCGAACGGAAAGGTCAGCACGACTTCATCCGCGCGGTGGAATGGCTCTGGCGTTGCGATCCGGAGCTCGCCCGTCGCTGCCGTTTTGTCATGGTCGGAGGACGCGAGACCCGGTACAACGCCAGCCTCAGGAAAACCCTCGCCACCCTGAACCGCGCCAATTTGCAACTGTCACCCGAGACCTCCCAAGCGTACGACCTCTTCGGCGCCGCCGATTTGTTTGTCTGCACCAGCTACGAGGAATCCTTCCCCCGCGTGGTCCTGGAGGCGATGGCGTTCTCCGTCCCCATCGTCAGCACGGATGTCCACGGCATCCCCTCCATGCTGCGTCACCCTGACGAGGCCGTGCTCATTCCTCCGGGGAACATCGATGCCCTGACGCGCGCGATGCTCCACCTGTTGCAGGCTCCCGTGGTAGCCGCCGCCAACGCCGCGCGGGCGCGCGCCCGGGTGGCAGAGTTCGACGCGGCCCACAT
>JBGTGS010000128.1:0-26426 GCA_041746615.1 Opitutaceae bacterium | reverse complement strand
GCGAGCAGGCCCATGACGCGCTCGCCGGCGGCCTGGGCGCCCTGCATTTCGGTAAGCTTCTGGGCGAGTTGGTTGATCGGATTGAAAAACTGGCCGGCGAAGTTGATGAAGGCGATGAGCGTGCCGAGGCTCATGGCCTCGCTGCCGGTGAGCAGGCCGCCGCGCCAGAGGACGAGACCCCCGGCAAGAGTGCCCAAGGTCATGACAATGGGGTAGTATACGGCGTTCTGCCGCGCATGGAGCACGGCGGAATCGTACATCCTCGTGCTCAACCCGGAGAATTCACCGAGGTTTTCCTGCTCGCGCACGAGGGTCTTGGTTGTGCGCACACCCTGGATCGCCTCGTTGTAGCTGGCGGTGATCTGGGAGTTGTACTTCCGGATCTCGCGTGCACTGAGCAGCATTTTGCGCTGAAAATACTTCGAGATGACGGCGAGCGGTGGGACGATGGCGATGATGATGAGGCCCAGCCTCCAGTTCATGATCAGCAGGCTCGCCGCGATCATGAGCAGGTAGCTGAGGCCCCAGACGATATCCAGGAAGCCCCAGGCGATGATGCGCGCGAGCCGGTCGCAGTCGCTGGTCAGGCGGGTGATCAGCCAGCCCACCGGCCGGGTGTCGTAGAAACTGAACTCCAGCTCCTGCAGGCGATCAAAGCCGTCGCGGCGGATGTCATGGGCTAGCCGGTTGGAGATGTTGCCGGCCATCTCGATGAACACCCACACACCGATGCAAAGCACGGCGGTGATGCCGAGATAGACGGCGATGTATTGGTGAAAAGCGGCCGCGGCGCCGTCTCGCACGACGCCATCGATCACCCAGCGGGTGACGAGGGCAAAGGCCGCTTCGCAGGCGGCAATCACCACCGCTGTGATGAACAGGGGCACAAGGTATCGCTTCAGGTAGAGGGCGCGCTTAAACAGCTTCCACCACAGGCCGGCATCGAGCTTGGCCCTGAATTCATCTTCGTACTGGAAGGAGGCGGACATGGGAGTGATTGACGGTCAGGAGGGGACGGCGGGCGGAGGGCTGCCGCAGGTGTCGGCCTGCTCCATGCGGAAGTCGGTTTCGACGCTGCTTTGGATCTGCCAGAGCCGCCGATAGAGTCCCTCGGTGGCGGCGAGGGTGGCGTGGGTGCCGGCCTGGATGATGCGGCCATGATCGAGCACGATCATGCGGTCGGCATGTGCGAGCGTCGACAAGCGGTGGGCGATCACCAAGGTGGTCGCCCGGCCGCGCCGCTCGCGCATGGCCTTCAGGATCATGGATTCCGTCTCGCCGTCGACGGCGCTGAGTGCGTCGTCGAGCAGCAGGAGGGGCGGGCGCTTGAGGAGGGCACGGGCGATGGCCACCCGTTGGCGCTGGCCGCCGGAAAGCGTAATGCCACGCTCACCGATGAGTGTCTCGTAGCCCTGCTCGAATCCCTGGATGGTGTCGTGGATGCAGGCGGCGCGGGCCGCCTCCTCAATCTCGTGTTGTGGGGCATCGCCGCGGCCGAGGCGAAGGTTGTCGCTCAGGGTTTTGGAGAAAAGAAAAGGTTCCTGCATGACCACGCCGATCTGGCTGCGCACCCACTTGCGCGGGAGGGCGGACAATTCCCGTCCGTCGAGCGTAATGGAGCCCTCCGAGTACTCATAGAGACGCAGCAGCAGATGCATGAGCACGCTCTTGCCCGACCCCGAGGGGCCGAGGAAGGCAACGGTTTCTCCCGGATGCACTTCAAAAGAAATGCCATCGAGCGCAGGCCGGAGACCGTCGTGACTGAATCGCAGGTCGCGCACGACGATGCGGCCGGTGAGGGCCGGCGGGGGGGATGCGGGTTCGGGAGAAGCCTCGCTGCCGGATTCGCGTTCGACCGCGAGGATCTCGCGGATGCGGGTGAGGGCGACGCTGGTCTTGCCGAGCTCTGTGAGGATGCGTCCCATCTGGCGTACGGGCCAAAGCATGATGCCCAGATAGGCGAGAAAGGCGAAGAGCATGCCGACCGTGAGCGTGCCTTGGGCGACCCAGCGGGCGCCGATCAACAGCGTCAGGCCGACCTGTGACATCGCCACGAAGTCGCTGATTGACCAGTACCATGACATCAGCCGGAGCATGCGCAGGCTGCGGTCGCGGTAGCGGGTGTTGGGGACGGCGAACTTGCGTCGCTCGAAGTCCTGGCGCGCGAAGGCCCGCACGACGCGGATGCCCGTGAGGTTCTCCTGGATGACGCCGGTGAGTTCGCCTTCGGCCTCGTCGACGGACTTGAACACATGCCGCACGCGGCGGAAATAGAAATAGCCGTAGAGGATGATCGGCCCGATCAGGACAAACGACACGAGGGTCATGGGCACGCTGAGTACGAGCAGCAGCGGCAAGGCGGTGAGGGTGAGAATGGCGGCGTTGCCGATTTCCATCACCTGGGAGGCGAGGAACTGGCGCGTGGTTTCCACGTCGCTGGTGCAGCGCTGCACCAGGTCACCCGTGTCGTTGCGGTCGTGGTGGCGGGAGGGCAGGTGGTTGAGATGGTCGTAGAGCTCGTTCTTGAGCCGGCGGGCGATGCCGTCGCTGGCGAGCGAGGCCTGCCAGCCCTTCAGGTAGCTGAAGACGCCAGCGATGAGGCTGAGCACGACCATCGCCACGGCGGAAAGCCACAGGTGGTCGCGCAGGTGGTCCTGACCACCGAGAGCGTCAAGGATACGCGCCAGCAGGGCGGGAGTGCTTTCGTCCACCGTGCGACCGGCGATGGCATAATCGATGGTGGCGCTGCCGATGAGGGGAATGCCGTAATTGAAGAGCGTGGCGGCGACGAGACAGCCCAAGGCGAAGCTGTAGCGCAGGCGTTGCCCGCGCATGAGTTGCCAGATGACTTTGAACGGCGATGCCATGTAAGGAGGTTCCGGGTTCGGATGAAAAAGGGTGTTGGTAGGTGAAAACGAAAAAGCCCGCTCGGGTGGAGCGGGCTTCGGAAAACTGGGAGAGATTTCGCGGGCCCGCATGGATGGCGGGCCGCTGTCCGATCAGGTGTTGACCATTCGGACGCCCGCGCACGTGGCGATCATAAGGAAGTAGGGGCGTGCGCGGTTAATCATGAGAGTCCTTGGCTTGGGGTGGGCCGAGAAAGGCGGGAGCGTTGCCGGGTGGCAAGCGGATTTTGGCGGATGGGCAGGGGCCGCCTATTTCCAGCCGGTCACCGTATCGACCAGGGCTTCCATGCATTCGATCTTCGCGGCGGGGGTGATGCCGTGGCCGAGGTTGAAAATGTGGCCGGGGAGGCCGCGCATGGACTCCAGCAGACTACCGGCTTCGCGGCGGACGATGTCCGGGGTCGTCTGCATCAGCACGGGGTCGAGGTTGCCTTGCACGGCCACATTCGCCGGGAGGGATCGCCGCACCTGGTCGAGCCGGCAGGTCCAGTCCACGCTGAGCACACGGATGCCCGTGCCGGCCTGGGCGGCGTGGTGCGGCGCCGTGCCTTTGGCGTAGAGGATCACGGGGAAATCTTGTGGCAGGGCCGTGACGATGCGGCGGATCCATTGGAGGGAGGCGGCTTCGTAATCGGAGCCGGCAATGATGCCTCCCCATGAATCGAAGATCTGAATGGCCTCGGCCCCGGCGGCGATCTGCATGCGGAAATACGCGATGAGGGCGGCGGTGAGCTTTTCCATCAGCGCGTCGAACATCGCGCGGTCAGTGTGAAAGAGGAGCTTGATGCGCTCGAAATCGTCGGAGCTGCCGCCCTCGACCATGTAGGTGGCGAGGGTCCACGGTGAACCACCGAAGCCAAGCAACGCCTTTTCGCCGGCGAGTTCCTTTTTGAGGAGGGCAAGGGTGTCGGCCACGTAGCGCAGGCGGTCGGGCACGGCGTCGGCCGGAGCGAGGGCGTCCACCTGCGCTCGGTTTTCCAGGCGATAGGCCATGGCGATGCCGCCGGTGTCACGGAAGGCGTAGGTTTGTCCGAGGGCCTCGGGTATGACGAGGATGTCGGAGAAGAGGATGGCGGCATCCAGCGCGAAACGCTTCAGGGGCTGGAGGGTGACCTCGGTGGCGAGCGCGGGGGTGCGGACCATCTCCAGGAAGGATGACTTCGCCTTGAGGGCGCGATACTCCGGCAGATAGCGGCCGGCCTGACGCATGACCCAGACCGGGGGACGGTCAAGGGGCTGGGAGGCGCAGGCGGAGAGGAAGCGTTGGCGGGAGGTCATCAAGGTTGAGGGAGTAAGGGAGTAAGGGAGTAAGGGAATGAGGTAATGAGGGAGGAGTGTGAATGAGAGAAAGGGGCGGGAGGGCCGGTTATCCCAACGCCCTCATTCCCTCACTCCCTCCCACCTTCCTGAGCCCAGTCCCGGGGTTTGAGAAAGATGTCGTAGAGGCGGGACTCGGGGGTGCCGGGTTCGGGGTGCCAGTCGTACTTGAACGAAACCAACGGGGGGAGGCTCATGAGGATGGACTCGGTGCGGCCGCCGCTTTGGAGGCCAAAGAGCGTGCCGCGGTCCCAGACGAGGTTGAACTCCACGTAGCGTCCACGCCGGTAAAGTTGGAAATCCCGCTCACGGTCGCCATGGGGTGTGGCTTTGCGGCGGGCGACGATGGGCTGGTAGGCGGGAATGAAGTGGTCGCCCACGCTGCGCATGAGGGCGAAGCTCTGCGCGAAGCCGAGCTCGTTGAAATCGTCGAAGAAGAGTCCGCCGATGCCGCGGGGTTCACCGCGGTGCTTCAGGAAGAAATACTCGTCGCAGGCCTTTTTCATCCGTGGGTACAGGCTGTCGCCGAAAGGGGCGACGGCGGCGCGGGCGGTGCGGTGCCAGTGAACGGCATCCTCCTCGACACCGTAGAAAGGGGTCAGGTCGAAACCGCCGCCGAACCACCAGGAGGGATTTTCGATTTTTGATTCTCGATTTCCGATTTTCTCATCCGGGTTGCCGGCCAGGAAAAACCGTACGTTCATGTGGCTGGTCGGGACGTGCGGGTTGCGCGGGTGGATGACGAGGGAGACGCCGAGGGCCTGCCAGGGCTTGCCGGCGAGCTCGGGCCGGTGGGCGGTGGCGGAGGGGGGGAGTTGGTTGCCATGGACGTGGGAGAAGGCGACGCCGGCCTTCTCGAACACGGCGCCATTGGCCATGATACGGGTACGGCCGCCGCCACCGGCGGCCCGGTCCCAGTTGTCGGTCCGGAAGCGAGCGGTGCCGTCCTCCGCCTCCAAGGCGCCGCAGATGCGGTCCTGCAGGTCGAGGAGGTAGGCTTTGACGTCGTCGATGGAAGGAGTGGAGGCGGACATCGGCCCCCGATGACAGACAGAGAGGGCCAAATCTCAAATCCCAAACGCGCCCCTTTGGGGAAATCCCAAAGGTCCAAACGCCCAAATCCCAAAAGAAACCAAGGGACCCAACCAACCAGCCCCTATGAATTTCGCTCGTTTGATCGACTTTCTTTGGGATTTGTAGGTTTGGAATTTTGGGATTTACGCCCCCCTTGGGGGCGTTGCTTGACGACTTTGCTAAAGTTGGCGTTCGACAGCGCCCCGGTTGACCTGATTGATGCCGGGGCGTCCCATTTGCATGAATGCCACACTCCTGACCACCGCCGCCGCCACGGGCTTTACCGTGGCTTTTCTGCATGCGGCCATTCCCACCCACTGGCTGCCTTTCGTCCTGGTGTCACGCGCGCGCGGCTGGCGACGCACCAAGACGCTCGCCGTGGCGGTGTTTGCCAGCCTCGGGCATGTGGCCCTGACCAGCCTGCTCGGGCTGGGCATCGCGTGGTTCGGCTTCAAGGTGGACGAGGAGATCGGCCACAAGTTCTCGACGATCGCGGGGTTCGCGTTGATCGCAGTCGCCCTGTACTTCGCCTGGCGGCAATGGCGCGGGTCCGGCATTTGCCACCATGTCGTGCCGGGCAGCCATCATCATGCCAGTGAACACTGCGGCGAGGAGCGCGGGCACAGCCATTGGGAGGTTGAACTCAAGGACAGCAAGCTCGTGGCCGGCGATAGGGCGGCCATCAGCGGGCTGTTTGTGATGCTGACTTTTTCCCCCTGCGAAGCCTTTTTGCCGATCTACCTGTCGGCGGTGCAATTCGGCTGGCCCGGCTTCTTCGTACTGAGTGGGGTGCTGGCCGTGGCGACGATCGGGGCCATGGTGCTGTTCACCTGGCTGACGCTGCTGGGCTTCGACCGCTTCAAGCTGAAGCGCTTCGAGCGCTGGGAGTCAGGTTTGCTGGCCGCGCTGTTTTTTGCGCTCGGTCTGTTGATCCTGCTGCTGAAACACGACCATTAGGATTCCGGACCGGGTCCGGAATCCTTACTTCAAGGCTTCGACGATCGTGTCGATGTTGCGCTTGAAGGCGGCGGCGTAGGTGTCACCGGGATCGAGGGTCTCGGTGAACAGGGAGGTGATGATCCGCACGCCGGTTTCGGCGGCGATCTGGCGTTGCACGAGGCTGTTGAGGCCGGCGGCAAAGAAGACGGCGGATGACTGCCGGACGTTTATCAGGGAGTTCACATGCGCGATCTGGGCGGGCTGTGGAGTGCGGCCGGGTTCGAATCCGGGGATACGCTCGATCGTGAAGCCATAGGTGTGGGCGAGATAGTTCAGTGAATCGTGGGAGGTGACGATCCGGCGGCTGGCGGGAGGCAGGGTGGCGAACCGGGCGACGGCGTAGGTGTGCATTTCCTCCAACTCCCGGACCTGGGCTTGCATGCGCGTGCCGATTTCGCCGGCCAAGGATGGGACGACATCCTCGAGCGAGTAGCTGAGCATGCGAATAAAATGGATGACGTTGCGCGGGTTGTGCCAGAAATGCGGATCGAGCACACTGTCGGTGTCGAAGGGATCGCGATCCTGCACGTCATCGGGGTCGAGGAGGAACCCGCGGGAGTCGAGGAGAGTCATGCCGTCGGCGGCCACAACGAGCTCGCTGGAATAGCCGGTGGCACGGACGAGATCCTCAATCCACGGTTCGCGGTCCACGCCCGTGATGACCACCAGGCGGGCGGATCGGACGAGGTCAAGGTCGGCGGAGGATGGCTCGTAGTCGAGGGAGTGGGTGCCGGGGGGCACCAGGCAGTGGATGCGGACGGCCTCACCGGTCAGCTGGCGAACAGCATCCTGCAAAATTGTGCTGGAGGTAACGATCAACGGCACCTCCGCGGCGACCAGGCGGAGGGATGTCAGGCCGGTAAGCAGTAAGGCCGCGAGGACGGACAGGTAGCGCATTCCTCACACTAACACCGAGAACGGAAATCCCAAACGCCAAACGTCCAAATCCCATGCCCCCGTTGGGGGAAATACCAAACGTCCAAAGCGCCAAATCCCAAAAGATGGAGCCAAAGACCCAACCAGCCAGCCCCTTCTGAAATTTGCCCCTTTTGATCGACTTTCTTTGTGATTTGGACGTTTGGACCTTTGGGATTTACGCCCCTTCGGGGCGTCTTGTTTGTTCCAGCGGCAGGTCGTGAAGTTTCAGGTCGGGGTTTTTTTCGACGAAGTAGCGCATCGACCAGTCGTTGGGGAAGAGGATGATCGGGTGGCCGAATTTGTCGGATCCGAAGCTCACGCCACTGGCCACGATGAGACTCTGGGGTTGGTCGAGGGAGGGGTGGGGTTCCAGCCACTTGAGGAGGGTCCATGCGGTGGCATCGAGGCGGGAGTCGGCGTTGTACTCGGCCTTGAGACGGTATTGCACCACCTCGAACTGGAGTGGACCGACCGCGGCGAGAAGGGTCGCGCCGGGCGGAGCGTTGCGCGGCAGGAACGATTGCACCACGCCCTCCTGCAGGAGCTGGTCGAGACCGGCGCGGTACTTCTTGGAGTCGGCCGAGTTGGGATTGGAGATGTAGGCGAAGACCTCCGGCGGAAAGCGCGGGATCTCGTCGTAGGCGATGGTGCGGTCCTCCGTGAGGGTGTCGCCGATGCCGAAGCTGTCGTGGCCGACGAGGCCGATCACATCGCCCGGCCAGGCCTCGTCCACCGTCTCGCGTTCCTGTCCGAAGAGCTTGTGGGAGGAGGAGAGGCGGACGCTTTTGCCGGTGCGCTGGTGGGTGACGACCATGTCGCGGGTGAACCTGCCCGTGCAGACCCGCAGGAAGGCGATGCGGTCGCGGTGCTTCGGGTCCATGTTCGCCTGGATCTTGAAGACGAAGCCGGAGAATTTTTCGTGGGTGACGGGCAGTTCGCGCGCCTCGGTGGGCGTGGGCAGGCCGGGCACGGTAATGCTGACGGAGCGCCGCGTGGTGGGCGGAATGGAGTTTTGGAGAAAACCCTCCAGCAGAAGTTGGACGCCGAAGTTGTTGACGGCTGAGCCGAAGAACACGGGCGTTTGGCGTCCGGCCTGGACGGCGGCGAGGTCGAAGGGGGCGCTGGCGCCGTCGAGCATGGCGATCTGCTCGGAAACCTCGTTGTAGCTGTAGTCGTCGAGCTTGTCGCGGACGAGGGGATCGTCGAGGCCGGTGACATTGACCGCGGCGCGGAAGGCACCGCGGGGGGTGCGTTCGAAAAGGTGGACCTCGCTAGACCGGCGGTCGAAGACGCCGCGGAAGGACGGGCCATTGCCCAGCGGCCAGGTGAGAGGGCAGGGGGCGAGGCCGAGGATGCGCTCGAGTTCATCGATGAGCACGAGCGGATCCAGCGTGGGCCGGTCGCACTTGTTCATGAAGGTGAATATGGGTACGCCGCGGCGCCGGCAGACCTCGAAGAGCTTGCGGGTCTGGGGCTCGATGCCTTTGGCGGCGTCGATCACCATGAGGGCGGCGTCGACGGCGGTGAGCACGCGGTAGGTGTCCTCGGAGAAATCCTTGTGTCCGGGTGTGTCGAGCAGGTTGACCGCATATCCCTGGTAATCGAATTGCAGGACGGTGGAGCTGATGGAAATGCCGCGCTGTTTTTCGAGGGCCATCCAGTCGGAGGTGGTGGCGCGCTGGCTTTTTCGGGCGGTGACACTGCCGGCGAGGTGGATGGCGTTGCCGTAGAGCAGGAACTTCTCGGTGAGCGTGGTTTTGCCGGCATCGGGATGCGAAATGATCGCGAAGGTGCGGCGGCGGGCGATTTCCTGGGCGGGTGACATGACGAAACGCCGAGCCAACAGGGGCGGCGGGCTGAGGGGAAGAGTTTTTTGTAGTCGCAGGCAGAGGGGCAACGGGGAGAGTGGTGCTGTGACTCCATCGCTTAAGCTCAAACCGAATGCCCGCGCGCGCGTGCTCAACGGGCACCCGTGGGTGTTCGCCAACGAAGTGGAGGCACTGCTGCCGGCGGAGCACAACGGCGGTGTGGTGGAGTGCCGCGACCGGACCGGACGTCCGCTGGGCACGGGCATCTACAACGCCCGTTCACAGATCATCTGGCGTCGCCTCAGCCGTGACCGGGTGACGCTGGATGAGGCGTATCTGCGGTCGGCCCTGGAGCGCGCCGTGAAGCGCCGTGGAGCCGGGCAGGGTGACGAGAATGAACAGGCATTTCACCGTCTGGTCTGGAGTGAATCGGATGACCTGCCCGGCGTGGTGGTCGATCAGTTTGGGGAAACCCTGGTGATGCAGGTGCAGAGCCTGGCGATGGAAAAATGGAGCGCGGTGATCGGTGATTTGCTGGTGGGGTTGACGGGAGCGGAGGAGATCATTTTCCGCAACGATGCGAACATCCGGAAGCTCGAGGGACTGCCGATTGAAGTGCATACGCGCTCGGGCCGGGCCTGGGCGCCTCGTTGGAAGATGATCGACGGCTTTGACTACTGGCTCGATTTGCAGGGCGGGCAGAAGACCGGATTTTATTTGGATCAACGCGAGCAACACCGGGCCGTGGCGAAGTACGCAGCGGGAAAGCGCGTGCTCGATGCCTTCTGCAACCAGGGATCCTTTGCGCTCCACGCGGCACGGGCCGGAGCTACGGAGGTGCTGGGTCTCGACAGCGCGGAGGACGTCGTGGCCCAGGCCCGTCGCAACGCCGAACGCAACCAAGTGAACGCGACGTTCAACGTGTCCAACGTGTTTGACTGGTTCAACGATCCGGCCCGGGCCGGTGAACCGCTTTGGGATCTCATTATCCTGGATCCCCCGCCCTTCGCGAAGTCGAAGAGCGCGATGGAAGGGGCGCTCCGCGGATACAAGGAGATCAACCTGCGGGCGATGCAGCGACTCGCGCCCGGCGGTGTCCTGGCCACCTACACCTGCTCCCATCACATGCAAGATGCGGACCTGCGCGGTGTGTTGGCAGAGGCGTCGGCGGATGCGAAGCGGCGGGCGCACGTCATCGAGTTTTGTCACCAGCCCCTGGACCATCCGGTGCTGGTCAGCATGCCCGAGAGCGAATACCTGCGCGGCTACATCCTGCGGGTGGAGTGAGATGAACGGTCAGACGGTGAGACGGTGGACGGTCAGACGGTGGACGGTGCCTCCATCTTTCCTCTTACCTCTTTCTCTTAATCTTTCCTCACTTCAGCCTACGGGCGGTGAAGAGGTAGCTGTTGAAAGGTGTGCGGCCCCAGAGGGGACTCAGGGAGGTTTCCCAGCCCGCGGCGATGAAGCTGCCGGACACTTCGGTCTGGGTGGGGAAATAGTTCGTACCGCCGCGTATCCATCCCACCACCTTGATCCAGCCTTCCTCGATCATGGTGGCAAAATAGCGCCAGGAGCGATCCTTGGCGGTGAAGCGGATGATCACCCGGCCGCCCACCGGCACCATGGAGCGCACCTGCTGCAGGAGCTGCTGTTGGTCTGCGGGCGGCAGATAATGAATCACATCGAGCAGGGCGACGTCGCCTTGGAATCCTTCCGGTGGCGAGGCGATGCTGCCGGTGCGGAGGTCGACCCCGGGGTAGTGGGCCTGAGCCACCTGTGATCCCTGCCCGATCTTCTTCGCATCCAGATCGGTGCCGATGACGGTTCCGGTCCAGCCCTGCTCGCGCAGGTAAAACGCGAGCAGCCCGAGTCCGCAGCCCCCGTCCCAAAGCGGTCCCGGACGATCCCGCAGAACAGCATGCGCGGCGGGGTAGACGGGATCCGTGCGCAATTTTCCGATGATGTAACCCCGGGTCCAGGGGTTGGGAGGAAACTTGTCGGCGATGCGGCGGGGGATCATGGGGTTTTGGCGAGTTCGGTGAGTGTGAAGTGACCGCCCCGTTTCGCACGGTAGCCGGGCAGGCACAGGCCACCGGCGAGGCTCCAGACGGTCATGCTGACAAAACCGCCCAACGCAACCAACACGCCGGCCGCCGCGGGTGCACCGGCGAGACGCTCGAGCATGAGTTCGAACAGGGCTTCCCGCACGCCGAGTCCGGCGAAGCTGACGGGGAGCGCCGCCGCGACATCCACGATGGGCATGATGGCAAAGATATCCAGCCAGGCGATATCCAGCCGGAAGGCGCTGGCGCAAAAAGCAAAGACGGAGAAATAGGTCATGATGCTGGCGATGGACAAGCCGACCATGACGAGGATGTGCCGCCCCTGGCGGGCGAAAAGATTCCAGGCTTCACCCGCGGCGAGCAGGTGGGGCCGGCCGGGTATCCACGCCGGCAGATGACTCAACCCGCCCTTGCGGCCGATGAACAAGGTGCCAGCGAGCATCAGGGTGAGCACGAACAGGTAAATCCAAAGTGCCAGTACGAGCCGGGAGGCGAGGGGATCCTGCTGAAACCAGGTGTGGCGGAACGCAGTGAAAGCCACGGCGCCCAAAATCAGCGCGACGAGACCGCTCGTGCGATCAAGCAGCACCGACATGGCCGCGGCCGCCCGGGGATGGCCATCGCGCCAAAGCAGACCCACGCGAACGGCGTCGCCACCGAGGGGGCCGAGGAAGGAGAGGCTGGCGAATAGACTGATGCCATAGAAGGTCAGGCTGCGGCCCGCCGGCAGGGCCAGTCCGAGCATGCCCAGGCAAATCCGCCAGCGCAGCCAGGTGAGCAGATTGACGAGGAGGGCTCCGGCCACGGCTGCGGCCAGCCAGCCCGGCTGGGCGGCGGGCAGCACCTGCATCAGTCCGTCGCGAAAGTCATCACTGCGCAAAATGATGACCAGCAGCAGTGCCGTCACGGTCAGCTGCACGCTGAAGAGCAGCCATTTTCGCATCATGTTCATTTCGATATCCTCGTTGGCAGGCCGGTCGGCATGGCCTCAGCGCAATTGGGCGGGATCGGGCACGATGCAGGCGAAACCCTTGTTGGTGAGTGCTGTGAGCAGATCAGCCAAGGCGCGCTCGCGGACGGCGGGGTGGAGCCGGGCGCCTTCGTGAAGGAGCACGATCGCACCGGGCCGGATCGCATTCGTCACCGTGGTGACCACCTGGCGGGGATCTTTCCGAACCGTATCCCAGCTGCGCACCGTCCAACCCACGCAGGTGAGGGCGCGTTGCTGGAGAGCACGGTCGAGAAACAGGCTCTTGATGCCGGCCGGCGCACGAAACCACTGCGGCCGGGCACCGCCAGCGGCATAGGCATCGAAGGCGTGATCAAGCTCCGCGCGTACCCGGTATGGAGGGGAGCACCAGAACGTGCCTGCCGGATGGGTGTGGGTATGATGGCCGATGCTGTGGCCGCGCCGCTGAATCTCCTGCACCAGTTGAGGCAGCCGGGCGGCCCGTTCACCGATCAGAAAGAAGGTGGCCCGGGCGCCGTGTTTATCCAGCAGGTCGAGCGCGCGCGGCGTGTCCTGTTCGTCGGGTCCGTCATCGATGGTGAGCCAGACCTCGGGCTGGTTGGTTTCGAAGTGGGTGAAGACCCGGCCGAGTCCCTGGGCGCTGGGAACCAGCACGTGCCAGAGCAGCACCAGGCCCGGGCCGAAAAACAAAAGCAGGGCCGGTCCCGTCGGCAACCCCAGGAACCACGCGACGACCGCCGCCACCTTGGCAAGAAGGACGATATAAGGGAGCGGGCGTGACATCCCCGGCATCAACGCGTCCGGTCATGCATTGGGCAACTGCGATCTTTACGACTGCACGATGGGTTGCTCGCCCAGTGGTCCGTCGGTCTCAGCAGGAAGATCGGCGGGAGTTCCCGCCGAGACCGTGGCGACGATCTTGAACAGGTCGGCGCGGCGGTCGAGTCGGGGGGTGACGGTGCCGGCGCTTTGGGATTGGCGGAGGGCATCGAGATCGACGTCGCAAATCAACACCGTCTCCTCGTTGGAATCCGCCTCGGCGGCGATGCCGTCGCGGGCAAAGGCAAAATCGGACGGGGTCAGCACGGCGGCCTGGCCGTATTGGACATCCATGTTGGGCACGTCGGGCAGGTTGCCGACATTGCCGGCGAGGGCGACGTAGACCTGGTTCTCGATGGCCCGGGCGGCGGCGCAATAACGGACGCGAAGATAGCCCTGGCGGTTGTCGGTGCAGAAAGGCACGAAGATGATCTCGGCCCCGGCGTCGGCGAGGTGGCGTGCGGCCTCGGGGAACTCAATGTCGTAGCAGATGAGCACGCCGATGCGGGCCTTGGGCGTATCCACGACCTGCAGGGTGGAACCACCGGTGATGCCCCACCAATTGCGCTCATTGGGGGTGATGTGCAGCTTGGGCTGCCCAACGGTCAGACCGCTGGGCAGGTGGACCGTGCAGATGTTGTTCAGACCGCGGCCGACCTTCGTGGGGTGGCTGCCTCCGATGATGGTGACGCCATACTTGACGGCGAGTTTATGCAACAGGGCCGTGAGTTTTGGCGTGTACTCGGAGAGTTTGCGCATGCCCTCCTGGGGCGAGACCGTGTTGGTGGCGGAGAGCAGCTGCACGGTGAAGAGCTCGGGAAACAGGATGAAGTCGGCCTTGTAGTCGGCGGCGATGTCGACGAAGTACGACACCTGGCGGGCGAATCCGGCGAAGGAGGTGACCTTGCGCATCTGGTACTGAACACAGGCGATGCGGGCCTTGCGGGGGCCGCTGGTGTCGGGTGCCTGATAGTCCGGATTGAGCCACTCGATGAGGCTGGCGTGGTTGCGGCTTTTGGGGTCGCGCAGGTAGTTAGACATGACACCGCGCAGACTGAATCCCTCGCGGATCTGAAAGCTGAGGACGAGGTCCCGGAATTCACCGGTGGCGACCCGCTCCGCGTATTCGTGGGCGGACATCTGGTCCGATTGTTCCCCGTAGTTCCAGAGGCGACCGCCGGCGAGGATGCGGCGCTTGTTCAACTTGCGGCAAAGGGCGCGACGGGCCTCATAGAGGGCGGCACCCACACCCAATCCGCGGGTGTCGGGGTGCACATAAATATCGGCCCCGTAAAGGGTGTCACCATCCGGGTCATGGTTGGTGAAGTAGCCGCTGTCGGTGATGCCCGACCAGGTGTGGTGGCGGAGGGGATCGGAACCCAGGTTGACGACGAGGGTGGAAATTGCGCCGACAATGTGCCCGTCCACCTCGGCGACCAGCTGCCCTTCGGGGAATATCCGCTGATGGCTGAGCAGGTGGGCCTCGCCCCAGACGACGTTCTCACTCGCCAGCACCGGATAGGCTGCGCGGTTCAGCTGGACCAGCTTGGGAACATCGCCCTTGGTCGCTCGTCGGATCCTGATCTTGGGCACGGTTTTCGGTTTGCTCATTGGTATGAGCCATAGCGAAGTGCGCCCGGTTCGTCAACCGGCGGGGCAAGGTGATTAATCCGGGGGGAACAGATAAATCGGCTGACTGGAGAGTGTTATCGTTGACGCGGCCGCCTGGGGCTGCCCGTACAGATCGCACACCACGGTGCGACCATCCGGAGGTGCCACCACCACCGGGTCACGCGCATAGGCGACGCTGCAGCGGTCGAAATGAAACCACTCGGCGCCATCCCGGTTTTCGTAGAGCCGGAACGTGTCGGCCCCGAGGGTGCGTTGCATGAAGAGAAAGGCGTGCCAGGAGGGGCGTTCCCGAAAACCCTCGGTCTCGTCGGTCAGTCCAAAGCCCCGTGCCGTGAGATTCCACCACCAGACGCGTTCACAATAACCCGAGCAAAGGGCGATGAGGTAGTAACGCACGAGGTAGGCGGCGCAGGTCAGCTCACTGACGGCGAGGTGGCTGTCCGGTTCATCGGGAAGCCGGTAAGGGCATTGGATGGGCGAATACTCACCGACGCCACGCAAGGGCCAGTTGGTTTCGGTGACATGGAAACCGCGTTGCAGTCCCCCGGCGCGTGCGATGGCGAGACCCAGCGCGCATTTTTCCAGCAGCGAGAACGGACCTTGGGGATTCTCGGGTTCGCCCCGGCGATCCACATAGAGATGGCAGGAAAGTCCGTCGATCCGCCCGCGCATGCGGGCGAGGAGGGGTGCGTAGTAGTGATACTCGAAGTCGTTGACCGCCGGACCGAGAAGGGTGATTCCCGGATGGCGCGCCCGCAGTCCGTCGGCACACGCATAGAGGGCGGCAATTTCCTTGAAGGTCCAGGTGCCCCACTTGACCCGGTTCACGGCGTGTCCGATCTCGACGTAGCTCACGTCGGCATGGAGGGCATCCACGGCGCGGTCGCAGAACTCCGTCCAGGCGGCGGGATCGAGGACGGACTGGCGCGATTGGATCAACCCGAGGGCAACCTCGTGTCCGGCGGCCTTGAGCCGGTGGGCGGCATCGCGGCAAATCCCGATGCCGGCTTCCCCGTGGTGGAAATAGCAGCGCAGGAATACGGAGCATCCGGGCAGGGACTCGAGCAGCCGGAGATTGGCTGCGGCGTCGCCATCGGAAACATCTGCGCAGACCCCGATGCGGTTGCGCATCGTCACGGGTTTCGCATAGGCGTGGGTGCGGAGCAGGCGATACTGACGCCAGACGGCGGGGAGCCGGAGCAGATTGTGCCAGAGCAAGGACCAGAGGTCGGAGCGGGCGTAGTGCTTTGAACGATCCTGCTTCTCCAGCATGATGGCAGGCTGGCCTGACTTGCGGTCCCAGAGCCACATGTTCTCGTACGGCGGGCGGACGGCGGAGATGGCGACGTCGCGTTTGCGGTCACGAATCTGGCGGATCGGATGCCGGTACCTGCGGCTGGCGTGGTGAAACGTGATGCGCGAACGGTGAAAGCGTTCCCAGCGGGCGAAGCTCCGCGGGATGGGGGCGTCGCCAAAGTAGATGTGAAAGAAGATGCGACGGAAGAAGGACGGGAGCTCCAGGCGGGCGAGTTCGCGGGCGCGGGCATGGAGGGAAACCGCCGGCAGGATTTTACCGCGGTTGAGATCGATGAAGAGCGGAGGGCCCCACTCGCCGAGATCGTTCTTGCGGAGCAGAATGTTTTGTCCGGCGAGATCGTTGTGAACGAAGCCGCAGTCGTGCATGCGGCGGATGGCACCGGCGATGAGGCGCAGGAGATTGAGGAAGGTCTCGCAGTCGGGATCCTCGCGCAGCAGCCGGACGAACTCGGTGTTGAAGGAGACGGTGTCGGGCAGGAAGGCGGTGACGAAGTGGCTCTCCGCAAGGTGCCGGCCCTCCCAGCGTTCATAAAAGCAAACGGGGTCGGGCACGCCGACGCCGTGCTGCCGGAGGTGGACGGAGTAGCGGAAGGATTTGGCGGCCTTGGTGCCGGCGGTGCTGGCCGAGTAGGCGTAGCTCTGGAACGTGGAAGGCTTGGCGAAGGATTTGACGCAGAGGGAAGGGGCTGGGAGGCCGGCGGGGGCGGGCACGCGATAGACGCGGTTGCGCACGCGATAGATCAGCTCGGCATCGGCGGATGCGACCTCCCGGGGAAGATTGCGGAGCCAGGAATGAAAGCCGGGCGTGTGGTAGGCCGCGTTGATTTCACCGGTATAACCGTCCTCACGGAGAACCCGGGGCGGTGGAAAAGTTGAAGGCGACGGGGTCACGCAGGGGAACGGCAGGGGAGGCGGAGCATGCGACCGGGAAGGAGGAAGGCGTCGGTGATGCCGCAGGGATTACGGCGGAGGCGGGTCGATTGGCCAGCCCATTTCAGGCAGCGGATTTGCACGTGGGCGAAAAAAAAGGCCGCCCCGCATGATGTGGGGCGGCCTGAAGGTCCGGGTTAGTCCCTCACTTGTGAGGTGCGCACAGGCTTGAGTCGATAATGGACGGGAAATTTCAAACGCCAATCCCGCGTACGCGGGACAAACGCCAAAGGACTAGAGCGCCTGCGGCGCGCTGTTATATTTGGGATTTGGTCCCGCATGCGCGGGATGGGATTTGGCGTTTCCGGTATGCCGGGTCGGGATTACAAACGGCCGGCGTAGATGCCGGTCGATCCGAGCTCCTCCTCGATGCGGAGGAGCTGGTTGTATTTGGCGACGCGGTCGGTGCGGCTGGCGGAGCCGGTCTTGATCTGGCCGGCGTTGGTGGCCACGGCGATGTCGGCGATGGTGACGTCCTCGGTTTCGCCCGAGCGGTGGGAGATGACCGCAGTGTAGCGGTTCTTGTGAGCGAGCTCGACGGTGTCGAAGGTCTCGGAGAGGGAGCCGATCTGGTTGACCTTGACGAGGATCGAGTTGGCGGTGCCGGTGGCGATGCCCTTCTTGAGGAACTCGACGTTGGTCACAAAGAGATCATCGCCGACGAGTTGAACCTTGTCGCCCAGCGCGTCGGTGAGCTTCTTCCAGGTGGTCCAGTCACCCTCGTCGCAGCCGTCCTCGATCGAGTCGATCGGGTACTTGGCACAAAGCTCCTTGTAGTAGGAGACGAACTCATCGCCGGTGAACTGGCGGCCGTCGGACTTCTTGAAGACGTACTTGCCGGATTTTTTGTCGTAGAACTCGGAGGCGGCGACATCGAGGGCGAGCATGATGTCCTTGCCGAGCTTGTAACCGGCGGCCTTGACGGCGGCGGCGATGGCGTCGAGGGCATCGGTGGTGGAGGCGAGGTTGGGGGCGAAGCCGCCCTCGTCGCCGACGGCGGTGGAAAGGCCCTTGGCCTTGAGCACCTTCTTGAGGGCGTGGAAAACCTCGGCGCCGGCGCGGAGAGCCTCGGAGAACGTGTCAAAGTTGACCGGCCGGATCATGAACTCCTGGAAGTCGATGGGGGCGTCGGAATGGGCGCCGCCGTTCATGATGTTCATCATGGGAACGGGCAGGACCTTGGCGTTGGTGCCGCCGAGGTATTTGTAGAGAGGCTGGCCGAGGGACTGGGCGGCGGCGTGGGCGGTGGCGAGGGAGACGCCGAGGATGGCGTTGGCCCCGAGCTTCGACTTGGTCTTGGTGCCGTCGAGCTGGATCATGGTCTGGTCGATACCGACCTGGTCACAGGCATCGAAGCCATTGAGGACGGGGGCGATCACCTGCCGGACATTGCCGACCGCGGCGAGGACGCCCTTGCCCAGGTAGCGGGTCTTGCCATTGATGCCCTTGGGGAGGGATTTGGCGGAGACCGAACCGTCGCGGAGCTCGATGGCCTCGTGCTCGCCGGTGGAGGCGCCGGAAGGTACGGCGGCGCGGCCGAGGGAGCCGTCGGCGAGCTGGACGTCCACCTCAACGGTGGGATTGCCGCGGGAGTCGATGATCTCGCGGGCGGTGATGGCAGTGATGGTGGTATTCATAGGATGAACGCGTGGTTTGCGTAAAGAAACGGTGAGTCAAGCACACCCCGGGCGTGAGGGAAGCCGAAATCCTGCCGGTGGGTGGCGGACCGTTCGAGGCGGGTGCCGCACCCTCCAATCAGAAGGGCGGGCGTGACAAGCCGAGGCGGACCAAGGCCCGTTTGATGGGGCCCTCGGGCTTGGGCCGGAGATGCGCGGGAAGCTGGTCGACGAACCCGCGGCGGACGGCGGTGCGCAGTGGGGTGACCCCGTCATAATTGCGCACGAGGAGCAGGTCGTGGTTGAGCAGCTGTGGCGGAATCTGGCGCAAATGGCCTTCGTAGGCGGCCGCATGCATGGGGGTGTCACCATGGTCGTTGCGGGTGAGCAGCAGGTCGGCGGTGAGTTGGGCGGCGGGAATCTGGTCGAGCTGGCCGGTTTCGGCGGCGGCATGAATCGGCGTGAACCCGCTTTTGCTGGCGAGGACCAGATGGTCGTGGGTGAGAAAATCCGCCGGCACCTGACCAAGATGCCCGGAGATCGCGGCGGCATGGGGGACGGTGTCTCCAGCATGGGTGCGGCGCAGCAGCATGTCGCTGGTGACCAGTTCGGCGGGAATTTGGTCGAGGTGGCCGTTGAGGGCGGCGACGTGCAGGACGGATTCACCGCTGGCATTGGTGAGAATGAGAAATTCGGATTTCAGGAAGCCGGGGGGCATCCGGTCAAGCGCCCCGTTCTCCGCGGCTTCATGCAGGAGGGTGTTGCCGAGGTCGGTGCGCCGCTGGATGGTTTCGGCAGTGAGGAACGCGTCGGGCAGCTGGCCGAGGGAGCCATGAGCGGCGGCCACGTGAAAAACGGTGTAGCCGGAATTGCTGCGGGTGACGAGGGTGTCCTCGGTAAGCAGGGTCACGGGGACCTGGTCAAGGTGCCCGCCCAACGCCGCGTGGTGTAGCGGGGTGTAACCGGAGTCGTTCTTGAGCAGCAGGGTTTCCGGGGTGAGCGTGGTCGGCGGCAGGCCGGTGAGCTGGCCATACTTGGCCGCCGTGTGCAGCGGGGTGTTGCCGGCAGCATTGCGAACGGTTAGTTCCTCGACGCCGAGTGCTTGCAGATCTTCGGAGGGCAGGGAGCCATTCCGTAGGGCGGCGTGTAGGGTGTTTGTATCCATGGCCTTGAGCAGGCTACACGCAACCGCTCGCAAATCACGTACGCAAAACAAAAAGACTCGGGAAAATTACCCATGGGTTTCGGTTTGCCAAGCGACTTGAGGGCAACACGATTTCTCATTAATGAAATCAGCGGAGTCCCAAATCCCGAGCCCTTCCGCCCCCACCGCCCCGAAGGATGCCATTTTGATCGTCGATGATGAGCAGCCGCTCCTGGATGTGTTTGTTTCCGCGCTTTCACCCTTATTCGAGTGCACCACGGCGACTTCCGTGCGCGAAGCCGAGTTCCTGCTGCGCAAGCGTGAGTTCAAGGTGGTGCTATCCGACCATCTGATGCCCGGGGGCAACGGCATGAGTTTTCTGGTCCGCGCCCGGGAGGAGTTTCCCCTGATGCAGCGGGTGCTGGTGACCGGGTACATGAAGCCGGAAATGCTCCTGCGGAGCGTCAACGAGGCCGCGCTTTTCCGCTATCTGCTCAAGCCCGTTTCGATCGGCGAGCTCATCAAGGTGGTGCAGGACGCGATCAAGCTGCACGACCAAGCGGTCAGCAGCTAGCAGCCCGCGGATGCGATTTCGCATCAATCAAATGGGCGAACGATTTCACGGTGAATGAGTCCCTGCGCCAACGGGCTGCTAAAAGCCGCGCGATGCGCGGCACCCGAGCGCCAAACTTCACTGGCGTGGGGAAATAAGAGGGCCAGGCAGTCGCGACCGCAGGAATGGCGCGGTCGGACTCTGCTTGAGCTTCAGCAGTCCCGCCAAGGGTCCTTGATACAGGAGTTTGCCGCCATCGGGTCCGCCGCCGGGGCCGAGCTCGATGATGTAATCGGCCTCCGCCAGCAGATCGAGGTGGTGCTCGATGACGACGACGGTGTGGCCCTGGTCGACCAGGGAGTGGAGCACCTGGATGAGTTTTTCACAGTCGCTGAGGTGCAACCCGATGGTGGGCTCCTCCAGCAAATAGAGGTTGTGGGGCTGCACGCCGCGTGAGCGCTCCTTGTAGCTGGCGAGTCCTCGGGTGAGCTCGGTTACCAGTTTCAGCCGCTGGGCCTCGCCCCCCGAAAGCGTGGGCGAACTCTGCCCGAGCGTGAGATAGCCGAGTCCGCAATCCGTCATGAGCCTGCACACCTGGGACAGCTGGGAATGAAAATCGAAGAAGACGGCCGCCTCCTCGAAGGTCAGGCGCAGCACCTCGCCGATGGACTTGCCCTTCCAGGAGATGTCGGCGAGTTCGGGCCCGTAACGCAACCCGCCGCAATCATCGCAGGGCAGATAGGTGTCAGGCATGAAGGCCATCTCCAGCTTGATCCGACCGGCACCCTCGCAGGCCGGGCAGCGGCCACCGGTGGTGTTGAAGGAGAAGCGGCCGGCCTGATAGCCGCGCATCTTGGCCTCGGGCAGGCCGGCGAAGAATCGGCGGATGAGATCGAAGATGCCGAGGTAGGTGGCCGGGGTGCTGCGCGGTGTCTTGCCGATCGGAGCCTGGTCGACCTCGATCACGGAGCGGAAGCCATTCGCTCCGTGGAGCGAGGCAAAGGGTGGCGGACCATCGCCGCCGACGGCCTTCGCGTAGTCGCGGCCGGTGAGGCTGGCCTTGCGGTGTTTGCAGGCGAAGAGCACGGCGGGGTGCAGCACGTCGCGGAAGAGCGTGGATTTGCCCGCGCCGCTCGGACCGGCGACCATGACGAGACGGCCGGCGGGTAGGCGGAGGTCGATGCCTTTGAGATTGCGGAAGGTGACGTCCGTGAGTTCCAGCCAGTCCGTCGCCCCGTTGCGGCGGCGGGCGGGGGCGGCGATCTCCCGGTAGGCACCACGCAACGGATGGGCGATGCCCTTCGCAAGGAAGAGGCCGGTGAGGGAACGGGCGTTGCGCTTGATCTCAGCCGGCGTGCCGTTGGCGAGCAGTTCGCCGCCGTGGATCCCCGCTGCGGGCCCCAAGTCGATGATGCGGTCGGCGCGGGCCATCAATTCCTCGTCATGCTCGACGACGAGCACGGAGTTGCCCTTGTCGCGCAGCGCGATGAGCATGGCGATGAGCCGCTCGTTGTCGCGGGCGTGTAGACCGATGCTCGGCTCGTCGAGGACATAGAGAACGCCGGCAAGGTTGGTGCCGAGCTGGGCGGCGAGCCGGATGCGCTGGGCCTCGCCGCCGGAGAGCGTTCCAGTCGGGCGGTCCAGGGCGAGATAGCCGAGGCCGACGTGATCGAGAAAGCGCAGGCGTTCGCCGATGGGCGGCACGAGTTCAGCCACGACGAGTTTGCCGCGCTCGTCGAGATCGAGATTGCCCAGCTGGGAGAGCAACTCCGCGGGTGTCAGGGCGAGCAGGGAGGGGAGGGACAGCGGGGCTTGCTTGCGGAGGAAGTGGAGTTTGACCGCGCGACTGATCCGGTTGAGGCGGGTGCCGCCGCACTCCGGGCAGGGCCGGCCATCGTTGTCGACATCATCCGCGGAGTCCAATCCGAGCAGGCGCAGCCGGGCCTGGGCCTCGTCCTTTTCGTCTTTGTCCGATTCGGCGAGCATCCAGGGAAAGATGCGGCCATGTCCGCGGCAGGCCGGGCACCAGCCGCGCGGGGAGTTGTGGGAGAAATGTTTCGGGTCCAGCTCGGGGAAGGATTCGCCGGTGTCCACATCGGTGCGGGTCGTGGAGAACCAGGATAGGATTTCCACTTTGGGTGTGAGCAGGAAACAGGCGCCCTGCCCGAGGCGGAGGGCGGTGTCGAGGGCGGTGCCGGGGCGCTCATCGCGCTTGAGATCGGCGACCACGACCTCGATGTCATGTTCCTTGTAGCGGTCGAGCTTGCGGAAGGCATCCACCGGCGTGAGCTGGCCATCGATGCGCATCAATGTATAGCCCTGATTCTCGATCCAGGTGGCGATGGGCTGGTGGTGGCCCTTGCGTCCGCGGATGAGCGGGGCGCACAGGTAGAGGTGTTTGGACTTCTTCGCACGGGGTGAGTGCAGGGCGCGCAACAGCAGCCGGCGCAGGGCAACGGGTGTGAGCGGAGTGACGGGACGATCCGTGTCCGGGTGATGCTGCACGCCGATCCGGGCATAAAGGAGGCGCAGGTACTGGGCGACCTCGGTGATGGTCGCGACGGTGGACTTGCGCGAACCGCGGGTGACGCGCTGCTCGATGGCGACGGTGGGCGGGATGCCCGTGATCCGGTCGAGGTCGGGCCGCGGCAGCTGCTCGACGAATTGGCGGGCATAAGGCGACATCGACTCCATGAAACGCCGCTGCCCTTCGGCGAAGACGATGTCGAACGCGAGGGTGGACTTGCCCGAGCCGGAGACGCCGGTGACCACGACGAGCTGGTGATGCGGCAGGGTGAGTGAAAGGTTCTTCAGGTTGTGTTCGCGCGCACCGATGATGCTCAATTCCTGTACCCGGGATTCCACCGGCGGGTCTTCGGCGACCAGGCGCTCCGCCTCGTCAGAGCCGCCGGATGAGGCGAGTGCCTCGCGGAGGAACGGTGAGGTTTCGGTGCCGGTGGCGGCGATGATCTCGGGAGCGCCCTCGGCGACGATGCGGCCGCCGCCGATGCCGGCCTCGGGGCCGATTTCGACGATCCAGTCGGCGGACTTGAGCACGTCGAGGTTGTGCTCGATCACGACGACACTATGTCCGCGATCGACGAGCGCCTGAAGCACACCGAGCAGCCGCTTCACATCATGACGGTGCAGCCCGGTGGTCGGCTCATCCAAAAGGAGCAGGGCTCCTTTTGGGGTGGTTTGTAGTTGGAAGTTGGTGGTTGGGGATCCGGACTTGGTGGCCTTGGACGATCGAGCCCCCCGTTTTGGGATTTGAATATTGGGATTTGGGATTTCGCCGGCAAAGCCGGCGAGATATTTGACCAGCTTGAGCCGTTGGGATTCGCCGCCGCTGAGGGTGTTGATGGGCTGGCCGAGGGTCAGGTAGCCGAGACCGACGGAGGCGAGGGCGGCGAGTCGCGAGCGGATCGCGGCGTGATTGGAAAAGAGAACGAGTGCCTCGGTGATGCTGGTGGCGAGGAGGTCGGCGACGCTGAGACCGTTCCACGTGATCGCCAGCACCTCGGGCTTGAAGCGACGGCCCTCGCAAACCGGGCAGGGCACAAATACGTCGGAGAGGAACTGCATTTCCACCCGCTCGTAACCCAGGCCCTGGCAGTGGTCGCAGCGCCCGTCGCCGCTGTTGAAGGAGAAGCTCGACGGACTGAAACCGGCGGCGAGGGCGGCGGGTTCACGCGCGTAGAGTTCGCGGATGAAATCCCAGGCCTCGCTGTAGACCGCGGGATTCGAGCGCGGGGTGCGGGCGAGCGGGGACTGGTCCACCAGCACGATGTCACCGAGGGCATCATCTCCGGTGATGGAACCAATGACGGCCGGATCATCGGCGAGCTGATGGCGCCTGGCGAGCAGGCCCTGGTGGATGATGTTGTCGAGCAGGGTTGACTTGCCCGAGCCGGAGACGCCGCTGAGGCAGACCAGGCGTTGGAGGGGCAGACGGAGATTCAGTTCGTTGATGTTGTGCTTGGAAGCCCCGGTGAAGGTCAGGCGGGGAGTGCGTGCATTGACGCCGCGCCGGCTGGCGGGTGCATCAATCCGCTCACGACCGGAAAAATACGCGCCCGTCAGGCTGTCCTTGGAGTGGAGCAGCTGGCGGACGCTGCCCTGAAACACGATGTGTCCGCCGCGGGTTCCGGGTTCAGGGCCGACCTCGATGACATGATCGGCTGCGCGGATCATGGCTTCGTCGTGTTCGACCACGACCACGGTGTTGCCTGCGGCGGTGAGGGTGCGGATGATGGCGATCAGCCGGTCGATGTCGCGCGGGTGGAGGCCCACACTGGGCTCATCGAGGACGAACAGGGTGTCCACCAGCGAAGTGCCGAGGCAGGACGTGAGGTTGACGCGCTGGACCTCGCCGCCGGAAAGGGTCTTGGACGGACGGTCGAGGGTGAGATAGCCGAGACCGACCTGCTCCAGGTAGCGAAGCCGGGTGAGGATGGATTCATGGGCAAGCTCGGACTGCCGGTCGCCGGGTTCCGGTGCGGCTCCCTGCATGAGGACGAGCAGGTCCGAAACGGGCAGCTGATAAAGTTGGGGGAGGGTGCGACCGCGCCATTGCCAGCAGAGTGACTCGGGTTGCAGCCGGGTGCCGTCGCAGTCGGGACAGCGGTTGTAGGACCGGTAGCGGGAGAGGAAAACGCGCACGTGCATCTTGTAGGCGTTCTTTTCCAGCCAGCGGAAAAACCCCCTGATGCCATACCAGTACTGCGGCCAGGTCCTGCCGTTTTCCTCACCGTAGCCGGGTTCGCCGTCGATGATGAAGGCGCGTTGTTCCGGAGTGAGTGAGGCGAAGGGGAGGTTGGTGGGGATGCCGAGTTTCTTTGCAAACACCCTGAGGTCTTTTCGTGATTCACTGTAGACCTCACCCTCCCAGCATTTGATGGCACCGTCGTCGATCGAAAGGGACTGATCGGGCAGCGCGAGCCGGTAGTCGATGTCGATGATCCGGCCGAAGCCCCGGCAGCGCGGACAGGCGCCGAGGGGGGAGTTGAAGGAGAACAGTGCCGGGGATGCCGGCCGGAAAGTGCGGCCGCTGGAGGGTGAATGCAGTCCGCGGGAATAGGATCCGAAGGCGGCGAGGGTGTCCGCGTCGAACAGCTGCAGTTCACCCCCGCCGAAGTGGAGGGCCGCTTCGGCGGCTTCAAGAAAGCGGGACTGCTGCGAGGGGTTGATGGCGATGCGGTCCTGGGCGACGAAGATTGACGCCGTCTTCGCAAGCGGAGCCGGATCTGCCAGCAGGTCGTCGATCCGGTGGACCCCGGCGGACCCGTCCGCGGGCACAAGCGTGCGCACGTAGGACTGGCCCTTGATGCTGGTAAGGATTTCCGTCCAGCTCAGGTTGTCCGGACGGGTGACCTTGAACGTGACAATGACCGTCCGGTGCGGACAGGTGGTGACAGCCTTGTTCCAGATGGACAGCGGGTTGTCATCCTCCACAGCCTCGCCGGTGGCGGGGTCGAAGCAGGCGGCGGCCTGGCTGAACCAGACTTTGAAGAAGTCGGTGAGCTCGGTCATCGTGCCCACGGTGGAGCGCGAGGTCCGGACGGTGTTGGCTTGGCCAATGGCGATGGACGGCCGGATATTTTCGATTGAATCGACGCGCGGTTTGTCGAGGAGGTCGAGAAACTGGCGGGTATACGCGCTGAAGGTTTCCACATAACGCCGCTGGCCCTCGGCGTGGAGCGTATCGAAGACGAGTGAGGACTTGCCGGATCCACTCAGACCGGTGACCGCGATATAGCGCCCCAAGGGGAGATCGAGATCGAACCCCTTGAGATTGTTCTGACGGACACCGCGGAGGCGGATGCAGTCGGGACGGACGGAAAGTTTGGTGCGAGCCACGGCAGGGACGAAGACCGGAAGTGCCCGGACTGCAACCTTCCGGGCAGCTTTGGCGCGCGATCAACCCGCGACCGGTGGGTCAAGGGGGGCATCAAGGGAGTCGGGATGCGCAAGGCGGGCAAAGAGATCCAGAAAGGAACGCGCCTGTTGAACCGGCTCAAAGCGTTCGCGGGCAAAGTTCCGGGCGCGTGCCATGAGGGCGGCGCGTGCATCCGGCGTCTGGCGGGCGAAGCGCAACACGGCCGCGACAAAGGCCTCGCGGTCGTCGCGGGGGATCACGCAGCCGGTGTCATCCGGGATGAAGCATTCCCTGATCCCCTGTGCGTCGTAGGCGACGGCGGGCAGGCCATGGGCCTGTGACTCGATCAGGAAATTGGAAAGGGCCTCGCTGGACGAGGCATGAACGGCGATCGTGGCGGCGGCATAGAGTGGTGCGGGATTGCGCAACCAGCCGAGGAACCGGATGCGATCAGCCAGGCCGCGAGAGGCGGCCTGGCG
>JBGTGS010000127.1:0-16592 GCA_041746615.1 Opitutaceae bacterium | reverse complement strand
CGATGAGATGCTGGCGTTGGCGCGAGAGAACCAGCGCAAAGCCGGCGCAACCAATGTCGAGTTTCTGAAAGGCGAAATCGAGAGCATCCCGCTGCCGGACAATCACGTCGATGTCATCATCTCGAATTGTGTGATCAATCTTTGTCCCGACAAGGGCTCCGTCTATCGCGAGGCATTTCGCGTACTTCGCCCGGGTGGGCACCTGGCGGTGTCGGACGTGGTGGCGCGGGAGGAGTTGGCGGGCGACGTGAAGCGCGACCTCGCCCTGCACAGCGGCTGCCTCGCCGGGGCGACGGTGCACACGGACCTGGAGCGGCTGCTGGCGGAGGCGGGATTCACCGACATCGTCATCCGGCCGAAAGGCAACAGTGACGAAGTCATCACCAGCTGGGACGCCAAGCGCGGTTTCGAGTCAAAAGTGTTCGCCGCCGAGGTAACCGCGATCAAGCCGGGCGGACCGTGTTGCGAACCGGGCTGCTGTGGAGGAGACTGATACCATGAACAACGCCGGGATGGCGGTGAACACTCCCGTGGAGGACCTGTGGCGCGACCTTGCCGGTCCGCTGCGGGGCTTTCTGCGTGCCCGCGTGCGGACGGAGGCGGATGCGGACGACCTGTTGCAGGATGTCTTCGTGCGCATCCAGCGCCGTCTGCCGGAGCTGCGGGATCCGGCGAGGTTGCAGGGCTGGGTTTATCGCATCGCGCGCAACGCGGTGGTTGATCACTACCGGACGCGGAAGGATCATGACCCTCTGGATCTCGTGCCCGAGGCGGAGGATCCGGCGGGGCGAGACGTCGTGGATTTAACCCCGACATTGAGGAGCTTCATCGCGGCCCTGCCCCTGGTTTACCGCGAGCCGCTCATCCGCCACGAGTTTCAAGGTGAGCCCCTGCAAGAGGTGGCGGAAGCCCTCGGGCTTTCGTTGACGGCGGTGAAGAGCCGGGTGCGGCGGGCGCGGGCGAAGTTGCGGGAGATGCTCGACCAGTGTTGTCGATTCGAGTTTGACCGGCGCGGGCGGGTGATCGGGGCTACACCCCGGGCTGCGGCCTGCGGCTGCAAAGCCTGCTAAATCAGTTCATATTGAAGTGCAGCCGTTAGGCTAGGACGAAGGGTAGGGCGCTTTCTCCGAGAGCGCCGCGGCGCATTTGGGACTGTATGCGCCCTACCGTCTGCAGACGGTGCGGCACCTTGCCTATGGATCCCGGCATTCTGCAGGACGTCAGACCTACCAGGGGTCAGTCGGGGGCCAGAGTGGGCAGCGCAGGTGGCAGTATTTACCCCTTTCTTCGTCTCCCGGCAAAAATGCCGCAGGCATTTTATTTAGCAGCCTGGCGGACCTGGTCCGGCAGGCTGCTAACGCTTTTTGTTCAGGCAGGGCACGCAGGTGATGGCGTCGGGCTGGTACTCGAGGCGCTCGTCGGCGATGTCGTTGCCGCAAAGCGGGCAGCGGCCGTAGTTGCCTCCCTCGATCCGATTCAGGGCCTCGTTAAGCCGTCCGCGTTCCTCCTCGAGCCGGCGTTTTCCGGCGAGGGCCATCTGCTGCATCTGCATCGAGTCGAGCCGGGACAAGCGGCCGATGGAGACATCGGGCGAAATCGCCTCGGTGTTTTCCGCGCCGGCCGCCAGCTCCGCCTCGATTTCATCCAGCCGCTTGCGGATGATCGGGCGAAAACGTTCCTGGTGGACGGCCTCCATGCGTGGGTAGTTAATGGTGTTCCCGGTCCGTTTGAAAGCCCGATCGACGGTTAACGAAGTGGGTGTGACCAGGACAAGCCGGGGAACCGTGCGAAGTCGCTATCGGTGGTGATCCACTCACAGCCGCACTCGATGGCGAGGGCCGCATGCCAGGCGTCGGCGACCAGCTTCCCTTTGGCCTGCGACTGCTGGCAGAGCGACTGGAAGATTTCCCAGTTGCGGGCTCCCGGCCGGAGCACATGGGCTTGGGGACGGCGGCGCAAATTCTCGCAGAACTGGAGGGCCCGGGTCAGGGGGGTGGGCTTCCGGAAGATGCGGGGATTGGTCACCACCCGCACAAATCCGCTCAACACCGCTTCCGACAAACCAAATGACGTGGGTTCGGTGGCCATTGCGCGAAGCCAGGTGGCATAGGCCTCATGTTCGGGGCTTGCGTCCGCCCGGTGCGCATAGACCAGCACGTTCACGTCACAGAGTCTCATGGCTGGTGGCCGAACTGCTGTTGGTCTTCGGCAACCATGAGGTCGCCGGTGCGATTAAGATCAATGCCGGGGAAAACGCCGTCACCGGCTTCCACGATCAATTCAAAGGGTTCGTCCGGCGTGGTCCTGGGCTCCAGGGCGGCCTTCCCGGCTTCCGCCAAAAAGGCACTCAGACTCTGTCCGCGCTTTCGGGCCGTTTCCTTGAATCGATGTCCCAGATCGTCGTCTATTAATATCGTAGTCCGCATTGGTATTATCGTATGCATTACGGTGGGAGCGTCAAGGCGACTCGGTCGCTGGCTTCAAGCGCGGGTGATAATGGGTATGGTTGAAAACCTGATCGCGCCGGCAAAGGTTTGCATGGGTTCCGGAAGCTCTGTGAAGGTAACCGTTTCCGATGCCGCCACCCTCATCCTCCCCGCCTCCTTCAGGGGACAAACGCCCGGTCGGTTCCGTTTCCGTGCGGATGGCGGGGGGCTTTTGGGAGAAGGCGGGCGGCTGGGTCCTGCCGCGCGACGCCCGAGGCGAAGGTTACTGGCAGGTTGCCTCCAACCATACACCGCAGATCGGCTTTTGCCTGCTCTTTGTCTTCGCCTCGAGTTGGGGGCAGACCTTTCTGCTCTCGATCTTTCAGCCCCATTGGATGCAAGTGCTGGCGATCGATCCCGGGGAGATGGGATTGTTATATGGCGGCGCGACCCTGGCCAGCGGGCTCCTCCTGCCCATGGCGGGCCGTTGGTTGGATCGCGTTGAACCTCGCCGTGCCGCATTGGTGACGCTCGCGGGTTTGACGGCCTTCAGTCTTTTTATAGCCACGGTGTCGCAGGTCTGGATGCTGGCGCTGGCGTTGTTTGGTCTGCGCTTTTTTGGTCAGGGACTCAGTTCCAACGTTGGCATGACCCATGCCGCCCGCTGGTTCAGTCACAACCGCGGGAAGGCGGTGAGTCTGGCCGGGCTGGGATTCCCCCTGGGTGAGGCGGTCCTGCCGGCCTTGGTCACATTCGGGATCCTTGCGATGGGCTGGCGTTGGACCTGGGCCCTGCTGGCCGGGGTATGCGTGCTGGTATTTCTACCACTGGTCCTTTCGCTCACCGCCCGGAACCTGACGGTGGCACCCGAAGAGGAATTGTCCGCGGCGAAGGCCGGATCGCGCAAGGCACCGGTGACCCGTGGCGACCTTCTGCGCGATTGGCGGTTTTACGCGATGCTCGGCACCATGATCCCTTTGCCGTTCATCGCCACGGGCATGATTTTCTTTCAGGCGGTCATCGCGGAACAGCGGGGTTGGGGGCCGGGCGTGTTCGCCACGGGTTTTCTAATCTTTGCGGTCATCCGTGCAGCCTGCTCGCTGACCACCGGCGCCTGGGTGGACCGGCTGGGTGCGGTCAGCCTGCTGGCGGTGCCGTCCTTCGCCCTTGCGCTGGGACTGGCCTGCCTGCTGCGCCCTGAGCCGGCTTGGGCTTATGCCTTCTTCATTGGCATGGCGGTGAGTTTCGGCTCCTCCGGAGCCATCACCACGGCGGCGTGGAGCGAGATGTTTGGCACCGCGAGCATCGGCACGATCCGGGGACTCAGCGGAGCGGTGGCGGTCTTTGTTACTGCGGCGGCCCCGATGGTGTTTGGACTTGCCTTGAACTTGGGAGTGTCAATCGAAGGCCTTGTGCTCGGATCCGCCGGCCTGACGCTGGGTCTGGCCTGGCCGCTGAGCATTGTGGTGCGGCGCTCCCACCGTGTGCGCTAAAATTTGCGGGAAAACCGAAATTTGATGGTTTCCTTTCCGGCACAAAGTGCCGGGTTAGCAGCCCGTCGGGCATGAAACCCCGGGTGCGGAACTAACATGAATCTCAGGCGCGTGTGCGCCAACTCAAGTCCGGCGGGCTGCTATCGGAACATCAGCACCGGCACCAGGCAGGTGCGCACCATCGTGGTCGTGGTGCTGCCGACGATGAGCTGGCGGATCCGCGAGTGGCCGTATGCGCCCATCACGAGCAGGTTGATGTCCTCGCGCTTCACGGTGGCGGCAATGACTTCCTCGGCATGGCCTGGAACGTGGTCGGCCTGCACCGAGTAGCCGGCCGCCGCCAGGCGGTCGCGTGATTCGCCCAGACCGGCATCGAGGGCGGCGTTGGGTCCGCCCACGGTGAGCAGATGGCAATGCAGACCCTTGAGCAGGGGCTGGCTGGCGGCGTAGTCCACCGCTTTGCGTGAGCTCGGTCCGCCATCGTACGCGATCAGCATGCGGCTGATGGGCTGAAAGGCGCGTGAGGTAACCAGGACGGGGTGGCGGCAGGAGCGGATGACGCGCTGGAGGTTGCCGCCGAGATGCAGGCTGGCGAAGTCGGCCGATTCGCCGCGCTTGCCGATCACGACGAGGTCGGCTTCGGTGTCGAGCTCCTCAATGCAGTCCACCAGTGCTCCATGCTGTTGCCGGACGGTGACGTCGGTGATGCCGGCCTTGGCAAAGTGCTGGCTGGCATCAGCAAGGATGGCGCGGCCGCGCTCCTGCGCAAGCCGGGCGCGGTTGGCCTCGGCTTGCACGATCTCCTCCAGCAGCGCGCTTCTGGCTCCGAGGCCGATGGTGCCGGTGATGTCGATCACGGGCGGCACCGCGCGCTGGGGGTCGAGCATGTGGAGGACATGAATCTTCGCGCCGAGTTGGCGCGCGGCCCAGGCGGAATGGTCATAGACGCTCGGGGCGTAAACGGAACCGTCGGTGCAGGCTAGGATGGTGGGCATTTGGGGTGGGGTTCGGGGTTAATGGGCGCCGAGTTCTTCCATGGCACCGGGTTTATCGTGTTTGGCAATGCGAAGCACGAGGGTGCGGCTGGCTTCATTCATGCCGATCAGCTCGACCTCCGCGCCCTCGCGGCGGAACTTCAGGACCACGCGATCGAGGGCGGCCACGGCGGAGAGATCCCAGAAGTGCGCGTGCGAGACGTCGATGCGCACCTTTTTCAGGACCTCGCGGAAGTCGAAGGCATCCGCGAAACTGCTGGCCGAGACGAAGAAGAGCTGACCGCGAATGGTGTAGGTGCGTTCATCACCGGCGGGGGCGGGCACCGACTCGATCGCCAGCAGCTGGGAGACCTTGTAGGCGAAGAACAGCGCGCTGAGCAGCACGCCCACGCCCACACCGAGCGCGAGGTTGTGGGTGAACACGACCGTCACCACCGTGGCGATCATCACCACGCTGGAGGTGCGCGGGTGCACGCTGAAATTCTTGAACGAGACCCAGCTGAAGGTGCCGATCGAGACCATGATCATCACGGCCACCAGCGCGGCCATCGGGATCCGGGCCACCCATTCGCCGAGGACCACGATCAAAATGAGCAGAATGACACCGGCCGAAAAGCAGGACAGCCGGCCGCGGCCGCCGGATTTGATGTTGATGACCGACTGGCCGATCATCGCGCAGCCGGCCATGCCCCCGAAAAATCCGCAGGCAATGTTGGCGATGCCCTGGCCGGTGCATTCGCGGTTCTTGTCGCTGGGGGTATCCGTGAGGTCATCGACGATGGTGGCCGTCATCAGCGATTCCAGCAGACCGACCACCGCAAGGGGCACGGCGTAGGGCAGGATGATGAACAAGGTTTCCAGAGTCAGGGGAATATCCGGCAGGAGGAAGATCGGCAGGGTGTCGGGCAGCTGGCCCATGTCACCGACGGTGCGCAGGTCCAACCCGAGCGCCAGGGACAGTCCGGTGAGGGCGACAATGCAGACCAGCGGCGACGGAACGGCTTTGGTCAGTCGGGGGAGGCCGTAGATGATGACGAGTCCGCCCGCCACCATGGCGTACATGAGCAAGCCCTGGCCCTTGAACTCGGGCAGCTGCGCCAGGAAAATCAGAATGGCCAGGGCGTTGACGAAGCCGGTGACGACGGAGCGGGAGACGAACTTCATGAGTTCACCCAGACGGCAGAATCCGGCGATGATTTGGAGCACACCGGTGAGCAGGGTGGCGGCGAGCAGGTATTGCAGGCCGTGCTCCTTCACGAGGGTCACCATCAGCAGGGCCATGGCACCGGTGGCGGCGGAAATCATGCCGGAGCGACCACCCGCAAAGGCGATAACGACCGCCATGCAGAAGGAGGCATAGAGACCGACTCTGGGATCGACACCCGCTATGATGGAGAAGGCGATGGCCTCCGGGATGAGGGCGAGCGCGACGACGGCGCCGGCGACCACATCGCGTCCGGGATTGGCGAACCATTGTTGTTTGTAAGTGGGCTTTGACATGTTGGAAAGGGATCGGATGCAGCGACGGTGAAACCATCATCCGGACGGACGCAGTCCGGCGCGGAAAAGGAGACTTCATGCGGGAGGCCGGCGATGGCCGGGCGTGGCTCCCCTGACGACCTCGTTCAGGTCGCCATCAAATCATCAAGGCGGCGTGAGCGGTGCGCGGGACATGAAGGGTTTGCCACGCTCGGGACTCCGACACGATTGGCAACCCCGTTTTTGTGAATGTTCCGCTCGCTGCCTGCTCAGCGCTTGCGAGTCACGGCCCTGTGGTCGGATGGTTCGCTCCGTGGCTTGAGGGTGGGGCCATCCATCCAAACGCTGTCAATCAGCAGCAGACGCTGGGTCTCGGGCAGGCCGCGTTCGTTTGCGAGCAGGCGGCCCATCACCAAATCGAAGGCTGCGGCCCCGGTTTGCCGGGGTCGCTGGTCCATGCCTGCGAACGCGCCCGATTCCGTCCGGAGATCGAGATGAACGAACCCCACGTCCTTTGGTACTCGCAGTCCCAATCGTTCGACCCAGGTGATCAATTCTCTCCGCAAGCCGATGATTGCCTCCGGCCGATGCGATTCAAACCAGCGAACAAACGTCTTTTCCGACCATTCCTCAAGGATGAGCGGAGCCACCCGATCTTCCGGCGGCGTGTGTTGTACGTGGTAGCTGAAAGGCGTCAGCCACATGGCGGAGGTTTTTACGTTCTGGTGGCTGGAGAGCACCAAGCCGGGTCGTCGGTAGCCGTAGGTGTCCAGTCGCTCCAGTACGCGCTGCATCGCGTGATATTGGTTGGGCATGGCGCACGGCAACGGCAGGTTCGGGTAAGGCACCCCTATCTTGACGGGGGCCAAATCGGCCCAGTCGAGTTGAGGCGCACGTGGGAGTCCTGGTGCGGGGCCGAGAAGCACACCGGTGATGCCTCGGGCGCGCAGGATTTCGCCCAGGCGTTTGGAACTGAGATCAGGTTCCTCCGCCCAGATCTCGTCCACGAAAAATCCCAGTTCCTCCGCACGTGCCTTCGCGCCCTCGAAGAACCCCAGAAACGTGAGATGCTCGCGCCAGGCGGTGGCACTCGGTCCAAAGGTAAGATAGCCGATGTTACCCAGTGAGCCCGCGCTGCGTGTGTCTCGAAACTGCCGCATGACGGATGAGATGAGCGGATTGGACCGATAGCCGATGCGGTCGGCGATACGCTGCACCCGCCGGATTGTTTCAGGCGAGAGGGAGGTATGGCTGCGCAGCGCCCGTGACGCCGTGGCCTCGGAGACGCGGGCGAGTGCGGCGATGGTGGCGAGGGTGGGGCGGCGGGTTTCCGGCATGGTCGCAGGGGGGGGGCGGAGACGGATTCTTCGACCGGCCGCGCCGTCAGTGCAACTCTTGCATTGCGATGCGCTCGGTTTTGTCGAATCCGGGGCGCAGGGTACGGAGGTCAGCGGGTCCGGGCGTCATCGCTGACGTTGCCCGGATCTTTCTTCACCCCTCCCCATTCACGACGTCAGATCGTTCGTCAAACCGGTTGTCGTTCCCACCTCATGATCCTTGTCGCATCACCGGCCACCGCGGCCCAACCGCTCGGATATCTCGCACCCCGCCACTCCAACCAGATCGGATATTCGCCCTGGGGGGTACAATCCGGTGACAACGAACGCGTCCTACTTTTTGAACGCGCCGGGGAATTGGGCGTGAAGTGGACACGTTTTCTCGCCACCTGGCCAGCCATCGAACGTGAACGGGGTTGCTACGATTTCACGACGATCGACGAGCCGATTGAGGCGGCCCTCACCAACGGAATCACCCCCTTCGTCTGCTTCAGTGGCGGACACCCGCTCTACTCCCAGCCGCTCCCGCATCCCGATCCCAACTGGCGGTTGATTTATGGGGTGAAGCCCGCTCCGCCCATTCTTGACGGGCAAGCCACTGCGGCCTGGCTGCGTTTCGTTGATGCAACCATCGCCCATGCGAAGGACCGCGTCAGCCACTGGGAGATCTGGAATGAGCCGAATCACTACGCCTATTGGGGCGGACCGCCCGATGCCGCCGCCTATGGCCGCCTTGCGCGCCTGACGGCGGAGCGCATCCGTGCCGCGCAGCCCGGTGCGGTGATCATTACCGGCGCTCTTGCGGGTCTGCGGCCGGATTTCATCCGGGAATTTCTCAGTGAGGACACGGATCGGCTCGTGGATGTGGTGTCGTTCCACAATTACTCCGCATTGCCCGAGGAACGGATCTATCAAGCCGACGAGACCTGGCGGGTGCTCCGCGCCCACAATCCGCGTCTGGTGTTGTGGCAGGGCGAGTGCGGTTACGGCTCTCACAGCAGCACCAAGGACTTTCGCGGGCGCAGTCCGTGGGGCTACGCGATCCAGGCAAAGTGGCTGTTGCGTCAGGCGTTCGTCGACCACTACCACCTGCGCGCCGAGCTGAGCACCTACTTCAAACTCTTCGATGGGGGCGATCGCGCCGACCGGCAGGAGCGTCCGGATCTGCGCCCGGTGGACCACCTCCTGGGCTTCCCGGCTCCCGCCGATGGCCGCCGGGTCCGCGGTCGCAGTGTAAACGAGAAGTGCCTGCTTGAAAACCCGTCGCTTGAGCCCAAGCCCGCCTATTACGCCTACCGCAACCTCACCTCACTGATGGATGGGCGTTACCAACGTGTCGAAATCGACAACCGCCGTGCCATCACGGTGACCGATCAGGGCCAGTTCGCCGGCATCGGTGAACACGACGATGCCTTTCCCTCCATTCCCCTCGTGGCGGCCTATCGCACCGCAACCGCCGCGGCGCTCGCGGCCTACTGGCTTCCCTGGCAGCCGCAGGAGTATACCCCGCATCCCGCCCGGATCGAATTGCGCCTCCCGGGGCTGGACTTCAAGGAACCGGTGCTGGTCAACCTTCTCACGGGTGCGGTCACTGCGCTTCCACTTCCCGAACAGGAGGGGGGCACCTACGTCTTTCGTGACCTTCCGCTTCAGGATTTTCCGCTCGCGATAGCAGAGCGGGTCGAGGTCGTGCTCAGCGAGGAGCCCACCTTTCCGGCGCACAACCGGACGGTTGCCGACTAGGTCCGACCCCGATTCCCTGCCGCTTCATTTTTCCAGACCCCCCCAACCCAATACCATGAACATCCCGAAGACCCTCCATCCACCCATCCTCGCCCGGGCCGTCCTGGGCGTATCGCTCACCCTAGCCCTCATGACCGGCGCCCGCGGCCAGACGCTCCCTGCGTTGAACGAAGCCGGGGATCCGACCACTCAACCGGTGATTGAGCTTTCTCCGTTTGTGATCTCTTCCGATCAGGACACCGGCTGGCAGGCCACCTCCACCCTCGTGGGCAACCGCACCAATGAGGAACTGCGCAACGTGCCCATGTCCATTGACGCCCTGACCTCCGAGTTCATGCAGGACATGGGGGCCTTCACCCTCGAGGACGCCGGTCTCTGGGTGGCGAATCTGGACGTGGTCAGTGACGTCGAGCGCAAGACGGACGACCAGCGGCTCAACTACCGTGGCATGCAGATTGGCGACCGTGAGTCAGGCCAGTCCTCCCGTAACTTCTTCCTCTGGTATTCCCCGACGGATACGTACAACGTCGAGCGGATCGACTTCAGCAAGGGCTCCAACTCGCTGATGTTCGGGGATGCCTCCCCCGGCGGGCAGGCGACGGTTTACACCAAGCGTCCACGCTTCCGCAACTTTGGCAGCGTGGTCGCGCGGGTGGACAGCAATGATTCCCGGCGCGTGCAGCTCGATATCAACCGCAAGCTGACCGAGCAGGTCGCGGTGCGCATCAACCTCTTGGACCGCGCGGATCGCGGATACCTGGCCAATGCCGTCTCGCGGTTGCGTGCCGCGCATGGTGCGATCACCTACCAGCCCTTCCAGAACACCAGCATCCGTCTCGAGGCTGAAGCGGGCAAATTTGAGCGCTCCCGCGCCAACAACCAGGTGCGCATCCGCGAGAATTCCGCGCCGGGGCGCGGCTTCAACACCAACAACCAGTGGTATTATACCTCTGACGGCGAGATCATCGCCCGAGCACCCGGTTTCCAGCAGGTTCCTCTGGCGGCCGACCAGCAGGCTGCCGGTGGCAGCCAGCTGCCGCTCCTTCGCGGCATGAACGCCGAGGTCATTCTGATGAACCGGGTGGGCAACAGCAACGTCCCCTCCGGGCAGACCCTGACCTTCGAGGGTTATGAACGCTCGATCAACCTGCTCGGGACCAATGATTTTCTCAACCGGCCCTACACCAACGTGACGGCGTGGGTCGAACAGGCCATCGGCGACCTGCGAATAGAACTGAGTTACAATCAGCAGCACCAGCGCCAGGAGCGGAACGACAATGAATTCGGCACCACGGTCTCCATTGATCGCAACGGTCGTCCGTACCTCGACAGCCAGATCGGCTACCGCACTTTCGGCAACCGCGTGAAGACGAGCCGCGTGACGGCCTCCTACCCGCTGAAGTTTGGCAACGTGATGACGCAATACCTGGTGTTCGGTACGGAGAGCCAGCAGGACTGGATGTATTCGTTCCGCGAGAACCTCGTGAACGTCGGGGTGCTCGATAGCAATCCCAACGCCACCCTCACCCAGCACCGCATCACCGTGCGGGCTTATCTGGATGACCCGCTCTTCCCGACGCGCGCTTATTGGGATCAGTTCAGGCCCGAGAATCTGCCGACGGCGACCAACTTCCAGGCGGGCTGGATCTCCACGACCGACACCCTCCGTCCCTTTGGTGACAAGCGCTACCTCAAGACGCAATCGGCCTCCGCGGCCGGCAGCTATTTCGATGGCAGGCTGCGCTCGATCCTTGGCGTTCGCTACGACCGCTTTGAGCGCAAGCGGATCGTGGATCAGCCCACGGGACCGAACGGCGAGCGAATCTACCTCGGGCCGCCCGACCAGGTGCCGGAAGCCTACGCCTACGACCCGCAGTTCGACATCGACAGCACGACCTACACGGGTGGACTGACCTACCAGCTGACCCGTGAGATCAATGTTTACGTGACGCAATCGGAGTCCTTCCGCGTGCAGGGTTTTTCGGACTTCACCGGCAAGGTGCTGGGTCCGGTGGTCGGCGAGACCAAGGAAGTGGGTATGAAGACGGCGCTCTTCGGCGGCCGCTTGAACGCCTCGGTCGCAGTCTACCAGGTCGATCGCGACAACGCCCGCTTCGTCTGGAACCCGAATGTCCTCTCCGTCGCGGAGATGGAGGATCTCTTCAATCCGAACGATATCGGTCCGGATCATCCGGACTACTTCCTGCCCGCTTCGGGGATCAACATGGAGGCCAGGTCGGTCACGGCCTCCGAGCAATCCAAGGGTTACGAGATGACCTTGCAAATGCAGCGTTACAAGGGGTTCCAGGCGCGCGTGACCTTCTCGCACAACGAGATCTCGGCGACCCGCGACATGTCCAGCCTGCGTCAGCTTACGGACGCGGCCATCGCCCGCACGCAGGCCGCGCTTGCGCCCGGCGGCAATCCGTCCATGGCCGAGAACCAGGCCTTCATCGACGACGCCCTGGAGGTGCTCGCCGCCAATGAGGGCACGGAACTCGTGACCGGTTCGCGCAGCACGCCCAACGCATTCAACTGGGCGCTCGACTACGAGTTCGGCCGGCAGGGCGCGCTCGCTGGCACGCGGGTGGGGCTCTCCGGCAATTGGCGCGACAAGTTTGCGATGACCCTGCTCAACGATGTGGTGTACGAGAGTGACGCCTCGCACCCCTTGAGCGCCTACGTGATCCATCGCCGGAAGATCTTCGACCGGCAATGGTCCTTCCGGCTTGGGGTACGCAACTTCCATGACCTGTCGAACAACGACGACATCAAGAAATCCGGCGTTGTTCGTCTCGATGGAGCCGGTCAGGCGGTGTACGACTATCGCTATACGACGCCGGTGACGACAGACTTCACGTTGACGTTGGATTTCTAAGCGCCAGCTGTTGCCTTGTGCACTCCAAGGCATTTTAAAGCGCCTCGCGTCCGTCCTTCGGACGCGCGGGGCAAGCCGGACCCTCTCCTCTCGCAACCATACGGGTCGGCCGCTACCGCTCATTGAACCGGTATAGGTTCGCTCTTCGCTCCGCCCGCACTTGAAACAGAACCACTGTCGACCACGATGAAAACTTTCCGCTTCTTCCCGCTTTGCGCCGTTATGACCATGTTCATGTACGTTACTGCTGCCCGTGCAGGCATTTATCACGTGGACAACATCGCGGGGGACGATGCCCGCGACGGACGGTCACCCGAAACGGCCTGGCGATCGCTTACGCCGGTCAACGCGACGACGTTCAAACCCGGTGAGGTGATCCTGCTCAGGGCGGGCGGACAATGGGCCGGGGAGATGCTTCACCCCCTCGGCTCCGGGGCTCCGGGGGCACCGATTCGCGTGGGGCGGTACGGAGATGGGCCGCGGCCCGCCCTGCACGGCCGCGGGGAGGTGCCGACCGTCGTGCGGTTGGAGAATCAGGAATACTGGGAGATCGCCGACCTCGAGATCACCAACCGCGCGCCGGACGGTCCGCGTCCGCTGCGCGGCGTTGAGCTCCGCGCACGCGATGCCGGCGTGCTCCACCAAGTCCACCTGCGGCGCCTGCTCATCCACGACATCAATGCGCCCTTTGTTTATGACGACAGCAACGTCGTCGCAAAATCATTCGGCGGCATCGCGACGCTCATCGAGGGCGATCGTGTGCAGACTGCGTGGGACGGCCTCGTGGTTGAAGCGTGCGAGATTCGCGACGTGAGCGCCATCGGCATGACGATGAATTCAACGTGGACCAGGGGCCACCGGGACAACGATGCCGCCACGTGGTTTCCGAGCCGCAATGTCGTCATTCGCAGCAACATCTTTGAGCGCACCGCCCGCAACGGCCTGGTGGTCCGGGCCTGTGCCGGTGCCTTGGTCGAGCACAACCTTTTCACCGAGTGCGCCATCTCCGGAAGCGGAAATGCGAGCTTTGTCTTCCACTCGGACGACACGGTTTTCCAATACAATGAAGCCCGCTACACCCGGTTCAATCCGGGTGACCACGATGCGGCGGGGTTCGACAGTGACTACAACTGCCGTCGTACGATCTTTCAATTCAACTACAGCCACCACAATGACTACGGTTTCATCCTGTTGTGCAACAACGGCCGGGTGGGCTTCAATGAGGACACGATCGTTCGCTACAACCTGAGCTACAATGACGGAGGCAACGTGATCCGACTTTCCGGTCCGGTGCGCGGCGCGCGGATCCACAACAACACGATCATCGTCGGTGCGGACATGACCAATCCGCGGGAAGGGCACCTACCGCGGATAATCTACCACAAATCCTGGAACGGCTGGTCGGACGACACGGCGTTTCACAACAACATCATCGTGAACCTGAGTGAACAGGCGGTGTACGATCCCGGCGAGAGCACGAACAATCGCCACAGTCACAACCTCTTTTTCGGTGCACACCCGATGAGTGAACCGGTCGATCCGCACAAGCTGACGGTCGATCCGGGATTCGTGACGGTTGCGCCGGCCGGCACCGGGAGGGCCTCCATGATCGCGGCGTTTCAGCTCCGACCGGACTCCGCGGCCATTGGCGCTGGTTGGGTGCTTCCGACCCAAGGGGGGGCAGATTTTGCCGGACAGCTCGTGTGGCCGATAAGCGGGCGGGTTGATTTGGGAGCGTTTACAGTCCCCGTTACCACACGATAGGGGTGTGGAAGTCGCTGGTCCGGCATGACCGATGCCTGGCGATGCAGCTGACTTCCCCGTGTGTACAGACGGAGAGCAGGGATTGCAGGCTGTGCGTTTTCTCCAAAACCCATAGGCAGCAAAGCCGGGCTCACGTCCTCAATCCCCGTGGCGGAGGGCCTGGAGGACGTTGAGCGAATGGTTTCCGATGCTCTCCATGTTGTTGATGATGTCGATGTAGAGGATCTCGGCCTTGATCACGTCGCCGCTGACGCGCATGCGGCGGACGGATTCTTTGCGCAGGCTTTTGCGGAAGCTGTCGATCAGGTTTTCAAGCTGATAGGCCGTCTCCATGTCGGAGGCCGGCACACCGGTCGTCAGGCGGCTGGAGTAAAAGTCCATGAATTGGAGCACGAGCTGGGAAAAATCGTGCACCTGCTTGAGCGTTTCCGACGAGAGCTGGCGCTGTTTCCGGTGCCGGCGCTCGGCGAGCAAAACCAGACGGTAGCCGCAGTCACAGATGTCCTCCAGCTCGGCGACCACGCGCAACATGGAGGTGACGTGGGCCATGGTGGCGTCGCTCACGCCACTCGACGTGCAGCGCAGGAGGTAGGTGGTGGTCTCGAGGGCGCGGCGGTCGCTTTCCTGCTCCAGCTGGCGCAGGGACTGGACACGTGCCTCGAGGTCCGCCGGTGCTGCTTCGAACAGGTCGATGAAGCCGGTAAGCAGCTCGCGGGTGATGTCGCCCATGCGCTGCACGTCGCGCTCGGCCTCCGCGAGGTTGAGCTCGCCGGTGTGCGGCACGAGCGGGGATTCGTAGGAGACGTGGTCGCGGGCGGGAGTGGGTCGGTCCCGGACCAGCCGCTCCGAGAGGCGGGCGAGCTGGGGCACGAAGCCGATGAGCAGGGCGGTATTGAGGACGTTGAAGAGCGTGTGGAACGCCGCCATGTGCAGCGGGATGTTGGAGGCGTCGGTGGAGTTGGCGGGGACGAGGGCGTCCACGAGTTGCACGAACGGATTGAAGAGGGCGATGGCCCAGACGACGCCGATGAGGTTGAAGATCAGATGGACGCGGGCGGCGCGTTTCGCCTGCACGTTGCCGCCGAGGGCCGCGAGGTTGGCGGTGATCGTCGTGCCGACGTTCTCACCGAGAATGATCGCACAGGCTGAGGGATAGTCGATCCAGCCTTTGAAGGCCATCGTCAGGGTGATGGCACCGGCGACGGAGGAGGATTGGACGAGGATGGTAAGGAGGGTGCCGAAGATGAAGAACACCAGCACCGACCAGATGCCGCGGCCGGTGTAGTCCTTGATGAACTCCAGCATCTCGGGATTGTTCTGGATGTCGGGGACGGAGTCCTTGAGGAACATCAAACCGATGAAGAGCAGGCCGAAGCCCATGCAGAACTCGCCGATGTTGCGGAGTCGGGCCTGGCGGGCGAAGAGCAGCGGCAGGGCCAGACCCATGACGGGGAGGGCGATGCTGGTGATGCTGAACTTGAAGCCGAAGATCGAGACGAGCCAGAAGGTGGTGGTGGTCCCGAGATTGGCCCCCATGATCATCCCGATGGCCTCGACGAGGGTGAGCAGTCCGGCGTTGACGAAGCTGACCATCATCACGGTGGAGGCCGACGAGGACTGGACCATGCAGGTGACGAGGAATCCCGTACCCACGCCCGCAAAACGGTTGCCGGTCATGGTCCGCATGATCCCGCGCAGCTTTTCCCCGGAGAGTTTTTGCAGGGATTCCGACATGATCTTCATGCCGAAGAGGAACATGCCGAGGCTGCCGAGAATGGAGAGGATGGTGACGATCATGCGGAAATGATGGGCAAGGGTTAGGGAGCCCCCGCGCGCACCGCAAGAAAGCATGTTACGATTGTGTCACGGAAGTTCGGGTCGGAATTCCCGGTTGCCCGAACCGGCTGTGGCTGGCAACGTCTCCGGTTTTGATGCAACTCGACTTCCCTCCCGGAGATTTTGACGGCTACATATTCGACCTCGATGGCACCCTCATCGACTCCATGCCGCTGCATTACCGGGCGTGGGACGCGGCGATGCGTCGCCATGGCATGCCTGACAAGCTCGACGAGGACTATTTTTATTCACTGGGGGGCGTCCACTCGGTGCGTGTGGCCGAACTGTTCGGCGAACGCTACCGGGTAACCATCGATCCGGTCACGGTGACCGATGAGAAGGAAGCCATCTATCTGGAGATGCTGACCGAGGTGCGGATCATCGAGCCGACGGTGAATTTCCTGCGCACCATTGCGAATACCCACCCGCGGGCCATCGCCACCGGTGGTCTGGCCGACGTCGCAATTCCCTCGTTGGAAGCGGCGGGGCTTCGGGAGTTTTTTGATATCGTGATCACGCCGTCCGATGTGGCTCCCGGGCGCGGCAAGCCCGCACCCGACATGTTTTTGCTGGCGGCCGAACGCATGGGCGTGGCCCCGTCCCGGTGCCTCGTGTTCGAAGACGCCGCCCCCGGCCTGGCC
>JBGTGS010000126.1:0-7422 GCA_041746615.1 Opitutaceae bacterium | reverse complement strand
GCCGCACTCCGCGCCCGCGAGGGCGCGACAGGCTTATGGCCGTTGCACTCCGTCCCGCGTTCGCGGGATGGCCCCGTTGAAGCCACGTAAAACTCGCTCTGCTCGCACGTGGCTCTACACCCCAGTCTATATGCACTCGATGGCGTCCCATAGGTTTTCGCGAAGCGAAAACCTGGGTTATCCGCTGCAGCACTTCTTGTATTTCTTCCCGCTGCCGCAGGGGCAGGGGGCGTTGCGGCCGACTTTTGGACCGGAACGCTGCACCGGAAGGGGATCCACGCGATTAGAAGGAAGCGGCAGCACGAAATCATCGCGATCCTCATCCCAGAGTTCCTCCTCCGCGGCTTTCTCGTTAAAGCAATCCCACCATGACATCTCGGCAATAGTGTCATCAATCAAACGATACGGCTCCAAATCGAAGTCCTTTACGTCGCCCGTGTGCAGTCGCTTTTCCACGCTCGATAATGCTTCGTAGCCGGGATCCGCCAGACCTTCCTCGAAGGCCGCTCGAATGGCATCCAGGTGCTCGGGCATCCCCTGATCGGTGCAGACACCGATCAGGGCGTCCCAAACATGCGTGGGCTCCCGCCGCAGACGACTATCGAGCAGGTGGCCCAGATACGCGGAAAAATCCTCCCGTGAAAGCATCTGCGCCCGATACATGGCACCCAAGGCGGTAAGTCCGGCGCCGCGGGCAAATTCATCCGCGGCATCGTCCTCAATCAACTCTTGGATTGGTCGCGGGTCGCCCCCGGACACCGATGCGAGGATGGCACCCAGACCTTCAGTGATCGTGTCGCCAACGAGGTCGTCCACCAAGGGACTCCGGGCGATGCGCACGGCGGGCTCGAGGGCGCGGGATTCCCGGAACTGCGCCAGCAGGTGGAGGGCGTACATGTGGAGCATGTAATCCGGAGACACCCCGTCCGCATTGGCCGCGATCCGTTCCAGCGCGGCCAGCAAGTGAGGTATGCTTTCCTCCCGACGGGCAACCGCCTCCAGCACCGCCTCATGCGGGAATGGCCAGGAAAATTCCTCCAACGGTTCCAGAAATGCGGGGAGTGAGATCACGGCTGGATGTTCGGCCCGCAAGGCGGCACCGTCACGCCGAAATCAGCTCAGGTTTTTGCTTCGCAAAAACCTTACTTGCCGGGACGGCTTGAGGGGGGGGAAATGGAGGCGGGGTCGGGGAGTGAGAGGAGCGGATCCGGTTCCGAAGCCTTGGTGGTCTCCGGCTTGGCCGAGGGGGGTGGGGGTGACAGGTTGGCTGCGACCTGATTGTTCAGCTGGTAGGCAAGACTCACCGTGGTCTCATTACGGCGGCGCTTGAGGGTCTTTTGGAAGAATTGGTTGTTGGGCACCTGCACGAGACGGCCATCCTCATCGAGGAGGGTGGTATAGAAAAAATTCAGGTCGATCACCCGGCCCTTGACCGGGTCGCCGGCGAGTTCGATGTCGTCACCGATCTGAAAGGGGCGGAGTAAGAGGATGAGCAGGGTGGAGGAGGTGTTGCTCAGGAGACTCCAGACCGCGACGAAGCCAATGGCGACAAGACCAAGGACGGTCGCGAGCATCGCCCACAGGCCGCCGAGATTGAATCCGAAGACGCCAAGGATCAGCACGATGGCGGTAATCGTGATGAAGGCGCGCATGAGGCGGACGACCGGGGTGATCATTTCCCGGGTCATGCTGGTGCGGTCGGCAAGCAGGTGCAGGAGACGTCCGAGCACGATGCGGAGCACAATCGCGCCGATGACTATGGCCAGGAAGGCAGGCAGCACGGCGAGCAGGCGGGGAAGGAGGTCGCTCCAGAAGGATTCGAGATTCATGGACATGAGTGATGATTGGCTGGCCGGCGCGGGCTTTCAAGCGGTCATCGCGGGGTATCCGGTCCGTAGGGCGGGGTGGCCCCGCGTTGGGTGGCAACCCATTCGCCGAGCCGGCAGGCGCGGGCGAGGATCTCCGGGTCGGTTCCCGTCTGGTTGAGCAGGTGGGCGACCAGGGCGGCGAGGAATGAATCCCCGGCGCCGATGGTGTCGGCGACGGGAACGTCGCGCCCGGGTTCCCAGTGCCAGGTGCCGTCACGCAGAAGTCCGGCTCCACGTTCACCGGCGGTCACGCAGATGATGGCGCCGCCGGAGATTTCAGCGAGGGTGCGGGCATGGGCCTCCTCGTTGCCGGGACTCTCGGCTGTGTCGGCGGCGAGGCGAGCGGCCTCAGCGGCGTTGAGCTTCAGCACCGATGCGCGCGGGGCGAGTTCGCGCACGAGGGTGAGGTCGTCGTGCGGTGGGCGGAGGTTAACGTCGAAGATGCGGAGAGCGTTGTCGGGCAGGACGGCGAGGATGCGCTCGAGGGCATTGCGGTTGAAGGCTGAACGCAGGGCGAGAGAGCCGAAGACAACGGCATCGGCCCCGACGGCAGCGCGAACGACATCCTCGGTCACAAAAATCTGGTCCCAGGCGACGCTGGGCGTGATTTCATAGCTGGCGTCGCCGCCCGGGGAGAGGGTGGCGATCACGTTGCCGGTGGGCAGGCCGTGGTGGCGGCAGACCAGGTCGGTGGCAATTTCCCAGTGATGAAGGCGGCGGAGCAATTCGTCGCCGAGCACGTCGCGGCCCACGGCGGAGACGAGATGGACGCCGACTTGCTGCCGGTGCAGATGGTAAGCGACATTGAAGGGAGCACCGCCCGGGTAGAGGGCGTCGGGTAGGAAGTCCCAGAGGATTTCGCCGAAGCAGAGAACGTTGGGCATGGGCTGAAAAGGAGTGAGGGTTGAGGGAGCCAGGGAGCGGGGGATGGAGCGGTTGGGTTATGATCCCCCGGAACCTTGCGTCCCGATTACTATTCGTTGGCCTGGCTGGCGGGTTCGGCTTCTGAGGAGGAATCGGTCATGGGCAGGGAGAAGCGGTGCATCGGGGCACCGGCGGTGCCGTTCGACTCAACGCGACAAGCGGTCATCCCTGCGCCGAACGGGTGTTACTCATCAAAACCTGACCCGCTCATCGGGTCAAGGCCGGGAGGGTATATCCATGGAGGAACCCCATGCGGCCGTGTGGGTTGACAGCCATGTTACGGTCAACAGGTGCACCCCCTCGACCTCACCGTCGTCGTCGGTTACCTGGCCGTGCTGGTGATGGCGGGAATCTGGTTCGCCCGCCGGGCCGGCCAGAGTTCGGAGCATTATTTTTTGGGAGGACGGCGACTGCCCTGGTGGGCGCTGGGCTCGTCGGGGATGTCCAGCAATCTCGATGTCGCGGGGACGATGACGATCGTGGCCATGATCGCACTGTATGGCCTGCATGGATTCTGGATTGAACTTCGCGGCGGGGTGGTGCTGCCGATCGCGGTCTTCATGGCGTTCATGGGCAAGTGGCATCGCCGGTCCGGCGTGATGACGACGGCGGAGTGGATGCTGTTGCGATTTGGGCCGGGCGGGCAGGGCCGGGCCGCGCGAACGGCTGCGGCCCTCACGTACATCGTGCTGACCGTGGCGATGATCGTTTTCTTCCTGTCGGCGGGCGGGCGGTTTCTGGCGGAGTTTCTGCCGTTCACCCCGACGCAATGTGCGGTGGGAATGGCCATGGTGGCCTTTGTATACACCTTGGTAGGCGGATTGTACGGGGTTATCTGGACCGATGTTTTCCAGGCGGGCCTGATCGGGATGGCGGCGTTGTACGTGGGGGTGGTAGCGGCCGGTGAAGTGTCGCCCGAGTTGCTGGCGTCATGGCCGGGGGCGGAGTTGAATCAGTTCCTGCCGCGACTGGGCGGGGATGAGGCATTGGCACCCTATGTGCCCTTCGGGTGGTTTCTGGCGGTGTGGGCGTTCAAGGCAGTGTTGGAGGGGTTGGGCGGCAGTGGCGGCTCGGCCTACATGGCGCAGCGCTTTTATGCGGCGGGATCGGATGCGGATTGCCGCCGGATCACGATGCTCTGGACCGTGTTGTTTGCGGCCCGCTGGCCGATGGTGCTCGGCTTTGCGATTCTGGCGATGAGTCTGGGGCTGGAAGTGCGCACGATGGCTGATGCCGAGGCGATCCTGCCGCGGGTGCTCGACTCGGAGTTTTTTCCGCCGGGACTGCGGGGACTGCTATTGGCGGCGATGCTGGCGGCGGCGATGAGCACCTTTGACAGCACGATCAATGCGGGGGCGAGCTATGTGGTGCGGGATCTTTATGAACCCCTGAGGCCGGCGGCTGGCGCGCGCGAGCTGGTCTGGGCCGGGTATGCGGCCTCGGCTCTGTTGGTGGTGGTGGGGGTGGGACTGGCGTTGTTTCTCGGGGCTTCGGTGCTCGGCATCTGGGTGGGCATTGTGATGCTGCTCTTCCCGGCCTTTTTGGTGCCGTTTGCACTCCGCTGGTTCTGGGCGCGGTTCAATGGAGCGGGGTTCACGATTGGCACCGCCGGCGGATTTGTGGCCGCGCTGGGGTTTGCCCTGGGGGATCCGGGTTGGAATGAGGCCCAGCGGTTCATGGCCATTGCTGGTGCATCCGCGCTGGCCTCGATCGTGGGTACGCTTGCAACGAAGCCCGTGCCCGTCGACGTGGCCAAGGTGTTTTACCAGCGAATCCGACCCTTTGGCACGTGGCCCCGGGTGTGGAGGGAGGCCGACCGGGATGAGCACCGGGCGGATGTCCGTCTGCTGGCGGTGGCCCTGGTCTGGCAGGTGCTCACGTTTCTGGTGCCGATGGGGATGGTGCTGGGCATGTGGGCCCAGGTGGCGGTGGCGGCGCCGGTGTGGCTGTTGCTCGGGGTTTGGCTGTGGCGCCGGCGGGAAGGAAGTCGAAAGCTGGCGGTTTGAGCCGGCGTGACACGTATCCGGATATCAGTTACAGCAAAGCGCCCTGGTCGCCGCTGATAGGCTTGAGGCCGATGGCGGCGTAGCCCCGGGCGGTGAGGACGCGGCCCTGGGAGGTGCGCTGGAGGTAACCTTCCTGGATGAGGAAGGGCTCGTGGACTTCTTCGAGGGTCTCGGCCTCCTCGCCTACGGCGACGGCGATGGTGCCAAGTCCGACGGGACCGCCGCGGTAGTTCTCCGCCATGCAGCGGAGGACGCGCTTGTCCATTTCATCAAGTCCGCGCTCGTCGATCTCGAGCAATTCCAGCGCGGCGGCTGCGGTGGCGCGGGTAATGCTGCCGCCGGCGCGTTCCTGGGCGTAGTCGCGGCAGAAATTGATCAGGTTGTTGGCGATGCGCGGCGTGCCGCGTGCACGGGTGGCAATCTCCTCGGCACCTCCGTCATCGATGGCGACCTCCAGGAGTTTGCAGGAGCGTTTCACAATACCCCGGAGCGTGGACGCGTCGTAGTAGTCGAGGCGGGTCTGGAGGGTGAAGCGGGAACGCAGGGGGGCGGTGAGGAGGCCGGAGCGGGTGGTGGCGCCGACGAGGGTGAACCGCGGGATGGAGAGGCGCACGCTGCGGGCGTTGGGCCCCTGGTCGATCATGATGTCGAGGCGGAAGTCCTCCATGGCGGAGTAGAGATATTCCTCGACGGTCTTGGGGATGCGGTGAATCTCGTCGATGAAGAGGATGTCGCCCTCTTCGAGTCCGGTGAGGAGACCCGCGAGGTCGCCGGCCTTTTCGACGACGGGGCCGGACGTGACGCGGACGTTCTTGCCAAGCTCGTGACCGAGGATGAAGGCGAGGGTGGTCTTGCCGAGGCCGGGGGGACCGCTGAGCAGAATGTGGTTGAGGGGATCGCCGCGGCGGCGGGCGGCACCGACCATCACCTGGAGGCGCTCGATGGTGCGGGGCTGGCCGGTGAAGTCGCCGAAGGAAAGCGGGCGGAGGGCGGCTTCGGCGGGGGAGACGGGCGCGGCGAGGGCACCGGTGATGAAGCCGAGGCCCTTGTTCTGCGGATCAGGAACGGGTGCAGGCATGGTCGAGGCCTATTCCCAATCGAGTTCTGCGCCCAGGCTGCGGAGGTTCTCCACGAAGGAGGGGTGGGCGCGCTTGATGATATCGGCGTTGCGCACAATGCTGCGGCCGGGGATGGAGGCGGCGACCATGGTGAGGGCGACGGCGGCGCGGATGACATAGGGTGAGTCCACCACCGCCGGGTGCAGGGGGCGGTTGCCGAAGACGACGATGCGGTGGGGGTCGCTCACCACCACGTGGGCGCCAAACTTGGCGAGCTCGGGGATCCAGGAAAACCCGTTTTCATAAACCTTGTTCCAGAAATGGATGGTGCCGTTGGCCCGGGTGCTCAGGGCGATGAGCAGGGGGAGGAGATCGACGGAGAAATAGGGCCACGGAGCGGCCTCGATCTTGGGCAGGAGGTTGCTGGTGTGCGGGGGTTCTATCTTGAGTGACTGGTTGCGGCGCACGCGGGCGACATCGGCCTTGTGTTCAATGACCACGCCGAGCTTGCGGAAGGAGCGGGTGATAAGGTCGAAGTGCTCGGGGAGGGATTGCTTGACGCGCACCTCCCCGCCGGTGATGGCCCCGAGGGCGAGGAAGGTGACGATCTCGTGATAGTCGCTGTTGATGGTGATGCTGGCCCCGTGGAGCTGGGCCACTCCGGTGATCGTGAGCTTTGACGTGCCGATCCCCGAAATCTTCGCCCCCATGGCCACAAGGGCGTTGCAGAGATCCTGTACATGGGGTTCGCTGGCCGCGTTGATGAGGGTGGAGGTTCCCTTGGCGATGGCGGCGGCCATGACAAAATTCTCGGTGACGGTTACCGACATGTAATCGAGCCAGTAGCGGGTGGCGATGAAGCGGCCGGGCAAGGCGATGACCAGTGGGTCGCCATGGTCGATGACGGCACCAAGGGCCTGGAAGATGTCCAGATGAGGGTCGATCTCGCGCACGCCCAGCGAGCAGCCCTTGGCATTCGTGTGGATGGTGATCTTCCGCAGGCGCATGAGCAGCGCCGGGTAAAGCAGGACGGTGGAACGCATGTCCTGCGGTAGTCCGGTGTTGCTGAAGGTCCGGTCAAAGGCGGAGTGATCGATCTTCATGACCCCCTGTCCGCGATTCCAGTCGATTTTGGAACCCATGGAGCGGAAGAAACCCACCAGCTTGTCGAGATCGGTGATGTCGGGAACATTCTTGAGTGTCACCGGCTCGTTGGTGAGCAGGGACGCACAGAAAATCGGCAGGATTGAATTCTTGTTGCCGGACGGAGTGATGGTGCCGGCCAGGGCCGTGCCGCCGTTAACAATGAGGTCAGCCATGAAGTGAGGGATGAACCGGGTGGAAAGTACGGATGAGCGAATGCTGAATGGACGCAAAAAAAGGCACCGGCGTCACGGGTGCCTTGAAAATGCGCTGAGGCAGGTGGGCCTTGGCAAGGCTATTAGCTGGCTGGGCCCTCGCCGCCCTCGCGACGGGGTCCGTTGCTGCGACCACGGCCGCCGCGGCGACGGCGACGACGGTTCCCATCGCCACCGCTACGACCTTCGCCACCGGCCTGAGGGCTGC
>JBGTGS010000125.1:0-5504 GCA_041746615.1 Opitutaceae bacterium | reverse complement strand
GCCATGCTGGCCGGCGGACTGACCGGTGGACTGCTCGCGGATCGCAGCGAACGGCGGCGCACGGTGGCTCGATGCCTGGTGTTGCTCAGTAGCCTGGTGTTCGCATTGGGCGTCGCCCGGTATGGGGACGCCTCGGGCACCGTGCTGATGGGAGTGCTGACCCTGGTTTACTTTGCCATCGGGCTCTTCACCGCCTCGTCATACGCCCTCTTCATGGATCTCACGGACCCGCGTCTCGGTGCCACGCAGTTCAGCACCTTCATGGCAGCAACCAACGGGTGTGAAGCCTGGGCCGGTTGGGCCGGCGGTCGGATTGCCGGTGGGGCAGGTTATGCCGCGGCCTTCGTCATCATGGCGCTCATCGCCCTCTTCGGACTGGTCTTTCTCCGCGGGCTGCCGAAGAAGCCGGTTGCCGGCAATGAGAGGTTGTACCCCGGGTGACGTCTGCTTAGGCTGCACGCATGATCGTCGATGTTCACACCCATCTCAACAACTACGATGAAACCCGGACCGTGTCGCTGCCGGAACGCCTCGCGGAGTTGCAGGCCTCCATGGCGCACAACGAGGTTGATCAGGTCCTGATCCTCACCTCCTACAAGGTCAACGAGCACCGGCCGTCCACGCGGGAGGTGGTGGAGATCACACGGGACATTCCCACGATGAACGTGGTGGCCGGCATCAGTTACCTCAATTACAAGGAGCGTGACCTTCGGGAGCTCAGCGACTACCTGCGCGAAGGCTGGGTGAAGGGTCTTAAACTTTATCCGGGCTACGAGCCGTTCTATCCGCACGACCCGCGTTGTCGCGTGCTCTATGACCTCGCGCTGGAGTTTGACGTGCCGGTAATGATTCATTCCGGCGACACCTATACGCCGAAGGGCCGGGTCCGCTACGCCCATCCGCTGCACATCGACGACGTCGCGGTGGATTTCCCCGACGTGAAGCTGGTCATCTGCCACGTCGGCAACCCGTGGATCCGTGACTGCATGGAAGTGGTATACAAGAACAAGAACGTGCACGCGGATATTTCAGGTCTGGTGCTGGGCGATTTCACCGAACGCTTCGAGGCTTTCATGCTCGGTCAGGTCAAGGAGATGATCCTCTACGCCGGCGACCCGCATTACCTGCTCTACGGCACGGACTGGCCGATCTGCCGCATGCGCACCTACCTGAAGTTTGTCCGCAGCCTTGGCCTGCCGCCCGCGCACGAGGATCTGATCCTCTGGCAGAATGCGGACCGCCTGTTCCGGTTGGGATTGTCCAAGCGCGGTTGATCGGGGCGGTCTCCGTGCCTTGGAGCCGTTAATGATGAATAGCTGCCGCTGATCACCACCCAGCCTGGGTTGTGGCCACGTCCCCGGCCGTGCCTTCGGTGGATGAGTGCGAAACGTAACCCAGGACGACCGGGGACGGCACGCCCTCACTCATGTCTGAGCGCGGTGATCGGGTCGAGCCGTCCGGCCTTGATCGCGGGAAACAGGCCGAACACGAGTCCGATGGTCGCGCTGATGACCACGGAGTATACCACCGCGATTTGTGACACCGCTGCGGGCATGCCGGTCTTGGCGGAGATAATCCAGGTTGCACCGACCCCGCCGGCCACACCAAGCGCGCCTCCGAGCAGGGCGAGCACGATGGCTTCAACCAGAAACTGGCTCATGATCTCACGATCGCGCGCGCCGACCGCCAGCCGCAGGCCGATCTCCCGCGTGCGCTCGCTCACGCTGACCAGCAGAATGTTCATGATGCCGATGCCTCCCACGATCATGGAGACCGCGGCGATGGCCGCCAGCAGCACGGTCATGGTCCGGGAGGTCTCGGTCGCCGCCGCCGCGATCTCCTCCTGGGTTTGCACGGTGAAGTCATTCGGCTGGTCGGGGGCCAGCCGGTGCCGCTCGCGGAGCAGGGCGGTGATGGCGGCCTGCGCCGTGTCCATCACGCTGCTGTCGTAAACCTGCACGTTGATCACCATGGCGTGGCTGCGCCCGGAAATCTTCTGGAAGGCCGTGGTGTAGGGTACCAGCACGAGGTCATCCTGCACCGAGCCCATGAGCGACATGCCCTTGGGGGAGAGCGCGCCGATGACCTCGAGCGGCAGCCCGTGTACGCGAATGGTCTCGCCGATCGGATTGGTGTTTTCGAACAACTCCTCCAACACGGTCTGGCCGATCAGCGCAACCTGGGCCCCGGCCTGAACTTCCTCCTCGGTGTACATGCGTCCGTGGGCGAGCGGCCAGTTGCGGATCTGCAAATAATCGGACGACTGGCCATAGACCGGGCTCGCCCAGTTGCGGGTGCCATAGACGATCTGCCGCTGCGACCTCACCTCGGGGCTGGCCGCGACGACCTCGGGGAGTTCCTCCTGGAGGGCGATGGCGTCCTCGATGGTCAGGGTGTTGGCGCTGCCCCCGCCGATCGAGACCCCGCCGAGCGAGCGGGACCCGGGAAAAACCAGCACGACGTTCTCACCGAGCCGGCTCACCTGCGCCTCAACCTCCCGGCGGGCGCCCTCGCCAAGGCTTACCAGGGTGATGACCGCGGATACGCCGATGATCATTCCCAGGACGGTCAGCAGTGAGCGCAGCTTGCTTCGCTGGATCTCGCGCAAGGCGATGCGGCAGGTTCGAAGCAGTTTCATCGTACGTTCTTCAGAAGCGGGCCTGGTTCCCGCTGAAAAATCCGCCTTTGGAATCCGCTTCATCCGCACGGCGCGGGGCCAGGCCGGTTGCCAGCACGTCGCCGGTTGAGAGACCTTCGATGATCTCGGTGTAAACGAGGTCGGCAAGTCCGGTGCGAATCGACACGGCTTCGAGCGAGGACGGATCGGATGGATTGTTCAGCCGGTAGACTGTGCGGGTTCCCGGAGGCGCTTCCGGTGACGCCGGCAGGATCCCCTGCGGCAGCAGGGCGCGCAGCGCATTGTTGCGCACCCGCAGCACTCCGGTCCGCTCGTCGGTGATGATGGCGACTTCCGCGGTCATGCCTGGGTTCAGGGCGAGGTCGGAGTTGTCCACGTGGATCACCGTGTCGTACGTGACCACGTTGTTGTCGATGATCGGGGCCTTGCGGATCTGCACGACCTCACCGATGCGGGTCTGGTCGCGGTAGGCGTCCACCTTGAACTCGACGCGCTGTCCCTCCCGGATGGTGCCGATGTCGGCCTCGGAGATGCGGGCGTTTATCATCATGCGGGTGAGGTCCTCGGCGATCTCGAAGAGCACGGGGGCGCTCAGGCTGGCGGCCACGGTCTGGCCCACGTCGACGTTGCGGAGAATGACGATGCCGTCGGTGGGGGAGACGATGGTGCAGCGTTCGAGTTCGAGCCGGGCGCGTTCGAGATGCTCGTTGCGGATGCGCACCGCAGCCTGGGCCTGGCGCAGGTTGACCTCGGCCTGTTCGAGTTCCGACGGGGAAACCAGATTCTCATCCCGCAGCGAGCGAATGCGTCGCGCGTTTACCTTGGCGAGTTCGGCGGCGGCGCGGGCGCTCTCCAGTTCGGCGGTGGCGAGCCGGACGTTGGCCTCGTAACTGAGGGTGTCCAGCCGGGCCACGACATCGCCGCGCCTGACCTTGGTGTTGAAGTCGGCGGACAGTTCGACGACCACGCCGGAAATCTGGCTGCCGACCTCGACGGAGCGGAGGGGGTTGAGGGTGCCCGAGGCGACGACCTGTCGGGTCACGTCGCCCTGCTCGACGGTGACGGTGAGCAGTTCGTGGATGCCGCGCCCGGACGACTGACGGCCGTTGAAGGTGTAGACGAGGCCGGCGACCACGAGGGCGGCCGGCAGGCCGATGAAGAGTAGCTTGCGAATAAACATGATGAAACTGGAGGCTCCACGGGCGCGGTGCCCTCTCAGTTTTGGTCCGCCTTGCAAGGGTGTCAAACCGCCCTGTCCGATGGCGGTGACTTAAGGGTTCTCCCTCCCGAATTGGTCCTCATTCCGCAGTGATGAGGGTGGCCAGCGACTCCTCCGCAGGATCGCATTGCCAAGCCCTCCTGCGAATCCTGCTTTTGGAGTGGTGCCTTGGTCTTGATCAGCCTGTCTGCCTGCGCCTTTGCACGATCAGATACAGGTGGAGCCCGGGATGCTGATCGTATTCAAGGTGCCGGCACACGCAATCGAGGCGATCAATAAGACGCAGCAACGGTGAAATGCCCGGGGCTGCGTGGTATGGGGGTTGCCCGTGGCAGGGATTCGTTCAATCATCCTTTCCGATCAAGTCCGGCCTCGCAGGCCACCCATGAGGAACATGATGAGGAGGATCAGCAAAATCAGGCCGACGGCACCACCGCCGAAAGCGGGTCCACCAAAATAAAAACCGCCGCCGCCGAACACGAGGAGTAGGATTACAAACAAGACTAGAAGGTTCATGCCCACAGTGTAGCGTATGTTGGCGACGGTGGATATGGGGTGTTGGCCTGCCTCACACCTGGCACCGGAACATCCCGCACGGCGATCGGCCTCATGGTGGGTTCCGTTGAAAGCGGATAGATCGATCGGGGGGTTGCTGTCAGGAATGATCGGGATAGCCTTTCTTCATGTTCAAGAAGGCCGTCCTCCTGCTTATGCCGCTCTTCCTGTTCCATTTCCCCACTGCTTGCAGCTCGGCTGCCGAGGCGTCGTCGAATGCAGCCCGCGCCACCGAGCGCGAACGCATGGTCGTGACCCAGATCGAGTCCCGCGGCGTGAAGGATCCCGCCGTGCTGCGCGCGATGCGGACCGTGCCGCGCCACGAACTGATCCCGGCGGTCGTTCGCCCCCATGCCTACGAGGACCGGCCTCTTCCCATCGGGCTCAACCAGACCATTTCCCAACCCTACATCGTGGCCCTCATGACGGAACTTGCCATCGCCAGCCCCACGAGCCGCATCCTTGAGGTCGGCACGGGCTCCGGCTATCAGGCAGCGGTATTGGCCGAGATCACCACCGAGGGCCGCATTTACACCATCGAAATTGTGCCCCCGCTGGCCGAGCGCGCCCGTGCCGACCTGGCCCGTCTGGGTTATGACAACATCGAGGTGAGAACGGGGGATGGTTATGCCGGATGGCCGGAGGAGGCTCCCTTTGACGCCATCGTGGTCACGGCCGCACCGGGGCGCATTCCTCAGCCCCTGTTGGACCAGCTGGCGGTGGGCGGACTCCTGGTCATCCCGGTCGGAGGGCGCGACCAGTCACTCAAGGTGGTGACCCGCACGGCAACCGGCTACCGCGAGGAGGTTATCATCCCGGTGCGCTTCGTGCCCATGACCGGACGCGCGCAGAAGAGTCCGTAAGTCGGATTCCCAGAAGTGGCACAGTTTTCCGTAGGGAAATGGGCCGTCGATCATTAGTATCGATTAGTGTCCATTAGTGGTTAAGAAATCGGTTTTTCGCGTGGAATTCCTGTCACCATCCCTGGTCAGTCTCATCTGTCGCCATCCGGCGGGTTTCAGCGTTTGAGTTCATCGCCCTCAACCCTCCGGATCTGGCTGGCGGCCGCGCGGCCGCGCACGCTGCCGGCGG
>JBGTGS010000124.1:0-6778 GCA_041746615.1 Opitutaceae bacterium | reverse complement strand
GCCGGTTGACCTGGTCGCAGCCCGGGCCGCCATCGCGGCCTTTCCCGGGGCGGAGCTGGTGGATGACCCCGACCACCAGCGCTACCCGACGCCGCTGGACTTCGCTGAAAAGGTGAAGTGCGGGGTGGGGCGCCTGCGCCTGGACACGGCCTTCGAGAACGGTTTGTCCTTCTGGGTCAGCGGCGACAATCTCTGGAAGGGCGCGGCCCTCAACGCCGTGCAGAATGCCGAGCTCATGGCCCGCGAGGGCCTGTTCAAGTCGAAGGCCGCTCTGACCGTGGGTTGAATCCGGCCTCCGCAACCGGACTCACATAAGGAAAAGGCCGGGCTGCCGGCCTTTTCCTCTGGAATAAAACCTTGTCACCCCGGCAGCCCGGCCGCTTAGCTCGCCGTTCGCCTTGGACGGCTAGCTCAGTTGGTTAGAGCATCTCGCTTACACCGAGAGGGTCGGGGGTTCGAGTCCCTCGCCGTCCAGACGACGATCCAGACCGCATCTGTCCTCCACCATCACCCATCATCCCATGCGACACACGATCTCCGTCCTCGTTGAGAACAAGTTCGGCGTTCTGGCCCGCGTTGCCGGCATGTTTTCCGGCCGCGGCTTCAACATCGATTCGCTCAACGTCGCCCCCACCCACGATCCCCTGTTGTCGCGGATCACCGCCGTCCTCAAGGGCGACGAGGCCGCCCTCGAGCTTGCGATCCGCCAGCTGGGCAAACTCGTCAATGTCGTTGAGGTCGTCGATTTCAAGGAAGGTCAGGCCGTCGTCCGCGAGCTGGTCCTCGTGAAGGTCAAGGCGGATGCCCGCAGCCGTTCGGAAATCATGCAGATCTGCGACATCTTCCGGACCAAGATCGTCAACGTCGGCCCCGACGCCGTCATCATTGAGGTGACCGGTGACGAGGCCAAGGTCTCCGCCTTCCTCAAGCTGCTCGAACCTTTCGGCATCCTCGAACTCGCCCGCACCGGCCAGCTCGCCCTCAAGCGTTGAAGCGACCCAGGGGCGCTTGTTGAAGGTGAAGTTGGAAGTTTAACCCCAGCCCTCATTCGCCGCTCCACTCTCCCTCTTCGACCCCACCTCTCCTTAAACTTAAACTCCAGACTCAAACTTAAGATTATATGCCCGCCAAAGTATACACCGACAAGGACGCCGATCTCGGCGTGTTCAAAAACAAGACCGTCGCCATCCTCGGCTATGGTTCCCAAGGCCACGCGCATGCGCTCAACCTCAAGGACTCCGGCGTAAAGGTCATCATCGGCCTCTACGAGGGTTCCAAGTCCAGCGCCGTGGCCAAGTCCCACGGGTTCGAAGTCGTCGAGACCGGCGAGGCCGTCCGCCGCGCCGATGTCATCATGGTCGGCCTGCCCGACATGAAGCAGGCCGACATCTATGAGTCCTCGATCCTTCCCAACCTGACCAAGGGCAAGACCCTCCTGTTCTCCCACGGCCTGGCCATCCACTTCGGGCTGATCAAGCTGCCGAAGGATATCGACTGCATCATGGTCGCCCCCAAGGGCCCCGGCCACATGGTCCGCCGCCTCTACACCGAGGGCAAGGGCATGCCGGCGCTCATCGCCGTTGCCCAGGACAAATCAAAGAAGGCCAAAAAGACCGCGCTCGCCTGGGCCAAGGGCATCGGCTCCACCCGCGCCGGCGTCCTCCAGACTTCCTTCAAAGAGGAGACCGAGACCGATCTCTTCGGCGAACAGGCCGTGCTCTGCGGCGGTGCCAGCGCCCTCGTGCAGGCCGGCTTTGAGACCCTGGTCGAGGCCGGTTACCAGCCCGAGATGGCCTACTTCGAGTGTCTTCATGAGCTGAAGCTCATCTGTGACCTCATGTATGAATCCGGCATCGCCGGCATGCGCTTCTCGATCTCCGAGACCGCCAAATATGGTGACATCACCCGCGGCCCGCGCGTCGTGAACAAGAAGACCAAGGTCGAGATGAAGAAGATCCTCAAGGAGATCCAGACCGGCAAGTTCACCAAGGAGTGGGTCAAGGAGCACAAGGGTGGTCTCAAGAATTACAACAAGCTGCTCAAGGCCGGGGAAAAGCACCAGATTGAGAAGACCGGTGCCTACCTCCGAAGCATGATGCCCTGGATGTCCAAGAAGAACATCAAGGGCACCCAGGCGGCGTATTAAGCAGAAAGGCTGAAGGGCTGAAGGCTGAAAGGCTGAACAATCTTCCTCAGACGAGGGTTCGGTTCTCCTCGGTTTTCACCTTTCAGCCCCTTTCGTCCTTTCAGTCCCTTGCCTTCCCTCGTCTTAGCCACTCGCAAGAGTCCGCTTGCCTTGGCGCAGACCGCCATGGTGGCGGCGCGGTTACACGAGGCGCTCGGCGTCGAAACCGAGCTGCTGAAGATCGTCACCACCGGCGACCGGCAGACCGACTGGTCGCTGGAGCAGAAGGGCGGAAAAGGGCTGTTTACCAGTGAACTGGAAAGCGCGGTGGCGGAGGGGAAGGCCGACGTGGCCGTGCACAGCTGCAAGGATCTGCCGGGCGACATGCCGGCAGGTCTGGCAATCGCGGGTTACCTGCCACGCGCCGATGCCCGCGACCTTCTGGTGCTGCGGGACGGTATTGAAACTCCGGCTACGATCGCGACCGGCAGCCCGCGGCGGCGCCTGCAGATCGCCATGCTCTTTCCTGACGCGCAGTTCACCACCATCCGCGGCAACGTGGACACCCGGCTGCGCAAGATCGGGGCGGACCACGTGGCCGATGCCACCATCCTCGCCGCCGCCGGCTTGTCCCGACTGGGCATCGGCAGCTGGCCGGGCGTGGCCTTTCACCCGATCGAGTTCGGCCACATGGTGCCGGCGGTCGGTCAGGCCGCCGTGGCCATCCAGTGCCGTGCCGGTGAGGAGGAACGTTTTGCCGCCGCCCTCGATGCGACCACCGCAAAATACGTGACGGTGGAGCGCGCGTTCCAGTCAGCCCTCGGCGGGGGTTGTCACACCGCCTTTGCCACCCACGCAACGGCCGATACCCTCTGGTTTTTCCACGAGGAGGTCGGCCTGCGCAGCCTCCCGCTGGCCGACGCCGATTTTGCCAGCCCGGTGGAGTTTGCACGAACCACGCTCACGCATTTCGGGTTCAAACTTTAGCCACAGAGGGCACTGAGCTCGGACACGGAGAGCACAGCGTTCGGATTTTAATTCACATCCACCCGGTCGGTGACCGGGCCGCCAGCCAGCCTTTTCTACTCGCTACCCGCTACTCACTACTCGCTACTTTGCTGCGGTGGAGCCGCTCCAAGGTCTCCGTGGCCCACCTCCCATCCTCATGTCTTCCTCTGGTATCGTTTATCTTGTCGGCGCAGGTCCCGGTGACCTCGGCCTGGTCACCTTCCGTGCCAAGGAACTCATCGGTATGGCCGATGTGCTGGTGTACGATTATTTGGTCCATCCCGAACTCGTCGCCTGGTGCAAGACCGGCTGTGAGGTTGTCTATGTGGGCAAGAAGGCCGGATTTCACTCTGTTCCCCAGGAGGAGATTGAAGCCCTCCTGGTGAAGCATGCGAAGGCGGGCAGGAAAGTTGTGCGACTCAAGGGAGGCGATCCCTTCGTCTTCGGCCGCGGAGGCGAGGAGGCGCGCACGCTGGCTCGTGACGGCGTCCGTTTCGAGGTCATTCCCGGTGTCACCGCCGCGCTCGCCGCCGGTGCCTACGCGGGCATCCCGCTCACCCACCGCAACACCAGCTCGTCGCTGATTTTTCTCACCGGACACGAAGATCCGAAGAAGCACGAGCTGCAGGTGGATTGGCGCGCCTATGGGTCGCTGAAAAACGCGACGCTGGCGATCTACATGGGCATGGGCCACCTGCGACACATCATGGCGGAGCTCACTGCCGGCGGGATGGCGGCCGACACCCCCGCCGCCGTGGTGCAATGGGCGTCACTCGGCCGCCAGCGCAGCGTGGCGGGAACCGTGTCGACGTTGGCGGACCTGGTGGAGCAGGCCAAGCTGGCGGCACCGGCGGTGATTTTTGTCGGCGAAGTGGTGCGGTACCACGAGCAGATCGACTGGTTCGAACACCTGCCGCTTTTTGGCCGACGGGTCGCGATCACGCGTACGCGCGAGCAGAACAGCGACCTGCGCGACAAGCTCGAGGCTCTCGGAGCCGAAGTCATGGAGCTGCCGCTGATCCGGGTGGTGCCCGAGGTGGCGCGCCAGGAGCTGGTGGACATCTTTGCCGAGCTCGGCACCTACGACTGGATCGTCTTCACGAGCGCCAATGGAGTGCGCGCCTTCTTTCAATATTTCTTCAAGGCTTATGATGAGATCCGCAACCTCGGCCTGCTGCGCTTCGCCTGCGTGGGTGAGGGGACGCGCCGGGCGATTGAGCGTCACAAGATCAAGGTCGAGTGCATGCCCCGCCTCGCCACGGGTGAGGCCCTGGCGGATGCCCTCATTGAAACCGGGAGCCTCGACAGCGCGAAGATCATCGTCGTGACCGGCAACCTCAACCGCGACATCCTCGTGACCAAGCTGGAGGCGGCCGGGACCATTGTTGACTGCCTGCAGCTTTATAAGACGGAATTGACCGACCTCTCCGCCGAGCCGGCGGCCGAGGATTTCCGCCAGCATGGGGCGGACGCGATCCTTTTTGCCAGTTCGTCCGCGGTGAAATCCTATGTCGATCAAGCGCCCGCGCTCGCCCTTGGTGCGGAGGCGAAAAAACCTCTCGCTGGCAGCATCGGACCCCAGACCACGGCGACTCTGAAGGAATCCGGCATCACGGTGGATTTTGAGGCCAAGGAACCGGGCCTCGACAAGCTGGTGGAAGCTCTGGTCCGCGAGCTTTCCAAGGACTGAGCCACCCTGACGGCACTCGTGCCGTCCAGAAGCTCACCGCTATACCATTTAGTGAACCCTCCTGTCCGGCCTAGCCGGATTGCCATTGGGTTTTTCAGTCCGTCCAGATCATGCTCCCACTGTCGGGTCAATGAAGAATGGCACTAAGTTAGGGTCCTCGATCGTCTCAACGTCAGTCGTGGCCACAGTCGTGAGTTGAACGACCAACCGGCTTAACTTAGCGCCATTCGGGTCAATGAATGATGATTGCTAAACAAGATTGCCCCGGCGGCCACCTTAAGGATTAATCATCGAACCCTTAGAATCTTTTATCATGAAGTTGCGCCAAGTAGCCCCAAGGGGCAGCGCCACGAGGATCAGAGTGGGACTGTTGATGATCATCACATTGAAGCCGGCTTCATGTTGCAGTGATCGGGCGGAGTCGATCAGGAACCATCCAAACGTGGCAAGTGCTACTGCCCACCATGCCCAAGGCTCCCGACGCTTGAATGGACCAAAGACGATGAAGCTTTGCAGAATATAGAATCCTGCAATGGTTGCACCCAGGGGGGCTAACAGGAAATTCCGAAGGTGCATTATTTCGGGCGTTGTGCCGCCGGGATGGAAACGGTCTTCCACCTTTGTGTTCCACAGATCCAAGAACGGGGAATCTGGCAGACACGCAATTGCAAGGCCAACCAGGCAGAACAGAATGCTCACGAGCAGCAGCCAGCGGTGCCAGAATGAAAACCAAGACATCCCTCCAAGGTACGGGCTGGAAAAATCATGACAACATAAGATGCCCAATCACCGTATCCGACCCGTCGCTCCATGCTGATGCAGCAGGGTGAGTGCTCGCATGCATAGACACCACCCCGCAAGACCCAAAACCAAACGCAGTGGACTCAGGGCCAGCCATAGCGATACGCTGTCGGCCAGAGCTTCGCGAGAGAACGCTGCGCTCCGATGCATAAAATCAAGCATCGTGGGCACGAAATAGGCGTAGGTACTGATGCTCATTGCAATGAAGAGGGCCGATCCGCTCAGCCACCATCTGCGGGCCGGGCCTTGGTGTCTCCATGCCGCAACGGCATTTCCAATGGCCAACAAAAAAACAACCGGCGACACGAATGGCCAGAATCGGGTGCCGCTTGCGGTGTGCCCTGATAGTTCCATTTTTTGCTGAAGGGTTTCGGGATGAACTTCCGCCGACCAAGCAGGAATCACCACCCGCTTTTCATATAGTCCACCCCCGATCTGAACTGCGCTCCATAGCAGAAGAAGCCACAGTGCGACCTGGGGGAGATTGTGCGACCAATGAACTCTTTGGCAAGGGGCTGCTTGAATCACTTGTTTTTCCATGCCCCAGAGTAACCGGAATGGTCCTTGGAGAAAAACGAGCATTCGTGATACCATCCATCACTGTGATGAATATAAGCGGAATCGATCTCAATCTTTTGCCGGTGCTTGCTGCGGTGTTGGAAGAGAGCAACGTGACAAAAGCGGCGAAGCGGCTGAATTTAACCCAGTCGGCGGTAAGCAATTCTTTGGCCCGTGCCCGGTTGATCCTGGGTGACCCTCTCCTTGTTCGCGATGGGAGGCGGCTCGTTCCGACACCCATGTCCCGCGAATTGCTTCCGATGCTCCAGCGGATGCTCCTGCAGGTGGAGAATGTTTTCCAAGCTGCGGCACCACAAAATCCCCTGGAGATTGAGCGCGAGTTCACGCTCGCGTGCGCGGACAACCAGTGCATTTCAGACGTGGATCATGTGGCTCGTTTATTGATGCAGCAGATGCCTCGCTGTTCTCTGCGGGTGGTGACAATTGACTTTGTTTGGGCTTGCCTCGAAAAAGTGGACACCAAATCAGGCGGCTTTGATGTTTGATTTTTCGTATTTCAGTTCGAAGGCCACAGGTGAGATTTGGCCGAGAGAGCTGTGGCGCCTCCTCGGGTTGTAGAACGTCTCGATATAATC
>JBGTGS010000123.1:0-9796 GCA_041746615.1 Opitutaceae bacterium | reverse complement strand
AACCAATCGCGGCGTAAAGCCGCTCCTACAGCAACGCGGCGCTTGCACCCGGGGCGTTTTGTGTAAGGTGCTGGTTGCCCACCATGCAGGCTGCGACCCACATCCATGTAAAAGGTGCCCGCGAGCACAACCTCCGGGACCTTGAACTGCGCATCCCGCGCGGCAAGCTCGTGGTCTTCACCGGGCCCAGCGGCTCCGGCAAGTCCTCCCTGGCCTTCGACACCATCTACGCCGAGGGCTACCGGAAGTACATGGAGTCCCTCTCCACCCAGGCCCGCCAGGTACTGGAACAGATCAAGCGGCCCGACGTCGATTTCATCCACGGCCTCTCGCCCGTACTCGCGATCGAGCAGCGCACCGGCGGTTCCTCGCCGCGGACCACCATCGCCACGGTCACCGAGATCGCTGACTATGCCCGGTTGCTCTGGGCTCTCCATGGCGACCAGCGCTGCCCCAAGGACGGAGGCCGGGTGGAACGACGCTCGCTCGACGACAACGTCAACCGCGTACTCGGCTGGGCACCCGACGAACGCATCATGCTCCTCGCGCCTTTCATGAAGGCGCGCACCAGCGTGCTGCGTGACGAACTGCCCCGTCTGCGTCAGCGGGGCTTCCAGCGCGTGCGCATCGACGGTGATATCCGCAGTCTCGATCAGCCGGATTTACTGCCGTCCGGGACGGGCACCCGCGAGCTTTCCGTCGATCTGGTGGTGGACCGCCTCGTGGCGGGCACCGGCCAGCGCAGCCGCCTGGCCGACTCGCTCGAACTCGCCTTCCGCGAGGGTCGCGACCGTGCGATCGTGCTCGCCCAGAAAACATCCGCCGACCCGTGGCGCGAACTCAACCTCAGCCAGTCGTTCGCCTGCGAGATTTGTGGCGATGTCTTCGATAAGCTCACTCCGCGGCATTTTTCCTTCAACCACTCCGAGGGCGCCTGCACCACCTGTGGCGGACTCGGCCGCCAGTTGCGCTTCGTTCCCGAATTGGTCGTGCCCGATCCGGAGAAGAGCGTGCGCGAGGGGGCGATCAAACCGTGGCGCATTGGCGGCAAAAATCTCATCATCAAGCACAATGCCATCATCAAGCAGCTCGCCGAGCAGCTGCCCTTCGATGCCGATATACCGTGGAAGGACCTGCCGGAGGAGGTGCGGGGGACGTTGCTGCACGGTGCGGGGGAGCGTCTCTTCGCCTTCAAGCTCCGGCGCATGCGCGAGGCCAAGGCCGCGACCTTCCCCGGGGTGCTCGCAGCGTTGGATGAGAGCTGGCGCGCCACTCTCAGCGAAGGCTTTCGGGCTCGGCTCACGACGTACATGGTCAGCGGGGCTTGTCCCGAGTGCCACGGTACGCGGTTGAATGCACGCAGCTCCAATGTGCGGGTCGCCGTGGGCGACCCGATCCCGCGCTTGCGGGATCAAATCACAAAGGGGCAGATCCCCGGAGATATGACACCCGGAGGGCTTTCGATCACCGGGTTTTTCAAGCTCGACGTGGCGGCGGCGCATGCCGTTGCGGTCGTGCTGGTGGAGAACCTGGCCGGCGACCCGGCGATCACCGAGATTGTGACCGGCATTGAACAACGCCTGCGGTTTTTGCTGGAGACCGGACTGGGTTATCTGACGCTCGACCGCGACTACGGGACGCTTTCGGGTGGCGAGGCCCAGCGCGTCCGTCTCGCCACCCAGCTGGGCATGGGACTGATGGGCGTCATCTACGTCCTCGACGAACCCAGCGTCGGCCTGCATGCCCACGACAATCAGAAGCTCCTCGACACGCTGCGCGAGCTGCGTGACCGCGGGAACACCGTCCTCGTGGTCGAGCATGACGAGGACACCATGCGGATTGCCGACGAGATCATCGAACTCGGCCCCGAGGCCGGCACCGAGGGCGGCCGCATCTTGTTCCAGGGTACGCCGGCGGAGCTCATGGCGGCCCCGCGCGCGTCCACCCGCACCGGCCCCTACCTGGCAAGAAAGGCATCGGTCATCCGCGACGCCAAGGCGAAGCAGCCCGACGGCGCCTTCCTGACCGTTCGCGAGGCCCGCGAGCACAACCTGCGCGGCATCGATGCACGCTTTCCGGTCGGGCTCCTCACCTGTGTCACCGGCGTCAGCGGCTCCGGCAAGAGCACGTTGGTGAACGACATCCTGGCTGCGGCGGCCGCGCGGAAACTCAACGGCGCGAAGAGCATTCCGGGGATGCACCGTCACATCGAACATCTGGATTTCTTTGAGAAGCTCGTTCAGGTGGATCAGGAACCCATCGGCCGCAGCCCGCGGTCGAATCCGGCGACCTACACCAAACTGCTCGACCTGCTGCGCGACCTTTTTGCCCAGGTTCCCCTGGCCCGGATCCGCGGCTACAAGGCCAGCCGCTTCTCCTTCAATGTGCGGGGCGGCCGCTGCGAACGCTGCCAGGGCGACGGTGCCATCAAGCTCGACATGCAGTTCATGGCCGACGCCTACGCCCCCTGTCCCAGTTGCAGCGGGCGGCGTTTCAACCGCGAAACCCTCGAGGTTCTCTTTCACGGAAACTCCATCGCCGATGTCCTCGAACTGACGGTGCGCGAGGCCATGCTGCTCTTCCGGAACATTCCCCGCATCATGGACAAGCTCCAGACGCTTGATGCGGTTGGTCTCGGCTACCTCACGCTCGGCCAGTCGGCCACCACCTTGTCCGGTGGTGAGGCCCAGCGACTCAAGCTCTCCCTTGAACTCAGCAAGCGCGGGCAGGGCGGTGTGCTCTACATCCTCGATGAGCCAACCACCGGTCTGCACTGGGTGGACATCCAGAACCTGATGGACCTGCTCTTCAAGCTGCGGGACCAAGGCAACACCGTCATCATCATCGAGCACAACCTCGACGTCATCAACCTGGCCGACTGGATCCTCGACCTCGGCCCGGGCGGCGGCAGTGCCGGAGGCGATTTGATCTACGCCGGCCCGCGCGCCGGCATCGACGCCTGTGATGCCTCGCTCACTGGCCAAGCCCTCAAACGCTGGGCGGCTGCTGCCAAAGGCTGAGGAATCCCGGCATCCGTTGCCGATCCGGGGTACGGCGGACTGTCCCCAGTCCGCGGCCTGTTTGTCCCGCACGGCGCTCTCGGAGAGAACGCCCTACCACGAGATCCCGTATTCCCCGACCCATGATGTCAACTATCAGTTGACATCATGGATCGGAGGACGGGCGGACGGGGGAAGGTCGCCGAATTCACGGTCGCGTCCTAGGAGTTGGGCCTTACTTTCGCCTGACTCTCATGAAGACCGGTCTGCCCCGCCTTGCTCTGTCTGCACTGCCTACACTGTCCGCCCTGGGTATGGCCACGGGTCTGGCCGCCGTTGAGCCGGCGGTGATTGATCTCTGGCCCGAGGGGGTGCCGGGCCTCCGCGCCGATGCTTCGCCCGAACGGTTGGAGGACAATCGCGTCTCCAACGTGCACGCGCCCTCGCTGACGGTTTTTCGGGCACCGGCCGAACTTGCGACCGGGGCGGCGGTGATCATATGCCCGGGTGGTGGTTACATGCGGCTTTCGATGGAGAACGAAGGCACTTCCGTGGCCAGATGGCTGAACTCGATCGGCGTGCACGCCTTTGTGCTACGCTATCGCATGGTCGAGTACGGTCATCCGTCACCCTTGCGCGACGCCCTCCGGGCGGTCCGCACCGTTCGTTCCCGGGCGTCCGAATTCGGGGTGCAACCGGATCGCATCGGTATGATCGGTTTTTCGGCCGGCGGTCACCTGACGGCGACGGCCGGCACCCTGTTCGATGCGCCGGACGGTCGCACCGGTGCCGCCCTGGATGCCGTGAGCGGGCGTCCGGACTTTCTAATGCTGCTCTATCCCGTGATCACGTTGGAGGGGCCCCACGCCCATGTGGGCTCGCGCCAGGCATTGATCGGCCGCAATCCTGTCCCCGAACTCATCACGAGTTTATCCCTGCACACACAGGTGACTGCTGACACGCCGCCGACCTTCCTCGTGCACACGCAGGAAGACCGTGCGGTGCCCGCGGACAACAGCATCCTGTTCTATCAGGCGCTTCGTGCCGCCGGGGTTCCCGCGGAAATGCACCTGTACGAGCAGGGCCCGCACGGCTTTGGCATGCGTGCCGATCTCGGGCCCGCGTCGGGCTGGACAAAGCGTGCCGAGGAATGGCTGCGCTTTCGGGGGGTATTGGCCCCAGCCGCCCGCTGAATCGTCCCGCGGTTGCGGGGGCAAAATCCCAAATGTCCACCCCCGCGACTGCGGGATCCTCTCGCGGATCTTTGTCATCCGTTCTACTCGCTACCCGCTACCCACTACCCGCTACTGCTGAATATTTACCACATAGAACTCAAAGATCACATAGCTGAGGAACCTACCTCAGCTTCTTTGAGCTCTCTGCGTTCCTTGCGGTTAATTAGATCGGGCTGATTCAAGTCTAGCCGATCCGACCGGAATGGTTGAGAAAGAATAAGAGAAAGAGGTAAGAATAAAGACGGGCGGCATCCACTCCCGCGAACGCGGGATCCGACCGAAGCACGTCCGGGGACGGACGTGGCTACATTCTACCCGCTACCCGCTACTATTTTGTTCTTACCCGGCCCATATAGGGTGTTCCCCCTGTTTGGCCACGGTCCGGATCGTATCCAATTTATGGCTACGAATACGCATGGCAGCGGAGAGCACGAGGGCGATGCCGCCGGGAGAGACCGATGCCACTTTTACCTATCAGTCGTTTAGTGTGACGTTTATGAAACACTCCAAGGAATTCCAGTCCTGCTCGCATCCCAATCATGTTTTCCTCCGCGCCTGCACAGGCGCGGAGGAAAACACCCAGAAACGCCCCGGAACCCCGGCTTGTAAAATTCACGCTAAAACCCGTATATGAGCAGTTTACCCTATGGAACAAACGATCCCGGACAGGTACTATGCTCAACAGAAAGGAGACATTATGATTACAACCTTACTGATTACGGCAGCTGTCATTTTGACCACCGCAGGATGCGTTCTCTTCTATTGCATTACCCATGCACCGGATGGGCACGAGAATGCCGAGGGGTTTCATTTCGGGAATGAACTCACTCGTCGCAAACCTTACAAGGCCAGAAAAGCCCGCCCGGCCATGGCTGGCGGCAAGTTCCATCTTCCAGCAGCCTGAACCGCTGTTGGGGGTTGTTAGGCAGGTGGAGGAAGTGTCGATGCCCACTCTGGCATCAAGGATAGATGTTGGCCGGATTGATTCCGGCACGCTATCGTCACTGCTCAAACCAGCTGGCAGGTCTGTTCAGACTTGGTGGACTAGGTGAGTTTGGATCCCGGGTGAAACGTTCCACCCTCGGGATAACGTCCACGTTACCCCGAGCCTTCATCAGATGATCGGTATTAGGGGATTTTGTAAGCGGGCGGGTTTTCAACGATTGGGTATCAGACCAACCGTTAGCTTGACTTTCTACGGCAAGTCTTTGCGCTAAAAAGCCTGTAAGTCCATCCTCCCGCCTTATTATTACTTTCTTCGGCTTGATGAAAATCGAGCCAATCCGGTCCGGCCCATGAACAATCCAATTTCTCCTCCGCACCTAGGGGTTTCACCCAAGTGCGATCTGAAACGAATCCTTGATATCAGTCTTTGCCTGATCGTTCTCCCCTTTTTCGCCCTCTTCACGCTGGTCGTGGCCATCGTCATGAGGTTCGTCTCCCCGGGGCCGGTCTTCTTCCGCCAAGAGCGCGTGGGATTCATGGGACAACGTTTCCGGATCTACAAATTCAGGACCATGAGCGTGGCTGCGGATACCACGGTGCACCAGCAGTATTTTAGTCAGCTGGTCAAATCCAAGACCCCCATGACCAAGATGGATGCCTGGGGTGATTCACGATTGATTCCGGGTGGCTGGCTGCTCAGGGCCGCCGGACTCGATGAACTTCCCCAACTGATCAATGTTCTTCGCGGAGACATGAGCCTGGTGGGCCCGCGCCCCTGCCTCCCCGCGGAATACGAACAATACTCCTCCGAGCAGCGGAAACGGTTTCTCGCCTCCCCGGGCCTTACCGGCCTCTGGCAAGTCTCAGGCAAGAACCGGACCACCTTCGACGAGATGGTCCGCCTGGACGTCAAATACGCGGAAACCAAATCCTTCCGCCTGGACCTGTACATCATTCTCATGACCATCCCCGCCCTCATCCAGCAGGTCGGGGATACCCGCCGGAGCAAAAAACAAGCCGCGCTCAACAGCCGCATGACCGAGATGCCCTTCCCCTCCCGGTCCATGCTCACCAAGCGAAACAGCTGATCGCATTCGCAATTTTCCACCGGCGGATCAAGGCGGGCGCGCCCTTGATCGCGGTATCACGGCTATCATGACAACTTGAGTATGAGTAAAAAAATCGGAATCGGTGTGGTGGGTTGTGGTTATTGGGGACCCAATTTGGTCCGCAATTTTCGCGCACTGCCGGACTGCCGGCTTAAATCGATCTGCGACGTCAGCACCGACCGGCTCAAGCACCTCAAGGGGCTCTATCCCGAAGTCGATGCCGAAACCAGCTACGAAGTCCTGCTCAAGGATTCCGAGCTGGATGCGATCGTGATCGCCACCTCCGTCAAGCATCACTTCCCCATGGCCAAGGCCAGCCTGCTCGCCGGCAAGCACACCATGATCGAAAAGCCCCTGGCCTCTTCCGTCGAGCAATGCGAGGAACTCGTCGCCCTCGCCAAGCAACAGGGCCTTATCCTGATGGTCGGGCACACCTTCCTCTATTCGCCGGCCGTCCGCATGATCAAGGAGATCGTCGACCGGCACGACATCGGCGATATCCAGTACATTTCCGCCCGGCGACTCAATCTGGGTCTTTTCCAGAAGGACATCAATGTCGCCTGGGATCTCGCTCCCCACGACATCTCGATCATCCTCCACATCATGGGCGAGGCCCCCTACAGCGTGAATTGCCGCGGTGCCGCCCACATCACCAAGGGCATCGAGGACGTGACCTCGATGAACCTCCATTTTTCGAACGACAAGTCCGCCATCATCCAGAGCAGCTGGCTCGACCCCAAGAAGGTCCGTGAGATGACCATCGTCGGCAGCGAACGCATGATCGTTTATGATGACCTCTCCGCCCAGGAGAAGATCAAGATCTATGACGTTCACGTGAAGCGCCCGCGCCACTACGACAGCTTCGCGGAGTTTCACTACGCCTACCATTACGGCGACATCTACAGCCCCTACATCAAGCAGGTGGAGCCGCTCGCGACCGAGTGCCAGCATTTCCTGGACTGCATGAAGAACGGCCGCACCCCGCTCACCTCCGGAGCCAAGGGCCTGGAAGTGGTCAGGATTCTCGAAGCCTCCTCGGCCTCCATCAAGCTGGATGGCGCTCCCATCGATCTGCCCACGGGCAGGAACTACGGACGCTCGAATTCCCGCCCGCCGATGCCTGCGACCGGGGGCAGCTCCCGGAAGGCCGGCACCCTGAATCCCTTCGCGTCCGGTGGACGAAAGTCAGGCACCCTGAATCCCTTCACGGGTCCCGCCAAGGTCAGCAAGGATTCCCACAGGGCGTGACGGAAGCCCCGTCCCGCCACACGCCCTCGCTTCCGCCTGGATGAATCCTCCACCGTCCCTGCATCAGCAGATCGCCCCGGATGTGAAACTAGGCCGGGGTGTCCGTATTTTCGGTTTCGTCAATCTCTACGGCTGCGAAATCGGAGATGAATCCAAGATCGGCACCTTTGTGGAAATCCAGAAGGGCGCGAAAATCGGTCGGCGCTGCAAGATCTCGAGCCACACCTTCATCTGCGAGGGAGTGACCATTGAGGACGAGGTCTTCGTCGGACATGGCGTCACCTTCACCAACGACCTCCATCCCCGGGCGACCAACCCCGACGGCAGTCTGCAGACCGATGCGGACTGGTCCTGCGTCCCCACCCTCGTCAAACGGGGTGCCGCCATCGGCTCCGGTGCCACCCTCCTGTGCGGCATCACCATCGGCGAAGGTGCCACCATCGGCGCCGGCAGCGTGGTCACGAAAGACGTCCCCCCCGGCGCCATCGTCGCCGGCAACCCCGCCCGCATCCGGCAGAAGGCGAAACCCGAAACTTGAAATTTATCCGCCTTAGTCGGACCTGAAACCACTGAATTTTCACCACGGATTACACGGATAGCACGGATACCGAACCCAAGCCCTCGATCCTCCTGTATGGGCATTTATCCAGATCGAATCCAAGCAATCCGTGGTTAAAAATGGATCGAAACCAAACCACTGATTTTTAGCCGCAAAAAGGTTTACGCGCCCAAGGAGTGCGCAAAAGACGCAAAAATAGCACCATCAACCGATTTACCGTCCACCGAAACACCGTCCGACCGCCCACTATCTGACCAGCCTCCAGTCTCCCGCCTCCACTATCCACTCCCCGCCCTTAGCCCTATCCACCGCCCTCCATGTCCTGACTCCACCGCCTATCCCGCTTAAATTTGGGATTTGGTCCCGCAGGCGCGGGATTGGAGTTTGGGATTTTCCCGCAGGGTCATTCCACTGAATCAGCATGTCTTCACCCAAAGTTCCCTTCCTCGACCTCAAGGCCCATCACGACCCGATCCGCCAGGAAATCATGGCGGCCATGGCGGAAGTGATCGACACCAACGCCTTTGCCGGCGGCCCTTTTGTCGCGCGCTTCGAGGAGGCCTATGCAAAATTTTGCGGAGCTGAACACTGCGTCGGCGTCGCCAATGGCACGGATGCCCTCTGGCTGGCCCTGCTCGCCCTCGGCATCGGCCCAGGCGACGAGGTCATCACCATCCCCATGACCTTCATGGGCACCGCCGAGGCCATCACCTACGCCGGCGCCAAGCCGGTGTTCGTCGACATCGAACCGGTCACCTACACGATGGATGTCACCCAACTCGAGGCGGCCATCACGCCCCGCACCAAGGCCATCATGCCGGTGCATCTGTTCGGTCAATGTGCGGACATGGACCCCATCATGGAAATCGCCCGCCGGCACAACCTGGTGGTGATCGAGGATGCCGCCCAGGCCCAGGGTGCCGGCTATCGCGGCCGCAACGCCGGCACCATCGGCCATGCCGCCGGCACCAGCTTCTATCCCGGCAAGAATCTTGGCGCCTGGGGTGAGGCCGGGGCCATCACCACCAACGACACCGCCTTGCGCGACCGTCTGCGGATGTTCCGCGAGCATGGTCAGGCCAAGAAATACTACCACGATGTCGTCGGCTGGAACAGCCGCATGGACGGGCTCCAGGGCGCGGTTCTTAGCGTGAAATTGAAATACCTGACCCGCGCCAACGACGGCCGCCGCCGGGCCGCCGGCCGCTACAACGATCTCCTCGCCGGAACCCCCGGTGTCGTTCTGCCGGTCGCCGCCCCCTACGCCCATCACATCTATCATGTGTATGCCGTGCGGGTGGAGAACCGGGCCGAAATCATGCAACGCCTCGGCGACCGCGGCATCGGTTGCGGCATCCACTATCCGGTGCCCGTGCACCTCCAGAAGGCCTATGCAAATCTCGGCCACGGCCCCGGTGATTTCCCCGTGAGCGAAGCCTGTGCGGATTCCTTCCTTTCCCTCCCCATGTTCCCGGAATTGACCGACGAGCAGATCGAAACCGTCGCCAAGGAATTCAAAGCCAGTCTGGCCACCACCGAAAGTGTGGCCCGCTGATCTATTACTCGGAACCAAACCACCAGAATTTTTACCACGGATTACACGGATGTACACGGATACCGAACCCAAGCTTTCGACCCTCCTGTATGGGTATTAATCCAGATCGAATCCGTGCAATCCGTGGTTAAAACTGGATCGAAACC
>JBGTGS010000122.1:0-8515 GCA_041746615.1 Opitutaceae bacterium | reverse complement strand
CGAGCATTACGTTCAGCACCGGCTCAGCCTGGCCGGCGGCGCCGGCCGGCCGCACTTCACCCGCTGGGCCCTGCGTCTGCTCCACCGGGCCAGCGGCGGGATTCCCCGGATCATCAATAATCTTTGCGACAAATCCCTCCTTTCCGCCTACATTCGGGAGTCCGACGAGGTCACTTACTGGGACATGCGCCGGGCCGTCCGCGATCTGCGCAATCTCACCGAATGACCCCCACCCGGTTTCGTTGACCTCCGCAAAACCCTCGACGCTGGCCCGCCAATCCCTGACGATCCGCACCATCGTCCGAGCCATCCATTTTTAGCTCCCGCCCAGCAACCCACCGCATGAGCCTGATCAACGAAGCTCTCAAGAAAGCGCAGAGGATGCGCAGCCAGGAGCCACCCTCCTCGACCCCCGTCGGCCAGGGAACTCCCGCCACCGGACCGGCCCCGGTGATCATCCGGCGCGGCCGGCCCATGGGCGCGCAAACCCTCGTGCTCGCCGTAAGCGTTGGTGCCATCCTGGTCGTGGCCTCCGTCATCGTCACGTTCCTTCTCATGCGGTCCGATGGCGATCCGGTTCCCGTCGCCCAGCAATCCCCGTCGACTCCCGCAGTCTCCGCACCGGCCACCATTGCCCCTGTTCCCCAGATCCGGGTGGACTTGCCCATCGGACCTACCCTCGCGACCACCGCCACGGAACCCCGGCCCATCCCCACTCCATCCCCGGCCCCTTCATCACCGGTGCCTGCCGCCCCTACGCCCAAGGCTCCAACGAACGCACCGGCCGCTGCCGCCCCCGCACCGGTCGCTCCTGCACCTCCCGCCGCGCCGCCCCAACCTAATCTCAGGGTTTACGCCTTCCTCGATGGATTGCGCGTCAATGGCATTCGCGCCTCCGCCACCGACCCGCGCGTGTTCATGAACGACCGGATTTTCCGCATCAACGATATCGTGGATCGCGATCTCGGCCTCCGCATCACCGCCATCGACACCACCGGTCTCAAATTCGAGGACGAGGCCGGCGTGAGCTACACCAAGACCTTCTAGTCTCCCGGCCGGGGATTCTGCTGCTCCATCGTCGTGCTGACTCATCCCAGGCAAACCCGCGCGCGGCTGCTGCAGTTGGTCGACGGCAGTCTGTTTGCCCTCGCGCTGGCCCTGGCCTATGGTCTGCGCGCCTCCACCCCTTTGTTGGTGGACCTCCCGGAAATCGAGGCGTTCACCTGGCACCTGTGGCTCTTCCCCACGGTCGCCCTCCTCGGGCCGCTCATCCTGTCCAGCCAGGGTTTCTACGAACGACCGCGGCTGAGCTCCCGCATCAGCATCCTCCTGGTGATCCTGCGAAGCAGCGCCTTCACCACCGTCGGTCTCATTTTGCTGCTGTTTTTCCTGCGCATTCACTACGCGCGCTCCATCATCCTTCTCGTCGGCGCCTTCGGCGGACTCTTCGTGTACGCCCGCCATGAATTCATACGCTGGCTGGAAACCACCCGGACAGCCCAGACCCAGTTGCGCCGCCGGGTCCTCTGGATCGGCACACCGGCGGAAAATGCCCGCCTTCAGGCCGCCCTTTCTGCCAGTGAACGCGAACTCATCGCCGATGCCGGTGAATTCGACCCGCGCACCCGGCCGGCTTCCGAGCTCGTCGAACAGCTCCACACCCACGCCGTCAACGTCGTGGTGGTCAGCCTGACCGGCCTCGATCCGTCCCTAGTGGCGCCCATGCTAGCCGCCTGTGAGCGTGAAGGAGTCGAGGCCATCGTGCGTCCGGGACTCTTCTCCACCTCACCCCACCGGCTGGCGGTGGACCAGCTCGGCGGTGAACCCGTTCTCTACTACCGCGCCCAGGCCGCCGCCCCGGGACATCTGGTCATCAAGCGGGGCATCGACTACGCCGGGGCCGCCACCCTGCTCGTTCTGCTATCCCCGCTTTTTCTTCTGATTCCCCTCGTCCTGAAGTGCACGTCGCGCGGACCGGTGATTTTCCGCCAGAAGCGGGCGGGACTCAACGGCCGTCCGTTCACCCTCTATAAATTCCGGTCGATGCATGCCGATGCCGCCGCGCGCCAGGCCGAACTTGCCGGCCACAACGAGATGAAAGGCCCCGTGTTCAAGGTCAGCGCCGACCCGCGCATCACCCGTTTCGGCCGCCTGCTGAGACGCCACAGTCTCGACGAGCTTCCCCAGCTGTGGAATGTGCTGCAGGGTGAGATGAGCCTCGTCGGCCCGCGCCCCCTGCCCATCGAGGAGGTCGCGCGTTTTTCCGATGACGCGCACCGGCGACGGCTGAGCGTGAGGCCCGGCCTGACCTGTCTCTGGCAGATCAGCGGACGCAACGATATCGCCGACTTCGAGGACTGGGTGCGCCTCGACCTCGACTACATCGACCAGTGGTCCCTCTGGCTCGATTGCAAGATCCTGCTCGCCACCATCCCCGTGGTGCTCCTCGGCCGCGGTGGTCGTTGAGCGGAGAGAGTGCGCCCGCTGTCGACAAGGGACGGAAGGGACCGAAAGGACGGAAGGGACCAAAACCCCAAGGCCTGCGCTTGCCGTCCTTTCCGTCCCTTCCGTCCCTGAAGTCCCTTCACCGGCGCTTGCCGAAGAACTTCTTCACCTCCGCGCGGGTGCGCGTGTTCAGCACCTGCTCGCTCGTCAGCCAGCCCTTGCGGGCCGCGTTCACCCCCGTCAGCACATGCTGAAGCCCGGCCGTTTCGTGGGCATCAGGATTGATCGCGCAGAGCACACCCTTCTCCGCCGCCTTGCGCCAGTGCCGCCAGTCCATGTCGAGCCGCCACGGGCTCGCATTGAGCTCGATCACGACACCGTTCGCCACCGCCGCATCAATCACCTTGCCCGAGTCGACGCGATATCCCTCCCGGCGCAGCAGCAGCCGTCCGGTCACATGCCCGAGCATGGTCGTCCGCGGATGCTCGATCGCCCGGATTAGCCGGGCGGTCATCTCCTCCTCCGACTGGCTGAAGGCGCTGTGGACCGAGACCACCACGTAGTCGAGGGTCGCAAGCACGTCATCCTCATAGTCGAGCCGTCCATCCGGTAAAATGTCGCACTCCACCCCCGCAAACACATGGGTCTTGAAGCGCCCGGAGCGGTTGAGCACACGGATCTCCTCCACCTGCTCCGCAAGGCGTTCCTCCGTCATGCCTCGCGCCTGGAAACTCGCCTTCGAATGATCGGCAATCCCAAGGTAATCCCAGCCGAGCGCCTCCGCCGCCGCGGTCATCTCACTGAGGGTGTTCCGACCGTCGCTGGCCGTCGTATGATTATGGAAGGCACCGTTCAAATCGGCAGCCTCGATCAGCCGCGGCAGCACCCCTTCCTCGGCAGCTTCGATTTCGCCGAGGCCCTCACGCAACTCCGGTGGGATATAACTCAGGCCGAGGTGCTGGAAGATATCCTCCTCCGTCTTCGCCGGCAGGCTCCAATGCTGCTCCGCCTTCGCCTTGGCCGTCCCCACCCCCTCCGAAGGTACGAGCCCCCATTCGGAAAGGCTCAGATCCCGCGCCAGCGCCCGCTGACGCATCTGCACATTGTGCTCCTTCGAGCCAGTGAAGTGATGCAGCGCATAGGCAAACTGCACCGCCGGTACGATGCGCAGGTCCGCCTGCATCCCTCCGTCAAAGCGCACACTGGCCTTGGTCTCCCCACGCGCAGTGACTTCCCGAACCCCGGGCAACGCGGTGAACCAGGCGACCACCGGTTCCACCTCGGATGCGGCCACAATAAAGTCCAGGTCGCCGACCGTCTCCAGCCCCCGGCGAAGGCTGCCAGCCGCCTCAGCCCGCTCCACCTGGGGAAGCGCCCTCAGCCCCACCACAATGTCTTCGGCCGCCTCCTGCGCATCCCACCACAAGTGCCGGCGGCCGTAAGACTCCCGGTTCCGGATGCCCTCAAGGATCTTTTGCTGTGACTTCTCCCCAAACCCATCCAGCTCCGCGATCTTTCCATCCGTACAGGCGGCGGCCAGGGCAGGAATCGAGGCGATGCCGAGCTTGTCATGGAGAATCCTGATCTTCTTCGACCCGAGTCCGGGGATGTCGAGCATCTCCACCAATCCGGGCTCAATGGAGGCCTTCAACTGGTCAAAGTATTCCAGCCGGCCCGTCGCATGCAGTTCGCCGATCTTCTGCGCCAGTGCCTCGCCGATGCCTTTGATGCTCTGCAGCCGCTTCTCCCCCAACAACGAGACCAGCCGGGACTCCTCAATCGATTCCAGCGCGCGTGCCCCCGCTGCATACGCACGCACCTTGAAGGGATTCTCTCCCTTCAATTCGAGCAGGGTGCCGATCTGTTCCAGCACGTCGGCAATCTCGTTCTTGGTCATGGGTGCGTCAAAATTGTCGGACTGACCGCACCCACAAATCAACACAATGCCAACGGAAGACAGGCCGAAAATGCAGGCTTTTCCCGGTTAAGGTCTTCCGTTGCACCGGGATTCCCTGTAAGGAATGGGCGACCCTCATGTCGTTTTCCTACCAGCGCACGATCCATTTTCCCGACACGGACGCCGCCGGTGTCGTGTTCTTTCCAAACTATCTTTCCATCTGCCACGAAGCCTACGAGGAGGCCCTGGCCGCGGCTGGGATCGACGTGCGGATGTTTTTCTCCGAAGCCTCGGGAGTCATTTTGCCGGTCGCGCACAGCGAGGCCGACTACCTGCGGCCCTTGTTCGCCGGTGACAAGGTGCGCGTGACCGTCACGCCAACCACTCTCAGCGAAAACAGCTTCCGCCTCAGTTTCGAGATCGTGAAACTGGGACCACCCGAAAAAATCGCGGCCCGCGTGCGCACCGACCACGTTTGCATCACGCTCAAATCACGCCAGCGCACTCCCCTGCCTCCGGCCCTGGCCGCGTGGATCGCCGGCTAAACGAATCCCCAAACCCAGACCGGGGTTCGGCAGTGGGAAAGCACAGAGGATCGCGGGCAGTATTCATCCGGCCTTCTGGCGTGCCACCGCAGCCCGGATTTCCGCACGGTTGACCTTGCCCTGCGCGTTGCGCGGCCAGGGCGTGATCGCCAGGTAACGTTTGGGACGCTTGAACGGCGTCAGCGTCGCTTCCAGGCGCATGGCCGCGACGGCTAGGTCGGGAGCCTCCCCGCCGGCGGGATAACACGCCACCACCGCCTCACCCCACTCCGGATCGGGCACGCCGACCACAGCAATATCGGCAAACATTCCGGTCGCACGCAGCGCCACCTCCACTTCCGCCGGATCGACTTTCTTTCCCCCGGTAATGATGACGTCATCCCGCCGGCCAAGGACGTGCAGATGTCCGTCTTCATCCAACCTGCCCACATCCTCCGTGGACCACAGCCCCCACTCGCGCCGCTCCGGATGGTATCCAAGAAATAATGACTCCGCATCGACCCGGATCGCCCCGTCGGGATCAACCGCAACGTTCGCATGCGGCAGCGCGGTCCCGCAATCGCGCCTTCCAGCCAGGAATTCCTCCGGACGCAATGCCGTCACCATCGCGGCAGTCTCTGTCATGCCATAGCTGAAGGCCAGCGGCAGCTGCAGGCGTGCCGCCGCTTCCATCAGATCTGGCCAGACCGGGCCGCCACCGACGATCACCGCCCGGAAACCGCGGAGCCAGGCCACGGCCGCATCATCGGCCAGAAGGCGCGCCAGTTGCGTGGGCACCAGGGAAAGATACCAGTCGCCTTCCCCCAGAGTCGGACGGTCCCCGGCCTGCAGAGCCCGTCCGTCCCAAGGAAGATAAATCCCGCCGGTCAGCAGACAGCGCAACCACGCCATCAGACCACTGACATGGTGCAGGGGGAGCACGCCGACAGCATTGATCCGGCCCGCTCCAAAGTGATCGCAAAAACCGCGCACCGCCGCCGCCAGGGTCTGCTCGTCATGCCGGGCCAGTTTGAGCCGGCCCGAAGAACCTCCGGTCGGAATCCCCAGCCAACCGCGGCCGTCGTCATCTGTTGCGCGCCGGGCCACGAGCGCTGCGAACTGCTCGCGTTCGCCCGGCCCCCAGGCCGGATCCGCCAAAAACACCGATCCACCCGCCGCCACGCCATCCCCAAACGCGGTCATGAAGCGCTCCGCATCCTCGGCACAAACGATGACGTCACGCGGCTCCGCAACCGCCAGCGGTGCACCCAGCAGACGGGCTAGCTCAGCGCGGTCCATACGGCCTCCGGGTTGATCCGGGCAACATCCTCAGCCCGGATGAATGGCGCGAGGAACGGTCCGTCAAAGTGTGACTCCATAAACAGCGGCCACACGCCAAAGCCCAGCGCCCGCACCGCGCGGTCGCCTCCACCCGCCCAGGCAAAAGCTGCCTGCAACGCGGTTCTCGCGCCGACTGCGGTTTCAAGCGCCGAGGAGAACACCACCTTGGCATCTGCTTTGGCGAGCGCCGCCAGGGCGGCGTCCATCCCAGCGATCAGACTCGGCTTGACTACATAGACCCCGGGCCAGCCGGCTTGCATCCACCGCTCCAGATCTCCGAAACCAGCCAGAGATTCATCCAAGGCCACCGGTGTCGGGTAATCCCCGGCGATCCCCATTAGCAGATCCTCCGCCCCGCGGGCATCCGCTGCGATGGGTTGCTCCACATGTTCCACCGGATAATCGGCGCAACGCGAAAGCCAGCGCTCGGTCGTACGCCGGTCCCAGGCCCCGTTCGCATCAAGCCGCAACCGCGCACCTTCCGGCAAGCGCGCCAGCAGATCGTCCATCAAGGCCATCTCATCCGCGGCATCCGCCACGCCCACTTTCCACTTAAAGGTGCGAAATCCCGCCTCCGCCAGACCATCCACCTTTGCCAAGGCCGCCCGGCCAGCCGGCAACAGGGCCGCCACCGGCAAATAGGGATGCACCGGCACGCGCGGATCCAAGCGAGACGCCTCCTCGAGCGCGTGCCGCAGGCAGCCCAACTCCGCGGGAATCCCGGAAAGCCGCTCCGCGTCCAAACCATCACCCAGTGCCCGACAGGCAGCCTCGTCCGCATCGACGGTTTCCCGCCCAAACCCCGGCAGTGGCGCCGCTTCCCCATACCCCACCCGACCGGCAACATCCTCGATGCGCACGATCAACCCCGACCGCTCCGCCAGCACACCGTGGGCCGTGCGCACCGGAGCGCGCAGAGGCAGCGTATAACGTCGATAGGCAAGACGATGGGTCATCGGAGAACGGGCAGGACACCCGCAGAATAGCCACATTGCATACCCGCTCCACTCGAGCCAATAGCGAACTGCCGCAGCGCCGCCGCGTAGGAGCGCTTAACGCCGCGATTTCCGTCATAGCCTTGCGCGTGAGCACAGGGGCAAAACGTGCCCGCTCCCCGCGCTCACACGCAGGGCCACCGCCGTCTCTTGGAAAATAAATTTGCGCTTACCGGATCAAGCCTTACAGCGATAGCGGCATCTCATGACCAAGGTTGCCAAGACTCCCGCCAATACGATCGACGCTGAGTTCTACCAGCCGGCCGACGCCTTCTTCCGCAGCAATCTGCCCACCGGGCTCACGTTCGACGACGTGTCACTCGCGACGCTCTACTCGGACATCCTACCCAAGGACGCCGACACCTCCACCACCCTCTCCGAGGCCCTCCGCCTCCAGATCCCCGTGATCTCCTCGGACATGGACACCGTCACCGAGTCGCGCATGGCCATCGCCATGGCCCTCAACGGCGGCCTCGGACTCATCCACTACAACATGGCCCCGAAGGACCAGGTGAAGGAGGTCGCCCGCGTCAAACGCCACATCCACGGCCTCATCCAGGATCCCATCACCGTCTCCCCCGACTCCCTCATCGGCGACGTGCTCGCCATGATCGAGTCACGCACGTTCGCCTTCTCCACCTTCCCCGTGGTCGACGCCTCCGGCCGTCTCACCGGCCTCCTCTCCGGCAACCTCGTCAAGGACCGCTACAAGGCCAAGCGCGTCGACGAGGTCATGACCCCGCGCAAGTCCCTCCGCACCGTCTCCGAAAAATCCGTCGCCAAGGATCCCATCAAGGCCGCCGACGCGTTCTTCACCGAAAATATCGGCATCAACAAGATGCTGGTGGTGGACGCCGACGACCACCTGCGCGGACTTGTCACCAGCTCCGACGTGGAGCGCATCACCACCGAATCGAAATCCCGCCGCAAGCCCGCTCGCGACATCGACTTTCGCCTCGTGGCCGGCGCCGCGGTTTCCCCGGTGCGCAAGGCCGGTGGCGAACTCGACCGCGACCGGATCATCACCCACATCGGCCATCTGATCGAGGAGGCGGTTGACTGTGTCGCCGTATCCACCGCCCACGGACACACCGCCGGGGTCGGCGACATGGTGAAGCTCATCCGCGGGGCCTTCCCCGACCTCACCATCCTCGCGGGCAACGTGACCAGCGCGGCCGGCGTGGACTTCCTCGCGGACTGCGGAGCCAACGCCATCAAGGTCGGCCAGGGCCCCGGCTCGATCTGCACCACGCGCGTCGTCGCCGGTGTCGGCATTCCCCAGCTCACCGCCCTCTATGTCGCCGGCCGCAGCG
>JBGTGS010000121.1:0-10542 GCA_041746615.1 Opitutaceae bacterium | reverse complement strand
GCCGCGGGATCGGCGGCGGGATCAACCGCTTCGGCGGGTCGCACCTCCCCGTCAGGTCCGGTCACCGGTTCACTCACCCAACGACGTCGCACGGCCTGCCGGCGGTAATGATCACGCCCGGTGTTCGCAGCGATGCGCCGCAACCAATGGATGAACGGCCGGTCGGACCGCCAGTCGCCGAGATGGCGAAGGGCTCGCAAAAAAGTTTCCTGGACGAGATCCTCCAAATCGGCCGGTTGACGGGCAAAACGCCAGAGCACCCGCGCTACGTCATCATGATGCCGGCGGACGAGGGCGTCGAGGGCCTGTCGGTCCCCTTGCTGGGCCCGGAGCACATCGGCGGCATCGGCAGCGGTACAGGCTGCGGCCGGCCGGGCGTCATCGTCCTGCGATCCAGTCAGGGGCTTTGCCACATGCTGCAACGGGAATAGCCTGCCATGATCACCGGCCGGCCCGCGAGGGAAAAGCTGGAGGGCAAGGGCGGTCACAGGGGGACAAGGAGATACAGAGGGACGAACGAAGGCATGCGAAAGGGAGTCTGCCCTTTCTAACGCAGACGAGGCGGGATGGTTTCATGGAAATCCCGGGGAGGGAATGCGATCAGACCGGTGTCCTCTGCTTGATCATCCGATCCACCGTGGCCAGGAGTTCACCCGCCTTGAAGGGCTTGAGCAGAAAGTCGCCGGCAAAGCGCTTGGAGGAGGCGGCACTGCGACCGCTGCCCATGCCGCTGATGGCGAGGATGGGCATGGCGGGGTTGAGTCGAAGCACCACACTCGCAAGGGCGGCACCGTCGAGGTGGGGCATCTGCAGGTCGGTGATGACCAGACTGACCTCGGCGCTGCGCGGAGCGAGCAGGGCGACGGCTTCGGCTCCGTCACCGGCACCCAGCACCCGGTAGCCGTGATGAGCAAGAATGACGGTGGTGACCTCGCGGACACTCGCATCATCGTCCACCACGAGGATGAGTTCCCCATTGCCGCGCGGCACTTCGTTGGGCAGGGGTTCGGCAAGATCCTCGCGGCCGACCTCGACCGCCGGCAGGTACACCTGAAACGTGCTGCCACGACCGACCTCGGTCTTCAGGCTGACAAAGCCGTGGTGCTCCTTGACGATGCCGAGCACGGTGGAAAGTCCGAGCCCGGTCCCCTTGGAGGCCTCCTTGGTGGTGAAGAACGGATTCCAGATCCGTTTTCGGATGTCGGGGGGGATCCCGGAGCCGGTGTCCTCGACCTGGAGAACCACGTAAGCGCCCGGTCGCGCGTCCTCGACGGCACTGGCACCGAGTTCATCGAAAACGGTGTTCTCCGCGGTGAGATCCAGCCGGCCGCCCTTCGGCATGGCATCGCGGGCGTTCACGCAGAGGTTGAGCAGGACCTGGTGGATCTGGGTGGGATTGGCCTTGACCGCCCACAAATCCACCGCAGCGGATTCCTGGAACTGGATGTTCTTCGGGAAAGTCTGTCGGATGACAGCTGAGAGATCGCGCATGATGTGTTTCACCTGGGTGATCTGGGGCTGTCCGCTGATGCCCTGGGCAAACCCGAGGATCTGGCGGACCAACCCGGCACCGCGCTCCGCGCTCTTCTCCAGATTGGTGAGCATCCTTGTGTCCGCCGGATTGGTGGCGCGTTCGCGCAGCACGGGCGCAATCATGAGGATGGGGGCGAGCACATTGTTGAGGTCATGGGCGATGCCGGCGGCCAGCATGCCGATGCCCTCGAGCCGCTGGGCCCGGAGGAACTGTTCCTCGATTTTCTTACGCTCGGTGATGTCGGTCGCGATGCTGAGCCGCGACGTGGGACGGCCCTCGGCATCGCGGATCATGGTGACGCGGTTTTCGATCACGAGCAGTTCCCCGTCCTTGTTGCGCAACTGCAATTCGCCGCGCCATTCGCCGTCTTCGACCAGGGCCTTGCCGGCCTCCTCGCTATCCGCCAACGCGGCTTCCCCCAGTAACTCGACCCCAAGGCGGCCAATGGCCTCAAGGGGCGTCCACCCAAAGACCCGGCCGGCACCGTGGTTCCAGAACGTGATCCGGCCATTGAGGTCACTCACAATGATGGCATCACGAGCCTTGTTGATGAGGTCGGCCTGCTCGCGGATGTGCCGCTCGGCCTCCTTGAACGCGCTGAGATCACGCATCACCGTCGAGAGGTACTCGACTCCGCCGCCGGCATCCTTGTGTGCAATGATGACCTGCGACACGGGAATCTCGCCGCCATCGCCGGAGATCAGGGCCGTCTCGCCCACCCAGCTGCCCTCGTGCAGGGCGATCGGAATATATTCCTGGCGGATGCGATCCGCGATCGCGGGCGGGTGAAAGTCACCCATGCTCAGCAGTCCAGGATCCTGCGATTCCTTGTGGCCGGTCATGCGTAGTCCCGCGCGATTGACGTAGAAAACCCGGCCGTCAAGCGCCGCCATGCCGACAAAGTCGGGCGTGCTTTCCAGAATGGCCGCAAAACGCCGCAGCGCCTCCTCGGCGGACTGGCGCTGCCGGCGCTCCTCGCTCTCGCCCAAAGCCCGGCGGATCGCGGTGACCAGCCGCCGCATGTTGTCCTTGAGCACATAATCCTGCGCGCCGGCGTGCACCGCCTCAATAGCCCGATCCTCGCCAATGGTGCCCGAGAGAAAAATGAAGGGGGTCTCGGGAGTGGAGCGGCGGGCGAGCTTCAAGGCCTCCAGGCCATTGAAGGCCATGAGGGTGAAGTCGGAAAGTATCAGGTCGTGCCCGCCCTGCTGCACCTGACGGGTGAAATCCTCGCGGTTGTCCACCACGAGGACGTCGCAATGCGGCCATTCCTCATGAAGGACTTCACGCACCAGGGTGGCGTCGTCCAGGTTGTCTTCGAGATGAAGGATTTTCATGCGGGAATGATTTTACTGCCGGGGATGGTTGAAGGGCACACGGGATGATCCGGGCGGGGGCGGAGGCTCGTTGAGGAGAGCCCAGAAGAACCCAAGCTTGTTGATGGCGGTGATGAACTCCTCATAGTCCACCGGCTTGACCACATAGGCGTTGGCTCCGTTCTGGTAACTGGAGCAGAGGTCGGATTCCTCGCGCGAGGAAGTGAGCATGACCACGGGGATGAAGCGCAGGTCGGGATGAGCCCGGATGGTGCGGAGGACTTCATGTCCGTCCACCTTGGGCATCTTGAGGTCGAGCAGGACCACGGCCGGCTCGGGGCCGGTCCGGCCGGCGTAGGAACCGCGGCGGTGAAGATAATCGAGCGCCTGCTCGCCATCGTTGGCCACCACGATCTCGTTGGCCAGACGGGCCTCCCTCAGGGCGGTGAGAGTGAGTTCGACGTCGTTGGGATTATCTTCAACCAGCAGGAGTGGACGGAGGGAAGGCATGGGATTAGGAGTTGAAGGGAGCTGCGGTGGCGGAGGTGGCAAGCGATTCGGCGACGGGCGTCACCGGCAGGGAAAAATAGAAGGTGGCACCCTCACCCACCCGGGCCTCGGCCCAGGTGTGACCGCCGTGTCGGGTGATGATGCGGCGTACATTGGCCAGACCGATGCCGGTGCCTTCAAACTCGGCGGAGGAATGCAGGCGCTGGAAGACACCGAAAAGCTTGTCGGCATATTTCATGTCGAAGCCCGCTCCATTGTCGCGGACGAAGAAAACCTGCACATCTTCGTCACCATCCATCACCCCGATCTCTATGTGCGGCCGCGGTGTACGGGATGAATACTTGACGGCATTGTCGATGAGGTTGAACCAAACCTGCCTCATCATCACGGGATCGGCCCTGACCGAGGGCAACGGCTTAAGGACCCACTCAATGGCGGGAGCATGGTGCTGGCAGGCCCCGGCCTTGATCACCTCCGCCACGAGGGCCGAGTGATCGACGTCCACCGGCGTGAGGTTGACCCGGCTCATCCGGGAAAACGCCAGCAAGTCATCGATGAGCCGGCCCATCTGACGAGCGGCTTTGGAAATGACGTCGAGACGATGACGGCCCACGTCATCGAGCGCCGCCCCCGACTGCCGCACCAGCAGGCCGGCAAACCCGTCAATGTGCCGCAGCGGCGCACGCAGGTCGTGCGAAACCGAATATGAAAAGGACTCCAGCTCGTGGTTGACCGCCGCCAGCTGCCGGTTTTGCGACTGCAAATTGGCATTCAACTCCTGAATCTTCCTGTCCGCCTCCCGCCGCGCCGTGATGTCATAGACAGTGGAGCGGCTCGCGACGTAGTTGCCTTGGGAATCCCGAATGGCCGTGGCATTGAGCAGGACGGGCAGGCGCGTGCCGTCCTTGCGCACCCACTCGAACTCCAGTCCATCGACCTTTCCCTCAATTTTGAATCGGGGAAAATTGTCGTGGAAAAGCTGAAGGCTCTCCGGCGTGCAGATATCACCATACACCCTGCGGCCCACCATCTCCTCCCGGGTGTAGCCGAGCCAGGACAACGCGGTGTCGTTGATGTCGACGAAGACTCCGTCAGCGTTCAACGAATGATAACCACAAGGAGCGTGATTGTAGAGATCCTCAATCCGCACGGACTTCCGCTTGAGCTCATCCTCGGCCGCCTTCAACAAACGGAAATCCCTCTGCACAATCACGATGGCCAGCGCCAGGAGAAGGGCCGCCAACCCCGCGACTCCTGCAACCACGGCGGCAGTCAGGCTCATTGCCCGGGCCGACCGGGCCGATCGCTCTATCAACAGCTGCCTCTGCTCGACCTCCATTTCATCAAACAATTCACGGATCGAATCGACCACCTCCTTGCCAGCCATCAGCCGGTCATGTTGCACTGCGGCCTCAAGGCCGCCGGACCTTCTGGCTTCCACCTGGCTCCGCATGAGAACCACCGCCTCCGCCAGCAACCGGTCAACCTCATCCAGCCGGTCTGTCTGGGAGGGATTGTCCGCCAACATCCCACGCAGCTCCTTCAAGGTATCATCAATGAAGCCCCGGCCGGTTTCCGAGGACTCCAGAAACACAGGATCCCCGGCCAGCAGGAATCCACGCACCTTGGCGTGGAGATTAAGCACCTCGTTCGAGGCCTTCCCCAGGCGGTACAGCACCGTGTGGGAATGATCGACCCACTGAAGCGCCTCATTGAGGCGCAACGTATTCCAACGCGCCAGCACCCCCATGAAAATGAGCACAACGAGGGCGGCGGCAAAGCCGGTGGTGATTTTATTTTCGAGGGTAAGCTTCACAATTGCTGGGTGGGCTGAAGACGGCATACGATCCGTCCAATCGCAAAGCGGGGAAAATTGCTCCCTTACTGGTGCACCACCTGCGCACTCGGCGCAACCGCAATTCAGTGACAGTGGGTGGTTTTCGCAAAACCAACCGACATACCCCCTCAAATCAACGGATCTGACTCACGCTCCGCCCGGCGCCGCTGGCTCAAATAGACGCTGACAGAGTTGGGCGTGCCCATGTGCAACTCCCGCGCTATCCATCCATTGGTCGCCGTCGAGGTCCGCCGCATACCAGCAGCAACCGCCACCTTCCACGCCGCCCCCTTCCAATCCACGGCGGCATTGGCACGGGTGCGACCGGCCAACGCCAACTGACGGTCCAGCGCTTCCGTCCAGGCCAAGGCGTCCAAATCCTCCTGATTCCGACTTCCCACGGGCCATGATGATGCAGCAAACCGGCGGGCGATATCCCTCCGCCAAACCGGACTGCCAATGGCCCAGCCCTTGCCCAGGTCGCGATCCACCGACACCTCGAGGCCGGGATGAAGCGTCAGCAAGCACGCCAAATGCTCCCGGTAATGACGCCAGCCCTCGGGTGTATCCGCAAAATCATTCAGAACCGGCCGCCACGCTTGTGAATCCAGAAATTCCGGCCGGTCGTTTCTCACAAACCGGCGATAACTGCCCCAACGAAACCCCGCCAGTTGCTCAAAGCCGACAATACCCGCGCGAACCGGGTTGAGATGAATATGGTCCACGACCCGCAACAGCGACATTCCCGGCTCGACCAACAAGGCTTGATAACGGCTCTGAAATAAATGTCCCCGTCCCTCACGCCCCCGATTGTACCTGACCGCAAACGTGCTCTGCAACCAATGCATGCCGGCGGTAAGATTAGCCCTTGGCGTAGCTACCGCCAAGTGGAAGTTATTACGCATGAGCGTATAAGCATGAAGTCGCCAACCGGATTGATGACAGGTCTCAAACAGGCACTCCTCAAACATCCGCGCGCTCCTCGCCGTCTGAAATATATCACACCGGTCATTGCCGCGATTGATCACATGATAACAGGCGTCCTCGAACTGAAGGCGTGGCTTCCGACCCATGACCTATAAGCATCCAGACCCACACCATCGGCAACCTAAATTTAATGATTTGGAGCCTGGCACTAAATTTGGCGATGCCGGAAGCGCCAAATCCCAATTTACCAAACTCCAAATTACAGCGTGCCTCCACCTACCCACCTCTCGCCCTTTGCAGGTCTAATAATGAGGCGGGCGTTCATCGGTCCTGTCGCCTTGACTTGCAGAATCGGCAACCGGTGGCAGCGAACCCACCCGGTCCAGAATCGCAAGGAGCTGCACTTTCAGGCGCGCGTTCACCTCAGTCAGCTCAAGCATAACCTTGTCCTGCTCCCCGACATGTCGCTCCAACCAGGCTATGCGCTCCTCCAGCCGGTCAATCCGTTCGCTCGACATGGGGCTTTTTTGGAGGTGCCGGATGCAGTTTCTCGATTTCCGGAAGGACAACATCCTTGTAGCAATCCGGGCACACGGAATGGCTGAAATCCGTGCCGGTGCGTGCATTGATGTAGCCTTCGATCTGTTGCCAGTAGTTCTGGTCGTCGCGCACCTTCTTGCAATAGGAACAGATGGGCAGGAAGGCCTCAAGTTGCTGCACCTGCGTCGCATAGCGGAGAATGCGCTCGGCCACGCGCAGACGCATCCATAGATCGGTCGGGTCGAGCGGCTTGGTCAGAAAATCATCCACCCCCGCATCGGCTGCCTCACCTTGATTGTCGCGGTCAGCGGTGCGACCGGTCAATAGGATGAAATAAACGTAGTCGGCACCGGGACGCGACCGGATGCGGCGGCAAAGCTCCAGGCCATCCACATTCGGCATCATCCAGTCGCTCACCACCACGCGGACAGGTTCACGTTCAAGGACAGCCAGCGCCTGTTCGCCATCCTCGGCCTGCAAGACCTCATGATCGAGATTGCGGAGGGCCTGATGGAGAACTCGACGGGCTACGGGATCGTCTTCAACGGCGAGAATTTTCAAGGGTGAATCTTTTCTTTCCCAGTTCGAGCGCGGAAGCAAGCCGAGTATACTCACCTTCCAGCTCGGGCGCTATCGTCAGCGCTTCGGCCCGGCGGTCGTTACGGACCAGCTCTTCAAGCCGGACACAAGTGGCCTGAAGGGCGCGGCCGCCAAAGTTGGCGCTTGCCCCCTTGATCGTGTGCGCAATTTTTGCCGCCCCCGGCAGGTCGCCCCTCGCAAGCGCAGCATGAATCTCACCGATGCGCCTCGGGGTCTCCGCAATGAAGAGATCGATCAACCCGGCGACAAAGTCCGGGGCATCTTCATCCTGCAGCTCCAGCAGGCGCTCCAACTGGGCGGCTTCAAGCACCACCGGCCCCTGGCCTTCACCCGCCGCCCGGGCAGCCAGCGCCCGAGGGGCGAGCACCCGGCGCTCCAACAGCCGCCGCAGCTCCTCAGACCAGAGCGGCTTCGCCAACACTTCATCCATCCCCGCGTCGAGGCATCGCTGCCGGTCGGTATCCATCCCATAGGCAACCAACCCGACCACGGGCAGCCGCGCATCCACGCCCGCCACCTCACCCGCCCGGATGCGGCGGGTCGCCTCAACCCCGTCCATCAAGGGCATCTGCGCATCAAGCAGCACAAGGTCGTAACCCTCACCCGCAAGTTTGGCGAGCGCCTCGGCCCCATCTGCGACGGTGTCACACTCATGGCCGGCCTTGGCCAGTTCTCGCTGCACTGCCTTGCGGTTGACCGGATTATCCTCGGCCAACAGGATCCGGAGTCTTCCCGGAGTGCACCGTGAGGAGACGGCACCCGGATCAACCGCTGCCGCCGGACTTGATCCGGCCGGTGCCAGGGCGAGTTCCAGCCGGAACACCGCTCCGGCCCCGGGCCGGCTTTGCACACTGATCTGTCCGCCCATCATCTCCACCAGCTGCCGCGAAATGGCCAGCCCAAGGCCCGCGCCTTCATGCCGACGTGTGGTGCTGGCATCCGCTTGTACAAAAGGATGGAAGAGCCGGGCCTGCACGTCATCCGCCATGCCGACGCCGGTGTCGGCCACCTCAAGCTGCACCGCACACCGGCCATCCGGGCGGCCATCCGCCGACACGCGCACGGTCACCCCGCCTGAACGTGTGAACTTGATGCCATTGCCAACCAGATTGATGAGGACTTGGCGGAGCCGGCCGGCGTCGCCGCGCAACAGGAGAGGAGCCGGGGGTGAGAACTCGGCCCGGAGGGACAGTTCCTTGTCCGCCGCCCGTTCACTGAAGAGGGCCAGGACGTCATCCACCACCGTACGCAGATCGAATTCCGTTTCACGCACTTGCTCGCGTCCCGCCTCCATGGCCGAAAAATCGAGAAGATCGCCGAGTACCCGCATCAACGCATCGGCGCTTTTCTGGACAGCCGCGGCCAGCTCGCGCTGGGCCGGTGAAAGCGGGGTTTCCAAAAGCAGGCCCGCCATGCCGATGATCCCGTTCATCGGCGTGCGCACTTCATGGCTCATGTTCGCAACGATCTGCGCATCCAATCGACCGAACGGCTGTCCGGTCCGGCCCCTTTGTCTGGATAATGCGTATCGCAACACCCGGGACATCAGCGCGGGGGTCAGATCGGTCAGGGCCAGACAGTCAGCGGCACCCGCCGCCAACACCTTCGCCGCAAACTCATCATCGGGGGAAGCCGTCACATAAATCACCGCCGTGCGGCAACCCGCCTCCACGGCCCCTGAAGCCAGCTTCTCCAAATTCCCAGCCGGTCCCCGACGGACCACCACAGCCACATCCGGATCCTTTTCCGCCATGATCGCCAGAGCCCGGCTGGCATCCTCCGTCTCCCAAAGCGTCGACGCGAGAGACGAGCAGAGTGCATGCACCGCATCCCTGCGATCATCAACCAGCAGAAGTCGAAGAGGCCCGTCGGGCATTCGTGAACCAAGGTCGTTCATCTTGAAAAAGGCTGCCCTGTGCCGGGCAAGCCTGGTTCATTCGTAGGAATGAGGCTCCTTCCATCGGCAGGTTGACAGGGTGCAACAGCCTCCAGCATCGGGTCTTCGCCCCATGAGAAAAGGGTGAAATGTGAACAAAATCGTCAGCAATCTGTAAAAAATCGATGCCGATCAGACTCGTGCCATCTTATCGCCGGCGCGCGGCATGAGATATAGCCCAAGGGTGGCTTGCAGTTGGCCCAAGGTAAAGGGCTTGGCCATCACCCCCGCTGCCCCCGCTTGCACCGCGCGCTGTGTGATGGCCGGCAACGGCCGGCCGGTCATCAGCAACACCGGAATCCGCGACCACCGGGGGGTGTCCTTCAATTTTTCGCATAACGAAATCCCGTTCATACCCGGCATATCGATATCGGAGAGCACCAGATCGATCCCGCCCGCGGAGATGATGGCAAGCCCCGTGCGACCTTCAGCCGCCATGAACACGACATGGCCCTGCATCCGGAGGCAGTGCTCCAACACGCTCAGGAATGCAGGATGATCTTCGATGACCAGAATGCGCGCCATGCCTACCTCCGGCGCGGGCCTCCCACGACCCGCTTGATCTTCAACCCGCTCAACAATCCCGCCACATCCCGACATGCTTCCCGCCCCGGCACCGTCGTCTGCATGTGCTCAATTTGCCGGCAGATCTTGATGAGGACCATCAGGACGCCCACCCGGTGCCTCGCGCGCAACCGCTCAGCGGCGATATCCTCGTGAGGGTGAAGCGACTTGGCCATTTGCATATATTTTGTATAAGATATATTATTTGTCAACCGTGGATAAATTGCGGTCGCGTTGACATCGGCCCCGCTCTGCCACTAGTCCCTCGGCATGGATTACACCCAGCTTTTCCGGAGCTTACGGGAAGCCAAGGGCCTCACGCTCGAAGGACTTGCGACGAAGGCGCGCTGCCATCGCAACACCGTGACCAATGTCGAGGCCGGCCGGCCGGTAAAGTTCAAGACCATCGCCCGCCTGATGGTGAAGATGGGTTATCCTCAGGAATCCAAGGAGATGAAGTCAGTCGCCCTGCTCTGGCTGGAGGCCGTCAGCGGCCTGCCTTTCTCCCGGGCCGGCACCGAGGCCGCCGCGCGCAAGGGTGTGGCCGGCCACCGCTCCGCCAGCCGTGACCAGACCCGCCTGCTCGATGCCGTGATTGATCGCGCCAACTTGAATGCGGAACAGATTGGACTGCTGGTCTTCGCTGCCCGCCACCCGGAGGCCCTCGCCATCCTCGCGAGTGTCCGCGACCTGGTTTCCAACCTCGCCGAAAGCGACGACCCCGCCGAGCTCAAGGTCGCCGAGGATCCTTAAAACCAGATCCCCCGTGGCCCTGAGC
>JBGTGS010000120.1:0-5095 GCA_041746615.1 Opitutaceae bacterium | reverse complement strand
GGGGCGATCACGGCGGCCTATGCGGTTGATCCATCCGTGGCCCTCGCGGTCGATGTCGGCCACGCCACCGACCATCCCGACTGCGACCAGCGCAAGCATGGGGAAACCAAACTCGGCGGTGGCCCCATCATCTGTCGCGGGCCGAACATCAATCCCAAGGTTTACGAGCGCCTGGTCCACTGTGCGCAAAAGGAGAAGATCACGGTTCAGTCCGAGGCCGATCCGCGGCCGACGGGCACCGATGCCCGGGCCCTGCAGGTTTCGCGGGGCGGCGTGGCCTGCGGTCTGGTCTCCATTCCCCTCCGCTACATGCACACCCCGAGCGAACTCGTGGACCTGGAAGACGTGGAGAACTGCGTAAAACTGTTTGTCGCCTTCGCCCGGTCCCTAAGGCGCGGCGATTCGTTTCATTGGTAGCCGCCCGCCGCCGGCACTTCGTGCCGGCTGGCGAAGGGCGAAGGGCAAGGGGCAAAGCGATAGAGCAAGCACGCCACGACAGATGCCTGGGGCGTCCGTGTTGCGCGCGAGCGCAACCTACAACGATGTTCCCATAAACTGCGGCGCTCTCGGAGAGAGCGCCCTACCTACGCGGGGAGGGAAAAGCCCCGTCCTTTTTGGGATTTGGGATTTATCCATTACCGCCCGCCACCGGCGGGCGGTCAGGCAGCATCTTTTTTCTCGCGCTTCGAAATGCGCTTCAAGATGGGCTTGCGGCGGCCCGCCACCACGGCGGCGTCCACCACCACTTCGGCCACATCATCCCGCTGGGGCAGATCGTACATCACCCCCAGCATCAACCCTTCCATGATGGAGCGCAGGGCGCGGGCACCGGTTTTCAACTCGATGGCCTTGAGGGCGATCGCCCGGATCGCGTCGGAGGTGAAACGCAGGCGGACTCCATCCATGGCGAAGAGCTTGGAGTACTGCTTGACCATCGCGTTCTTGGTGCGAAGCAGGATCTTCTCCAGATCGGCGACCTGAAGATGGTCGAGGACCGAGATGACCGGCAACCGGCCGATGAACTCGGGAATCATCCCGAAACGGATCAAGTCCTCGGGGGCAACCGACTTCATCATGAACTCCGGGGTCATCGCCCCATCGCCACCGGCCTTCGATGCACCAAAGCCCATGTTGCGTCCGCCCAGGCGGCGCTGGATGAGGCTGTCGAGACCCACGAAGGCCCCACCGCAGATGAACAGGATGTTCTGGGTGTTGATCTGCACGTACTCCTGGTTCGGATGCTTGCGCCCGCCCTGCGGCGGCACATTGCAAACGGTGCCTTCCAAAATTTTGAGCAGGGCCTGTTGCACGCCCTCCCCGGAGACATCGCGGGTGATGGACACGTTCTCGGTCTTGCGGCCGATCTTGTCGATTTCGTCGATGTAGATGATGCCGCATTCGGCCTTCTTGACATCGTAATTGGCCGACTGCAGGAGGCGGAGAACCACGTTCTCGACGTCCTCACCCACGTACCCGGCTTCGGTGAGGGTGGTGGCGTCGGAAATGGCAAAGGGAACGTCCAGGATCCGCGCAAGGGTGCGGGCCAGCAGGGTCTTTCCCGAGCCGGTCGGGCCCACCAGCATCACATTGCTCTTCTCGACCTCGACGTCGTTGAACTCGGGGGCCAGGGCGGCCGGATCGCGCGGGTTCTGGCCCGCGTCGAACATCATGCGCTTGTAATGGTTGTACACTGCAACGGAGAGCACCTTCTTGGCATGCTCCTGGCCGATCACGAAATCATCGAGCGCCAGCTTGATTTCGGACGGCTTGATCAGCCGGATCGGCGGCCGCGACTCCACCGTGGTCTGCTTGGCCTCGCGGTCGATGATCGTCTTGCAGACGTTCACGCAGGAGTCGCAGATGTAAACACCCGGACCCGCAATGATCTTCTTCACCTCTGCCTGGGACTTCCCGCAGAAGGAGCAAAGGGTCATGCGTGACGATTTGGCCATGACGCCAGACTGACAAAGCCACCCCCGCACTGTCGAGGGAGGAAAACACCCATTCAGTGCGGCCAATGGTGCCTGGTTGTAACCCTGGGCGTGAGCGCAGGGACATCAGGGGGACAAGCAACGCACTCGGTCCCTGCGCTCACGCGCAGGGCTACCGGGAGTCATCCGACTCCGCTCAGGCGGCGCTGCCGACGGCGAGGGTCTGGGCTTCGCGGGTCGAGGCGACGACGTGATCCACGATCCCGTAGTCCTTCGCTTCCTGCGCGCTCAGATAATAATCGCGGTCGGAATCCTTCTCCACCTGCTCGGGCGTTTTCCCGGTGTGCCGGGCGATGACTTCGTTCAGGGTGCGGCGCCACCGGAGGATTTCCTTGGCGGCGATGGCGATGTCCGAGGTCTGGCCACCGGCACCACCGGAGGGCTGGTGAATCAGCACGCGGCTGTTCGGGAGGGCGAAGCGCTTGCCCTTGGTGCCGGCTGAAAGCAGCACCGTGGCCATGGAGGCGGCCATGCCGATGCAATAGGTCACCACGTCACACTGGAGGAAGTTGATCGTGTCGTAGATGGCCATGCCTCCGGTCACCACGCCGCCGGGCGAGTTGATGTAGAGGTGGATGTCCTTCTTGGCGTCCTCCATCTGCAGATAAAGCAGCTGCGCGATGACGCTGTTGGCGACCCCGTCGTCGATGGGCGTGCCGATGAAAATGATGCGGTCCTTCAGCAGGCGCGAGTAGATGTCCATCGAGCGCTCGCCGCGGCCGGTGTTTTCGATGACGTAGGGAATATAATAGCTGCTCACGGGATCCTTGGTTGGTGACTCTCGCGCCTTGACGTTCAGGCCTTGGGCGAGGCTGTCGTCACGGTAGCCTTGGATACCACCAAATCAAGGGCCTTGTCGAAAATGATCGATTGCTGCACGGCCCGGAGCTGGTCGCGATCCTTGGAGAGGGCCTTGACCAGCTTGTCCGGCGCCTGGTTGGTGCGCATGGCTTCGCGGTAGATGAAGGCGTCGATATCCTGCTCGCTCACCTGGACCTTTTCCTGCTCGGCGATCTTGGCGAGGATGAGCTGGGCCTTGACGCGGCTGGCGGCGGCCTTGCGGGCTCCGTCGTAGAGCGACTGCTTGTCCTTCTCGAACTGCTCGGGCTGGATGCCCCGGCGCATGTTCTCCTCGATGAACTGGCGGAGAACCCCCTGGGTCTCGTTTTCCACGAGGGACTCGGGGACGGAAAAATCCACCTTCGCGAGGAGCGCCTCGGTCACCTGGCTGCGCTGAGCGGAACGATTCTGGTAATCCTTCTGGAGCTTGAGGCGGTCGCGCACGCTCGTGCGGAGGCCCTCAATATCGTCGGCCTGGTGGGACTTGAAGAATTCCTCGTCGAGCGGGGGCAGCACGCGCTCGCGCACTTCCTGCACCTCGACCGCGTAAACGGCGGCCTTGCCGGCAAGGGCGGGCACGGCGGCGAAATCCGGCGGGAAGGTCACGTTGACGTCCTTATTGTCATTGGCCTTGAGGCCGGCGAGCTGGCGGCCGAGCCCGGGGATGAGGCCTTCGTTCTCCCCTTCAACCTCTTCCCAGGTTTGGGGAACCTGTCCGTAAACCTGTTTGTCGGGCGCGATTTCGAGGATCGGCTTGCCCTCGACGGTGCCGGTGTAGGCCAGCTTGACGTAGTCGCCCTTGGCGGCAGCGCGTTCGGCCACCTTGAAATCAGCGCGTTCGGCCCGCATGCCCTCGATGACTTTTTCCACTTCCGCATCCGTCGCCTCCACGGGCTGCACTTCGGTCGGGATGCCCGCGAAGTCAGGCAGCGTGAAAACCGGCCGGACATCCATGGTGAAGGTGAGACTGGCGGGTGTCCCCGGCTCCACGGTGCCCTCGTCCACCTTGGTGATGTTGATGACATCCAACTTGGCCTGTTCGAGACCCGAGCGGTACGCCTTGGTGACCACCTTCTGCTTGAATTCCTCAGTGATCTCCTTCGCGAAACGCTTCAACACCATGTCCGCCGGGGCCTTGCCCGGGCGGAAGCCCGGGAGGCGGGCCTGACGGGAAAACTGGGCCACGACGGCCTTGTGTTCGGCGTCAACCTCGGCCTGATCGAGGGTTACCACGAGGTTTTTGCGGGTGTCGGTGATGTCCTGCGTTTCGATGTTCACGGTGGATGGAAAAGGAGCGGTGTTTACTGACAGAATTGGACAAGTTACGGGCGCGCCCTACAAGCGGTCAATGCCCGATTCTCCCCGTTGATTTTGCGCGCTTGCGCCGTCGGCCCGCGGGGCGTTTCGTCCCCATGCCGTCATGCCCGCCCTCGCCGAACTCATCACCGCCCATGCCCCGTTGCTGCTGCTCGACACCGCATCGGCCCGCGTGCAGGTCGGGCTGTATGAAACCGAGTCCAACGTGCGCTGGGCTGTGGCTGACGAGGACGCCGGTACGGGCGTGTTCCGCTGCCTGGCGGAGCTCGGCGCAGAGCCGGCCAGCGTCCGGGCTTTCATCTTTTGCGAAGGCCCCGGTTCCGTGCTCGGCATCCGCACCGCCGCCATGGTGTTGCGCACCTGGGCCGCACTCGAAGCACGTCCGCTCTTTGCCTATCGCAGCCTCGAGGTGGTCGCACGGTCCCTGGGCCGCAAGGGGTTGAGTGTCATCGCCGACGCCCGCCGCGACACCTGGCACTGCCTGACCCTTGCCGACGATGGCAATCCCGGCCCGCTCAACCGCGTGCCCACCGCTGAACTCACCGGCCCGCTGGTCATGCCGGAGGGTTTTCGCCACTGGTCCGCCCTCCCCGCCGGGGTCGAGCGCACCCCCTACTGCCTGGAAACCCTGCTGCCCGCCGTCACTCACCTCGACTTGTTTCGCCCCACCTCCGATCCTGACGCCTTTCTTCACCAGGAACCCGTCTACGCCACCTGGACCCCGCACATCCACCGCGCCCCCGGCACACCATGAGCGCCACGCCGCAACTCCCCCTCCGCTGCTGGGCGGAAATCGATCTCGCCGCCCTCGATCGCAACCTCCGCCTGATCCGCGCCTCCCTGCCCGCCCGCATCCGCTACGTCTCCGTGGTCAAGGCCGACGCCTACGGGCACGGGCTCCATCATGCAGCCGCACGCCTCATGCATGCCGGCGCCGACCTCTTCGC
>JBGTGS010000119.1:0-13415 GCA_041746615.1 Opitutaceae bacterium | reverse complement strand
CCGAGGCCGCCGCCGAGGGTTCGGTCGCTCAGGCCCTGGCCTCGGGCACGCGCGCCCAGCGTGAGCTTCAGGAGATGCGTGATGAGATGCGTCAGCAAAATTCCAGCCAGTTCGCCGAAGATCTTCGCGAGATGCGCGCCGAGGCCCGCGACCTCGCGCGCAACCAGGAAGAGATTTCCCAGGAACTTGCCGACACCGGCCGGAGTGCGCGCCGCAGCCTCAGTGGCACGGATGGACGTGAAGAATTGCTGAACCGACTTGAAAGCCAGCGCGAGCGCGTGTCCGAGCTCGTGGATCAGGCCCGCGCGATCTCCGAGCAGGCGGAGGGCAGTGAACCATTGCTGTCGCGCCAGCTCTACGACAGCCTGCGGCGGGTCAGCCAGGAGGAGGAACGGGGCGTCCGCGACCTGCAGCAGGATCTGTTGCGCAGCGGCCGACTGACGCGCGACCTCTATGAGCGGTTGCAGGATGAATCCGCACGTGAACGGGGGGGGCGGGCTCTTGAATTGACGGCGGAAATGTTGCGCGGAGGGCTCATGCCCCAGGCCGGTTCCACCGAACGCCGCGCCCGCGCGGGGATCGAAGAACTCCGCCGCGGGGTTGAGCGTGCGGCCGAGAGTGTCCTCGGCGACGACGCCGAGGCACTGCGCCTCGCGCAAAACGAATTGGACGATGCCACCGAGCAGCTCCGTCGTGAGATGGAGGCCCTTGGAGGAGCCGGGGAGGGCACCGATCCTTCGGGTCAAGCCTCCAACGAGGCCGGTCAGCAACTCGCCCAGGGATCAGACCCGAATGGCGAGGAGGGCCGGCAAGGCCAAGCGGGTCAGCAGCCGGGTGAAGGTCAGGGCCCGCAACCCGGCCAGGGTCAGGGTCAGCAACAGGCACAAGCTGAACGCCAGGGCGAGGGGCAGCAGCCCGGTCAAGGAGAGGGACCGGGGCAGGCTCAAGGTCAGCAACAGGCACAAGCCGAGGGCCAGGGTCAAGGACAGGGCCAACGTCAGGGCGAGCAAGCCGGCCAAGCCCAAGCGGGTGGCGGCACACGTGGCGGCAATCTCGCCGGCGGCGGTGGTGGTGGCGGTTTCGACCAACAACGCGGCGGCATCGGCAACGATCCGCTCGGACGTGGCCGCTTGAATATTGATGACATTCTGGGGGACAACAATCGCGGTCCGGTAGCACCGCTCACCGGTGAGGATTTTGCCGAATGGGCCGATCGGCTGCGCAATGTCGAGGAACTGATCGATGATCCGGTTTTGCGCAATCAGGTCGCCGAGGCTCGCGAACGTGCCCGCCTGATCCGTCGTGAGCACCGCCAGGATCTCGTCAAGCCGGACTGGGCCGTCGTGCAGCTGGAGATTGTGCGTCCCCTGGTCGAGGTCCGCAACCGGCTCGCCGAGGAACTTGCCCGGCGCGAATCCAGCGATCCCCTCGTGCCGATCGACCGCGATCCGGTGCCCTCCCGCTTTGCCGAGCAGGTGCGCCGCTATTATGAGGAACTTGGACGGGACCAGTGATGACGCTATTCACCGCCGCCCTCACTTTTTCCGGTTCGGACTGGCTGCTCCCGGCCTCGGTTATCCTGGTCGTTGCCGGACTCATCCTGTTCTGGAGCTACCGCGCATCTGCGCCCGGCCCCCTGCGCTGGGTTTGCCTCAGCCTCAAGGCCGCGGGTTTGATTGGACTGGCGCTCTGTCTGCTCGAGCCGCACTGGACCGGTCAGCGTGCGCGACCGGGAGCCAACCTTTTCGCGCTGATGGCGGACAACAGCCAGAGCCTGCAGATCCGCGATCGGGGTGAGACCCGCTCACGTGGCGAGATCCTGCAGGAAGTGATCGACCCCTCCCGCACCGATTGGCAGGCGACCTTGTCGGACAATTTCGAGCTCCGTCGTTACCACTTCGACGGCCGGGTACAGCCGACCAGTGATTTTAGCGGGCTTACCTTTGATGGTCGCTCAAGCTCACTCGGATTCGCACTCAAGAATGTGAGCGAGCGCTTTCAGGGGCGGCCCATCGCCGGCATCATGATGCTGACTGACGGCAACAGCACCGACCTGCGCGGCCAGTTGCCCGACCTGAGCGGGTTGCCGCCGGTCTACCCGGTACTGGTCGGACGGAGCGACCGCGTGCGGGATCTGGCTATCCGGCAGGTCCAGGTCAGTCAAAGCGCTTTTGAGGATGCGCCCGTGTCGATCCAGGCGGATGTCTCTGCAGTCGGTTACAACGGGCGTCCGGTGGTGGCACGCCTGATCGATCGTGCCGGGCGTGTGGTGCAGGAGCAGACCATGGATGCCCGCGCCGATGGAGAGATCATGGCATTTCGCTTTCAGCTCAAGCCGGATGAGCCCGGGCTTTCCTTTTATCAAGTGTCCGTGGCGGTGCGCGAGGCGCAGGGGGAGGTGGCCGCGGATGAGGCCACCCTGGTCAACAACCAGCGGGTGCTGGCGGTCAACCGCAACAAGGGTCCGTACCGGGTGCTCTACGTCTCGGGCCGTCCAAACTGGGAGTTCAAGTACCTCAACCGCGCCATCATGGAGGATCGGGAAATCGAGCTGGTATCCCTCATTCGCGTGGCCAAGCGGGAGCCGCGCTTCGATTTCCGCGGCCGGTCCGGGGAGAGCAGCAATCCGTTGTTCCGCGGTTTCGGCAATCAGTCGGCCGAGGATATCGAGCGTTACGACCAGCCCGTGCTGGTGCGTCTCAACACCCGGGACGAATTGGAGCTGAGCAGCGGTTATCCCCGCACGCCGGAGGACCTCTACAACTACCACGCCATCATTGTGGACGACCTTGAGGCGGAATTTTTCGCCCCCGACCAGGCCTTGCTCACCCAGAAATTCGTGTCCGAGCGCGGCGGAGGTTTCATGATGCTCAGCGGCATGGAGTCCTTTCAGGAGGGCGGCTATCATCGCACCCCCGTCGGCGACATGCTGCCGGTCTATCTCGACCGTACCGCCGACCCTTATCCGTCGGGCATGGTGCACTGGCAACTGGACCGTGAAGGCTGGTTGCAACCCTGGGCCCGCATTCGCGACAACGAAGCCGATGAACGGGCACGCCAGGAGGAAATCCCCTCCTTTGGGGTCATCAACCGGGTCCGTGGCATCAAACCGGGGGCCAGTGTGATTGCCACGGCGCGCGATGTCGATGGCACGGATTTGCCGGCCTTGGTGGTGCAGCGCTTCGGCCGCGGGCGGACGGCCGGCCTGACCATCGGAGACATCTGGCGCTGGGGCATGCAAAGTGTGGAAGCGCGGGAGGACATGGACAAGGCCTGGCGTCAGTGGGTTCGCTGGCTCGTGGCTGATGTGCCTGAACGCGTTGATCTCACGATTGAGCCGGTCGAGGGTGATGCCAACGGTGCGGTGGTGGTCCAGGCCCGCGTCCGCGACCCCCGGTTCCTGCCGCTCGACGATGCCTCTGTGATGATGGAGATTGAACCGGTGGTGATCGGTTCGAGCGGCACCGACACCGGTGCCCTCCGGCTGCAGGCGGAGCCATCGCTCTCCGAGTCCGGACTCTACGAGCTGACCTTCGTTCCGCGCCTGACGGGTGGCTACAAGGCCTCTGCGGTGGTCACCAACGCCGTGGGTGCAGAGGTCGGGCGCGCCGAGGCGGGGTGGAGCACGGATCTGGCGGCGGAGGAGTTTCATTCGCTGGCTCCCAACCTCCCCTTGATGGAGGAGATCGCCCGCCGCACCGGCGGCGAAGTCATCGATATCTCCCGCCTGAACGCCTTTGTGCGCGACCTGCCCTCACGGAACGTGCCCGTGATGGAAACCTGGTCGTATCCGATTTGGCATACACCGGCGGTGCTGCTCTTCGCCTTCGCCTGCCTGCTGGCGGAATGGGGCCTTCGCCGATGGAAGGGACTGCCATGAGGATCCCGGTGCTGATTACCCTGATGCTGGCCCTTGTTTCTGACCTGTTCGCGGCGGAGCCTATGGATGTTCCCACGGTCGTGGTGGTGATCGGGGCCTCGGGCGGAGATGAGTTCGAGGCCGGTTTCATTCAGCAGGCGTCGCTTTGGAAGGAGACGGCGGTCCGGGCCGGTTCGAACCACATCGAGATCGGGCGCGAAGGCGAACCGGGTGAACGCGCGGACCTTGACCGGCTGTTGCAGGTGCTCTCCGCGGAGCCGAAGGATGGAGCCGGCGAATTCTGGCTCGTGCTCATCGGACACGGCACCTTTGATGGCCGCGAGGCGAAGTTTAACCTGCGTGGTCTTGATCTGGGAGCGACCGACTTGGCCGTGGAGTTGCAGGCGTTTCAGCGGCCGGTCGCGGTCATCAACACCACCTCGGCCAGCGCCCCCTTCATCAACGCCCTTTCTGCTCCCGGACGGGTCATTGTCACCGCCACCCGCAGCGGCAACGAGATCAACTTCACGCGCTTCGGCCAGCATATGGCGGAGGTCATTGGTGATCCCGCAGCCGACCTCGATAAGGATGGGCAGGTCTCCCTGTTGGAGGCCTTTTTGGTGGCGAGTCACCGGGTGGGTGAATTTTACGAATCCGAGGGCCGTCTGGCCACGGAGCATGCGCTCATCGAGGACAACAGCGACGGGCTCGGTACGCCTGCGGAATGGTTTCGCGGGGTGCGGGCAGTCCGACGCGCCCAGAGTGGCGCCGCGCCCGACGGGGTCCGCGCCCATCAGTTTCACCTCATCCGCTCCGAGGCCGAACAGCGGCTTTCACCTGAAATCCGTGCCCGCCGCGACCGGATCGAACTTGAGATAGCCCGTTTGCGCGACGTCAAGACGGAGCGTTATATCGACGACTACTACCGCGAACTCGAAGCGCTCCTCCTTGAGCTGGCCAAGCTCTACGATCAAGCCACCGCCGACGAAACCTGAGCCCGGGTCGAGGGGTAATGGCCAAGCAAGGCGCAGCGCGGACGAGCCGCAGCCAAACCGAAAAAGCAGATGGCCCAGGGGGCAAAAATCAGCCCTCCGGATCGATCTCCATATGTGCCTTTTGTGCCTTCTGTGGCTATTCAGGATTTCCTCTGAAATTGAGCGTATCGAATTCAGCCGTATCAAAAGACACACCCGGTTAGTTGGCGATGGGCATAGGTATCCGCGTTGCGCGCAAGCGCGCAACCTGCCTCTGGCTTCCTGTAGCTGGCGTGCTGGCCACGCCTTGATTTGGTTTTGATGCACGGGATCACAGGCTTCAATTCGCTTCACTTTCCAATCGGCCCCACCAAGTTGCCCGCATGGCCAATCCCGAAAAAATCAGTTGGGGAATTCTGGGATGCGGGTGGATCGCCCGCAAATTCGCAATCAGCGCCCGTGCTTCCGGTACCGCCGAGGTTCGATCAGTCGCCTCGCGGACCCCCGGCAGAGCCGCCGTCTTCGCCCAGACTCACGAGATCGAATTCTACCACGATAGTTACGAAGCGTTGTTGGCCGATCCTCAGATCCAGGCGGTCTATGTGGCCAACACGCACAATTTCCACCACGAGACCGTGCTTGAGGCGCTCCACGCGGACAAGGCGGTGCTCTGCGAAAAGCCGCTCGCCATCAATGCCCGGCAGGCCCGGGAGATGATCGAAGTCGCCCGCTCCCGGAAGGTCTTTTTGATGGAAGCCATGTGGACGCGGTTTCTCCCCGCCGTGGTGCAGTTTCGAGATTGGATCAACGAGGGCCGCATTGGGACCCCTCGCACCGTGCAGGCGAGCTTTGGCGTAAACCGGTCGTTCCCTCCGGATCACCGCATGGTCAATCCGGATCTGGCTGGTGGCGTCCTGCTCGACCTGGGCATCTACCCCCTCTCAATGGCCAGCATGATCGCCCGTGGAGTCGCCCCGCAAACGATCCATTCAGTCTGCAGGAAGGGGCCGACCGGCGTTGATGTGGAGGACGCCATCCTGCTCACGTATCCGGACGGTCTGCATGCTCAACTCCGGTGCGGCATCGAATCCGCCCTACCCAGCACCGTGGTCGCAGCCGGCAACCAAGGATCGATTTCCCTTCCTTCCGTCTTCATCTCGGCCCGATCCGTCGAACTTAAGACGGAGGACGAAACCATCATCCGCTACTTCCCATTCGCCGACCTGGAGGGATTCCGGTTCGAGATCGAAGCCGTCAATAAATGCCTGCTGGACGGCCAGACCGAGTGCCCGACCATGCCACTCGACGAGACCCTTCGGCTCGCCGAAACGATGGATGCACTCCGGGCGGAATGGGGGCTCAGGTATCGCGGCGAATAACCAGCCGTTACTTCGCCGCCTTCAGCCAATAGTCGAGCCGTTTGCGCATTTCTTCGAGTTTGGCGGCGTAAGCGGGATCATTCACCTTATTCACCTTCTCGGTCGGATCCAAGCGCAGGTCGAAGAGCTGCTCGTAGTCCCACTCGGGCCAAAAGGCGTATTTGAAGTCCCGACGCACGACCGCCTGCGATTTTGGAATGCGGTTCTTGCTCGTGATGGTCGGATGTTCGTGCAAAAACTCCTCCCGCCAATCGGGACAGTCACCGCTGAGATACAACGGCGATAAATCCTTGCCTTGCACCCTTCCGGGAACGGTAAGACCGGCGGCGGTAATGGCGGTTGGAGCGAGGTCGATGTTCAAAACCATCTCATCCCGCCTGATTCCACGTTGGTTGGCCGGCAACCGGGGATCATGGATGATCAGGGGCACACGAATCGACTCCTCGTAGGGATACCATTTGTCCGCCAGTCCGCGATCGGCGTGGAAGTAGCCGTTGTCGCCCATGAACATGATCAGGGTGTTTTCATAAACACCCTGGGCCTTGAGCTCCGCGATAATCCGCCCGACCGCATCATCCAGCTCGGTGATCAGGCGGTAATAATTGATCATGTATTCCTGGTAGCGTTCCGGGGTGTCGAAGCGCCAGTGATAGCGGACGCGGCCCTCATTGGATGCCTGGGACAGAAACGGGGGGAGCGCCTCCAGATAGGAATCATCCATCTTGGGTGACTCCGGCACCGTTATGCCCTTGTAATATTCAGCACTCCAATCCTGGGGAAGGTATTGCTCTTTCGCAGCGTCTTCGGCGTGCGCGGCAAAGAAGGAAACGCTCAGAAGAAAGGGTTTATCCCTGGGGCGTTCGCGAAGAAACTCGATCGAGTCGCGGGCATTGCGCTCGGTTACATGGATGGGCGATCCGTTCTCTTCGAACCAGTGGTTTTTTTCATACTCACGGCTGAAATCGAAGTCTTCCTGACGGATAGTTCCCACGCCATATTTACCCACAAAACCCGACCAATAGCCGGCGGTGCGCAGCATTCCGGGGTAGGTCTCGGCAAAGGCCTGGGGACTCAACTCAACGAGAAACCGCTCAATGCCATGCCGGGACATATACTGACCCGTCAGAATGGAAGCACGACTGGTCATGCAAATGCTGGTGGTCACATAGGCCCGGGTGAAGTTAACTCCGTTGGCCGCGAGTTTGTCCAAATGCGGGGTATGGATGACATCATTTCCTGCTGATCCCAATGAGTCCCAGCGATGATCGTCGGAGAGCAAGAGCACCACATTCATGGCCTCCGGACCGGCTTTTCCGTAACCAAAGCACGCGGTTATCGCAGTGAATACAAGGGTTAAGCATAATGTTTTTTTCATAATGAATCGTTTCTTTTTTAGAAAATGATCGGAGAGGAATTTCTATGGCGATTGTTTTATCATGGGACGTAATCGCGCATAAGGCACCCATCCCGTGGGGCGGGATTCTGGACGGCCCGACTAGAAAGCAGAGGATGACTCTGGGTCTCATGAGATAGGGGTCAACCCTTGCCTGAGAAAAGGATTACGGGAAAGCCGGCGCAATGGCGGGTTCATTTCCGCTCGGCGACCCAGACGGCGAGACCGAGCAGGAGGAGGCTGATCGCGAGCCGGGGAAGATCAGCGCTTTCACCGAAGAAGAGCAGCGAGCAGGCGACTCCCAGCGGGACCTTCGCATTGTTGAAAGCGGCGAGGGTGCCCGTGTTGACACGGGTCGCGCCGAGATTCCACCAGAAGAAACACAGACCGGAGGCCAGCACGCCGAGATAGGCGAGCACACCCCATTGCGATGGCGTCGGCCGGAAGGAAGTCCAGTCGGTCGCGAAGGCCGAGAAGGCGAGGGTGGCGGCGAGGGCGCCGATATAGAGCAGGGCGAATAGTTCGCGATCCTTCACCGGGCTCCGGCGGGTGCGGCTTCGCTTGTAGGCGAGTTGTCCCGTCGCGAAGCAAAGATTGGAACATTGGACCAAAATGAAGCCGGTGGTGAGTCCGGACTGCAGCCCGGCGCTCCCCATGATGATGGCCGCGCCCGCCACGGACAGTGCGGCGGCAAGGGTATGATGGAGCTGGAAGCTCCGGTTGAGGGTGGCGTCAATCAGCGCGATGTAGATCGGGGTGAAGATCGTGAAGAGGGCGACCTCGTAGGCGTCGAGGGTGGCAAAGGCATGCAGATAGAATATGTACATGCCGCCGAACTGGACGGCACCGATGAGGGCGTATCTGGCCGCCTCCCGCCCTGGGATGAGCTTGATGCGCAGCAACGGCAGAAAGACCAGGACCGAGAAGGCGATGCGGATGACGGCCACCGCGGTTGGATCCAGTCCGGCGAGCCGGCCCTTGATCAAACCGAAGGAGAAGGCCCAGATGAGGGAGACGATCAGGAGCAGGATCACACGCGGAAGATGGTGCCGAGCTTCTTGCCGAGGAGCAGGCCCATGGCGATGATGGTGATGCCGAGGAAGACCATGGCCCAGACGCCCAGCGCGCTGGCGATGAACTTGCCGTCGCCGAGCAACTGGAAGAGCTCAAGGATGGCCTTGGTGATCGGATAGAATGCCTGCTTCTGCGCAAGGATGAGCGAGTCGGAAACCTCCAGCATCGCGAAGGCGAAGGCCAGCAGCCCGCCGGCGATGAGATTGGCGGTGATCAAGGGCAGGGTGATCCTGATGGTTGCCTTGAGTGGCGGGCAGCCGAGGTTTTGGGCGGCCTCCTCGAGCGTCTCACTGGTCTGCTGAAAACCTGCGACGGCCGAGCGCACCACGTAGGGCAGACGGCGCACGGAGTAGGCGATGATGAGCAGGACGGTGGGGTCATTGACCGGGTTGATGAAGGCGAAGAATTTGCCCTCCTGACTCATGGCCAGGTAACCGAAGGCCAGCACGAGGCCGGGCACGGCCAGTGGGAGCATCGAGAGAAAGTCGAGTATCTGCCGGCCGGCGAGGCGCGAACGCACGATCACGTAAGCGATGGCGACGCCCAGGACGATGTCGATGAGGGTGGCGACGCTGGCGAATTTCAGGCTGTTGGCGATGGCGGGGACGGTCAGGTCGTTGCCGAGCGCATCGCGAAAGTTGTCGAGGGTGTAGGCGTCCGGCAGGATCGTGCGGTACCAGTCACTTGAGAAGGCCACCAACACCACGCCGAGGTGGGGGAGCACCGCGATGAAGGTGACGCCGGTAAAGGCCGCGGTGCAGAGCAAGGCGCGACCACGGGACAGGCTGCGGGCTCCGCCCATGCTGGTGGCCTTGGCCATCATCGCGTAGTTCTGGCGACCGAACAGGCCCTTGCCAATGGCATAGAGCAGCACGGTGCTCATCAGCATGACCGCAACCAGAGTGTAGGGGAACGGATTGCCGCCAATGTCCTTCAATCCGTAGAAGATCTGCACGGAGGTCACGTGCGGGTAATCGAAGATCAGCGGCACGCCGAGTTCGGTGAAGGACCAGATGAAGACGATGGTGCCGCCGGCGAAGAGGCCGGACTTGATCAGCGGCAGGGTGATCTTGAAGAAGCGCCGGAAGCCGGTGCAGCCCAGGTTCTCGGCAGCCTCTTCCATCGCGGGGTCCACGTTGGCGAGCGCCGCGACGGCGTTGAGATAGATGATGGGGTAGAGCGAGAGGGCGTTGACGATCGCGATGCCCCAGAACTGATTGGCGGCAAACCAGTCGTAGGTCCAACCCTCCGGGCGGAGGCCTAGCTCGATGAGCAGTGCGTTGACGGCACCGTACTGGCCGAAGATCTGCTTGATGCCGATTGCCCCGACGAAGGGAGGCAAAATCATCGGGATCAATACCATCGAGCTGAGCAGAGCCTTGCCGGGGAAGTTGAACCGGTCCGACACGAAAGCCAGCGGCATGGCCACGAGCAGGGCGAACGTGGTGGTGACGCAGGCCAGCAGAAAAGAGGTGCGCAAGCCACCCACGTAAATCGGATCAGACAGCAGGGCGAAAAGGTAGGCGAAGGTCAGCCGGCCGTCCGCATCGACGAAGCCACCCCTGAGGATCTGAAAAATCGGCCAGAAGAAAAACACGGCGAAAAAAACCGCCGTGAAGCCAAATACGATCCGCGCAAAAGACTGCGACATCGCGGCCAGCTTGTTGAGCAGAAGGATTCTGCCGAGCAGAATCCTTAACCGGCACGATGTGCCGGATTTGGAGAGTGGGTTATGAACTCACCACCCAAGGCGAGCTGGGTCAGCTCTGACAATGTTGCCAATGAAAACACACAAGATGCATAGTGACAGATGATAATGATATATGATTAGCTTTGGCTAATTTTATTATTTGACATTAACTTTGTCACCTCCTCCATAAAGCTATATGAATTTATCAGGATTTTTGTGTCTGCTTGCTGCCTGGGCGACGGCCGCTCTGACGATAAGCACGTCCGCTTCGGCCGCGCCGTTGCAGGTGGTGGGGACGACCTCAATGGTGACGGATCTGGTCAAGCAGGTGGGGGGCGACCGGGTGATGGTTGAAGGACTCATGGGGCCGGGCGTTGATCCCCATCTCTACAAGGCCGGGGCTTCGGATGTGATCAAGCTGCAGCGGGCGGATGTAATTTTCTACAACGGTCTCATGCTGGAGGGGCGGCTGGCTGATCTGCTGACGCGGCTGGCGCGGACCAAGCGGCAGGTGTATGCACTGGCCGAGGCGATTCCACCCGAACTTTTGTTGGAACCCGAGGAATTCGCCGGCCATTACGATCCGCATGTGTGGTTCGACGTGACCTTGTGGATGCGATGTGTGGACACGGTGGTTGAGGGGCTGGGTGGGGCCGATCCAGCCAATCGAGCCGTCTATGTGGCCCGCGGTGAGGCCGTGCGTGCACGGCTCGCGGCCTTGCATGACTGGGCGCTGGCGAAGATTGCCGAGCTGCCGCCCGAGCGACGCGTGCTCATCACCAGTCACGATGCCTATAATTATTTTGGCCGTGCGTATGGATTCGAGGTGGTCGGGCTGCAGGGCATCTCCACGGTGAGCGAGGCCGGTCTGGCTGACATGGCCCGCATGGTGGATTTCATCAAGGCCCGGGGCATCAAGGCCATCTTCGTGGAGTCGAGCGTGCCGCCCGGCACGATCCGGCGCATTGCGGAGGATGCAAAGGTGCGCGTGGGCGGGGAGCTTTTCTCCGATGCCATGGGCACGCCTGGCCAGATTGAAAACGGCTACGATCTGGGCACCTACGAGGGGATGGTTAAGCACAATGTGAACACCATCGTGGAGGCCCTCAAGTAGAGGCACGGACCGGGTGGACCGGAACTGAATATTACGCATGAAGTCATCGACGATCACCGCCGTCGCCCCCCTGGAGATCCACGATCTCACTGTTGCCTACCATCGCAAGCCGGTGCTCTGGGGCATTGATCTGACCATACCCTCCGGACAGTTGGTCGGGATTGTTGGCCCCAACGGCGCCGGTAAATCCACCCTGATCAAGGCCTGCATGGGTCTCCTGCCGTTGCAGAGCGGTTGGGTGAAGATGTTTGGCCGGTCTTTTGAAAAGGTGCCGACACGCATCGGCTATGTGCCGCAACGCGAGTCGGTGGACTGGGATTTTCCCGTCAGTGTCATGGATGTGGTCCTCATGGGTCGCTATGGCCGGCTCGGTCTGCTGCGTCGGCCCGGCCGGGCCGACCGGGAGGTCGCGCGGGCCTGTCTTGAGAAAGTGAACATGCTGCCCTTTGCCGACCGACAGATCTCCAACCTTTCCGGCGGTCAGCAGCAGCGGGTCTTCCTCGCGCGCGCGCTGGCGCAGGAGGCGGATCTCTATTTCATGGACGAGCCGTTCTCCGGCGTGGATGCGGCGACCGAGTCGGCGATCATCACGGTGCTCCGGGAACTGCGGGACAACGGCAAGACTCTCCTGGTGGTGCATCACGACCTGCCCACGGCCCGGCAGTACTTCGACATGCTGCTTCTCCTGAACATGAACGTGGTCGCCTTCGGCCCGACCGCCGAGGTTTACACCCCGGCGCTGCTTCAGAAAACCTACGGCGGCCGCCTGACGATCTTGTCCGAGGTTGCGCAGGCGCTCGGCGCTATTGAGGAGAAGCGAGAATAGCGGATGGAAAATAGAGGATAGGACTGAAACGGATCAACATGGTCAGGATCATTACATTTCGCCGATTTGGACGCAGGCTGGTCCGAGATTGGGGCGATGCTCCAAGGCATGATCGACAGAGCTCCAGCCTTCTGTGGAACGGCGCTCCCATGAGCCGTGCTATCCTCTATTCTCTATCTTCTATCCTCTTCTATCTGACAGCCGCTGTGCCGTTGCACGCTTCCGAGAGCGGGATGACCATTCAAGCTTTGCGATTCCTCAGCCTGGAGGACACTGTTGTTCGTTATGCGCTGGCGGGATCGGTCCTGCTCGGTCTTGGCTGCGGCTTGCTCGGCAGCTTCCTTGTGGTGCGGCGCATGGCGCTGGTCGGCGACGCGCTGTCGCACGCGGTGCTGCCGGGCGTGGCCATTGGATTTATTTGGAACATGTCGAAGGATCCTCTCGCCATCTTCATCGGCGCCACCATCGCCGGTCTGCTGGGCACGGGCCTGGTCAGCGCACTCACCCGCACGACGAAGATCAAGGAGGATGCCGCGCTCGGCCTGGTGCTGGCCTCGTTCTTTGCCGTCGGAATATGTCTGGTCACGATGATCCAGCGCCTGCCCACGGGCAATCAGAGTGGTCTCGACAAATTCCTCTTTGGCCAGGCCGCCGCGATCGGGCGGGACGACCTGGTATTGATGGCGGTGGTCACGGGTGCAGTGGTCGCGCTGATCACCCTCTTCTACAAGGAACTGCTGGCGACCAGCTTTGACCCGGGCTTTGCGCATTCGAGCGGCCTGCCTACGCGGTGGATCAACCACGGTCTCATGCTGATGGTGGCCGCATCCGTGGTCATTGCGTTGCAGGCGGTCGGGGTGGTGCTGGTCTCGGCCATGCTTATCACCCCGGCCGCGGCGGCTTACCTGCTGACGGACCGGCTTCATCGCGTGCTGCTGCTGGCGGCGGGCTTTGGCGTTCTGGCCGGCGTGCTGGGGGGCTTCTTCTCCTTCATGCGTCCGGGTCTGCCCACCGGGCCGTTGATGGTCTTGGCGGCGAGCGTGGTGTTTGCCGGGGCGTTTTTCCTCGGGCCGCGCCATGGTGTGCTGGCCAAGGCCTGGCGGCAG
>JBGTGS010000118.1:0-7376 GCA_041746615.1 Opitutaceae bacterium | reverse complement strand
TGGCCAACTCGACGACGGTCGCGCTCAGCGTGCGTGCCGCGCCGAGGTCGTTGCCATCGAGTGCAGCGTTTGCTTGGCGCAACGCGTCGAAGATGACGGCGACTGCGCTCGGTGTGCCGAGGTCGTCGTCCATGGCGTCGCGAAACTCGTCGACCAACTCGTCGACGAAGACCTGCGATTCGAGGTCGATGCCGGCGGCAATCGCGCGGCGCGCCATTGCGTCGAGTCGACCGATCGCCGCCGCGCTCTGGTCGAGCGCGGCGCTGTTGATGTCCAATGTCATGCGATAGTGGGTCTGCAGGATCAACAGTCGCAAGGCCCGCGCGTCGTAGCGCTCGAGAACCTCGGCAAGAGTGGTGAAGTTGCCCAACGATTTCGACATCTTCTCGCCGCTGACCTGCACCATGCCGTTGTGGATCCAGGTGCGGGCAAAAGGCTGTCCGGTGCCGGTGGCCTCGGCCCGCTCGTTTTCGTGGTGCGGGAACACGAGGTCGTCACCCCCGCCGTGGATGTCGAAATCGGTGCCGAGCAATTGCAGCGCCATCGCGACGCACTCGATGTGCCAGCCTGGCCGGCCCGGTCCCCACGGAGAAGGCCATGCGGGCTCTCCCGGCTTGGCCGACTTCCACAGCGCGAAGTCGAGGGGATCGTCTTTGCGCTCGTCGACGTCGACGCGCGCTCCGACGCCCTCCCGAAGCTCGTGTACGTCGCGGTGTACGAGTGCCCCGTAGTCGTCGAGACGATCGACATCGAAGTAGACGCCACTTCCCTCGACCGCGTACGCGTAGCCGCGGTCGACGAGTAGCGCGATCACGTCGATCATCTGCGGCACGTACTCGGTGGCTCGCGGGCGAAGGTCGGGGGCCTGGATGCCGAAGCGGCTCATCTGGTCGATGTAGGAACGCTCGAATTCCGTTGCTACTTCGTGCTCGGGTCGCTCTTCGCGTGCGGCGCGCTGGATGATCTTGTCGTCGATGTCGGTGATGTTGGACACCAACGTCACGTCGTAGCCGCGCCATTCGAGGTAGCGGTGCAAGATGTCATAGCCGAGCGCGTTGCGGGCGTGGCCGAGATGGGGATGGTCGTAGACCGTCGGGCCGCACCAATAGATCCCCGCTCGACCGGGGTCGCGTGGGGAGAAGGCGACCTTCTTGCCCGAGAGCGTGTCGGTGAACGAGAGCACCGAGCCAGGATAGAGAACGGACGTGCTCAGGGCAGCGGTTTATCGAGGTCGATACCGCATTGCGCCGCCGCATCCCGCAATGCGCCGGACGACACCCCCGGCGGATCCGACGCCCCCACCCTTCCGGCCGTCTGCGGGAAATCATGCCGGTACAACGGATGGCGCGCCTCAATCCGCGGATACTTCGCCGTGACCGGTGCGGCCACCGTGGCGGCATCCTCACGCTGCGTTGGGCTGACCGCTGAAGGCATCCAGCCGTAATTCACATCCCAGATCCACAGGCGGCGCTGATGTTCAAGCACGGCGACGGCGTGGCCGGCCACGATTTCGTCGTCCTCCCGCGCTCCCCACTGGAGGATCCGGCACCAGGCATCCGCACCGAGACGTTCGCGCACCGCATCGTAGAAGGCCACTGATTCGACGAAGCAGCCATCCGCCACCCCCAGCCGCTCGTGCGCAAAGGGCGGTGTCCCAGCAGCGGAGAGAACCTGCCCCGCAAGGGCGAATAATGCGACCAGTTGGAGAACTCTGCGCATGCTTCGCCGCACGGATCGGCTACTACGGTCCCCGTGCATGGGGGAAAACCGCGGAGCGGTTTTGTTCAGCCCGCTTATACCCAGGCTTTGGCCGGCCAAATCCACGTCCCGTTCGTCACTGGACTTCACCGGCATGTCAAATAAGCGGGTCGTTGCGCAGCACTTCGCGCACGACGGACTGCGGACGCTGGCTCACCGTCAGAAACATGCGGCCCAGATATTCCCCGATCAGGCCGAGTAGAATCAGCTGCGTCCCGGAAAAGATCAGGAGCGCCACCATCAACGAGCCCCAGCCAAGGGTCGGACCGCTCTCCGTGAACCAGAGGACCGCCACCCACCCGATACCGAGCAGGCCCGCAAAACTCATGGTCAGGCCAATCACCGTGGCCATGCGCAGGGGCATGATCGAGAAATTGACAAAAGTGCTCAGCCACAATCGCAGCAGCCGTCGCAGCGTGTAGCCGCTTTCCCCTGCCTGGCGCTCGGCATGCCGCACCTCCAGCCCGCCTATGCGCTGGGTCACCTGCAGGATAAGCCCATCTATGTAGGGAAAAGGTCCGGTGTTCGCCGCCACCGCGCGCGCCACCAGCGCGTTCACGCAGCGGAAACTCGACAGATAAAACCCCCGCGGCTTGTCCAAAATCCAATCCGTGACCCGGTTGGTGAACCGGCTGCCCCAGTTCCGCCAAGCCGCATGTCGCTTGGCGGCGTAATGCCCGAAGACCGCATCCAGCCGCTCGGCCTTGGCGTGCTCATAGAGGCGCACGGCCTCAGCCGGTGGATTCTGGCCGTCGTCGTCCAGATTGACCACATAGGCACCGCGGGCGTGGCGCCAGCCCGTGAGCACGGCGTTGTGCTCACCGAAGTTGCGCGCGTGATTGATGAAGGTGACCGGCACCCGCGCCGTCCGCATGATCTCGCGGCAGACCTCCACCGTCGCATCCCGGCTGCCATCATTCACCAGCACGATCTCGTGACCGCCCTCAACGGACAGGGCCTCGATATCCCGGACCAACGCACGAATGGTGTCCGCGCTGTTGTAAAGCGGGATCACAAAACTGAGGGCGGGCGAAGGGGGTTCAGCCATGGGGCGACGGCAAGCAAAGGCGTTCAGCGGCCCGGCGGCTACGCAAAAAAAGCCCGGATCGCCGCAGTGATGAGGCCAGCGTCCTCATCGGAAATCGCCGGATGGCAAGGCAGGCACAGCACCTCCGCACAGGCCTGCTCGGTTGCAGGCAGTGACAGGCCGGGGTCACGGTAGGCCGGTTGATGGTGGATGGGCACGGGGTAGAGCACACCGCAAAGGATGCCCCTCTCCCTCAGCCAGGCCTGCAAATCATCCCGTCGGGACGAGCGCACGGCAAACTGATGGTACACCGGCTCCGCTCCCGGAGACACCGTCGGCAGACGCAGGGGCAGGTTGGCGAGCTCTTCATGATAGCGGGCGGCCAGGGCACGCCGACGGGTATTGCCCGCCTCCAAATGAGGAAGCTTCACCCGCAGGATGGCGGCCTGAAGCTCGTCGAGGCGACTGTTGCGCCCCGGTTCATCCGCCACGTAACGCGTGCGCCAGCCGTACTGACGCAGGATGCGCACCCGGTCGGCAAGCACTTCGTCCCGGGTGAATACGGCACCCCCATCGCCCAGTGCACCGAGATTCTTGGTCGGATAAAAGCTGAAGGCGGCCAGATCCCCCCAGGTCCCGGCCGGGGCACCGGCCATGGAGGCCCCATGCGCCTGAGCGCAGTCCTCGATCACGCGGATACCGTGGCGTCGGGCGAGTCCGACGATGGCGGGGAGATCGGCGGGGTTCCCGTAGAGATGCACCGGCACTACCGCCCGCACCTCTGACCCGGGCCGCGCCAACATCGCGGCGAGGGCTTCGGCGGACATCACCATGGTGGCGGGGTCGATCTCAACGAAAACGGGCTGCGCGCCAATCTGCTGGATCGCCGACACGGTGGCGGTGACGGTATTGGCCACCGTCGCCACTTGATCCCCCGCGCCAATGCCGGCCGCCCGCAAGGCCAGTTCGATGGCTTCGGTGCCATTGGCCACCCCCACGGTGAATCCACCGAGCTGGAACGCGGAGAACTCCTCCTCAAATGCCGTCACTTCCGGGCCGAGCACATAGTGACCGCTGGCCAGCACCCGGTCGATGGCGGCATGGATGGCCGGGGCGTGGGCGAGATAATCAGCCTTGGGGTCAGCGGGCAGCAGCATGGGAACAGAAGTTTTCCCGGAGCCTGTCAATCATCACTCCTGGGAACGCAGGGATGGGTAAGCAGGAGGGCAAAAAGCAAAATCAGGAGGATGACTTCAAACATAGTGCGCCAACTCCCTGCGGTAGTACGCCAGCGTCTTGCTCAGCGCGGACCGGAGAGAGGTTCGGGGTTTCCAACCTATGGTTTTCCGGAGAAGGCTGTCATCGGCGTAGAAATCACCGATGTCGATTTTCTTCCGCTCTTTTGGGAAGGTCTTTTGCTTGAATCGTCCGCTGCCGTTGACGTGCACCAGCAGCTCCGCGAGTTCCTGCAGGCTCACCGGTGCGGTGCCGCCCACGTTGAACACCCGTCCGGCGGCCTTCGGCTCCAGTGCAGAGCGCAGGAACGCATCCACCGCATCGTCCACGTAGGTGAAATCCCGGCGCTGCTCGCCGCCCCAGACCTCGAAGGATTTGTCGGCGAGGATCCGCCGGATCCAGACCCCGACAAAGGTCTGGCGTGCGTCCTTCACCCGCATGCGCGGACCGATCGTGTTGGTGAGCCGAAGCACGGTGCTGCGTATGCCATGCACCTTGTCATAGAGGAGATGATACCCCTCGCCGGCCAGCTTGTTGATGCCGTTCACATCGACCGGCCGCAGAGGGTGAGCCTCGTCCACCGGCAGGTAATCGGGTTTTCCATACAGCTGACGCGTGCTGGCAAAGACCACCCGGATGTCGGGGTTGTGCAGGCGACAGGCCTCGAGGATCGAGAGCTGCGCCCGGGCGTTGATCTCCAGGTCCGTCTCCGGATCGGTCATCGAGTCCATATGGCTAGTCTGCCCGGCGAGGTTGAAAAGATAATCCTGGCCGCGCACGAAATGCGGCAGACTGTGTCGGTCGCGCACGTCCGATATGTTGATGCGGACGCGGTCGCCAAAGCCCGCGAGGTTGCGCAGGTTGCCGCCGTACTCGGGGATCAGCGAATCCACCACCGTCACCTCCGCATCGGCACCGGCAAGGGTGCGGACAAGGTTCGACCCGATGAAACCGAGTCCGCCGGTCACCAGCACCTTTTTTCCTGCAAAGGAAGCCTGGGGCATGCGTCGGGTAGCCATGAGCAGGAGTCGGAGTGTTGCGAGCCGGTGCCACAGGCCAAGTCCAAAGCTGGCGATGCCGGAAAATTATCCCGCAGATCCAGGGATCACTGCCGGGGTGGCCACCAGCGCGCCGGGGTCCACTCCCACGCCCAGACGTAGTGACCCACCACTGGGACGGCCGTGATGCCCGCCTCCGCCGGCGCTGCGAGACGCGTGCCCGGAGTCCGGCGTCCCAGCAGGATCCGCAGGTCAGCAGGCACATAGGGAATGTGGTAGTCGAGCGACTCCTGCAGGCGGCGCCCATCCAGTTGGAGTGCTCCGGCCTGTTCCAGCGAATCACCGGGAAATTTTACCCAGAGCGGACGCTCCACCGGCAATTGTTCCACACTGCCCATCGCCACCTCTGCGGGGAGCTCCCTCTCCTCCAAATGCAGGCCGGTCGCCAGCACGGCCAGGCCCACCGACACCCCCAGTCCCACCCGGGTTGCGCGTTCACGCCAGCCTCGCACCACCGCCGTGACAGTCAGACCAAACAGCAGCGGAAAACTCCATGAAATATAATGAATCAAGCTGAACCGGAATATCGCCGAGGGCACGAAGTCGTTGTAGCTAGTGTAAAAGCCCCAGCTCATCATCACCGTGGCCAATACCGCAACCGCCGCCCCACCTCCCTTGCGCACAAACCAGACAAGTCCGGCCGGCAGGAGCAGCATCCACGGGTAACGAAAGATCAGGGCCGTGCCTGTCTCCCCAAAAAAGGGCTCTCCATCCACCATCAGCCAGAACCACATCCAGGACACCGGATAGGACACGAACCCCACCGCGTCCCACGACAACCGCTCGTAAGGCGAACTCCAGCGCTCAAACACCGAGAGATTGAGGAGGCCCACCAACACGACCGCGGCACTGATCACCCCAATTCCGGTCAACCCGCGAACCATGCGTTCCCGCCAACCCGGCAGGCTCAGGACCGACCAGACCAGCATCGGCGCAAAACAAACTGCATCCCCCGGACGGAACAGGTAGGTGATCGCCGCCAGACCCGACAGCCACAACACCCTGCGCCCGTCCCGCAGCGTCAGCATCACCACCATCCCGGTCAGCAAAGTCGCCTGCGTCGCGATCGTGTTCCAGGGAATCACCAGCGTGAGCGCCAGTAATGAGCCATGGGTCCAGCAAAACAGTCCCACCACCACCAGCGTCTGAACCCGGCTCAGCCCCCCCCGCCTAAGCAGAAGCCACCAGGCAAATCCCGCCGCCAGCACCAGCAGAAGGTTGGCTGGAAAGAAGGGGTGAACCGGCATCAGCCGCAGAGCCGCCGCCCCCAACAGGGGATATCCCAAGGGATAATGGTAGTGCTCCGCCGTCAGGCTCCCCCGGGCCAGTTCGGCGGCCGACTGCCAGTACGCAAACTGGTCGTGCCACGTCCACCAGCCCTCGCGGACCACCGACGGATCGGACTGCGGCAGCAAGGGATGCTGCCAATAAGAAACCGTGTATGCCACCACCACCAGCCCCAGCAGAATGCACCCGGACAACCTGCGACCCAGCACGGTTTCAAGCCTATCCAGACCGGTGGAAAAGAATGGCATCACGGGCCAGCAAGGCGACAGCCCGAAGGTCAGGCAAGCCGGGGTGGTGGGTCAGTTTGTATTCTTTGATGGTGGTCGCGGGCTTGCACGCCACGTTGCGAGACCAGCCCCACTGTCGCATGTCCAGGCATCAAAAGCACATTCATCGCGACATCGGCGCGGAAGGCAGGACCGTTGCAGGGAACTATAACCTTGGCAGCGGGAATGTATGACTGTCAGTTTTCTCAGTCCGCCCTCCCGCTTCATGCGCCGTCGCCCCCGCGCACCTTTCACCTTCCTCCTGCTGCTGCTGTTCGTAGCCGCCATCTGGCTGACGATCCATGCACGCTGGGATCCGCAAGCCTGGACCGCCCCTGACGGCCCCCCCGGCGGCGATCTGCTGGAAATTGCCGCACGAGTACAAATCGCCGCCGAGCAGTGGTCGCTTTCTGGAAATACATTCGGAGCAATTGCCCGCCTGGGCATGCCTGCTGGTGCCGACTGGTCGGCCTATCCGGTGCCCGACCGCATCCCGTTCGCGCTGGCCGGGCTGCTCTCCCATTTCCTAGGGGTCTATGGGGCCATCCATGCGCTCATGCTTTTCGCACATCTGATGGGGGCGGCCTCCTTCTACGGCTGTGCGCGCTTGCTCCGCTGGCATCCGACGCTGGCGGCGGCCGGGGCTCTGCTCTTCAGCTTCGCGGTGTTCAACCAGCAATGGAGCGGCACCCTCTCGCTGGGCTGGACCTTCGCGCTGCCACCCGCCGTCGTCCTGCTGCAATG
>JBGTGS010000117.1:0-2035 GCA_041746615.1 Opitutaceae bacterium | reverse complement strand
GCGTCGATCACCCGGTTGAGATGGGAGCCGGCGGGGATGCCCGAAAGGGTCAGGCGGCGCGAGCGGTTGCCGGCGCGTAGCTCGATGGGGGCGCCGCGGAAGGGCTCGGCGTGGATGACGCCCGGCAGGTTGCGCAGGTTGGCCAAGGCTCGAATGGGACCGGGTTCAACGAGGGAGACGGTGACGGTCTGGCGCTGGGAGACATCCCACTGAAAATCGAGGATGTGGTTGATGCCGTCGCGAAACGAATTGGGAATGACCAGAATGCCGGTCGCGAGGGCAAGGGCAGCGCAGGTGAGGGCGGCGTGAACGGGCTTGCGCTCGATGTTACGCAGGGACATGCGAAACGAGACGCCGAAGCAACGGGTGACGCCGAGACGCTCGAAGAGCGCAGGACGGAAGCTGGCAGGCGGCTCGGGTCGCATCGCCTCGGCGGGGGAGAGTGCGGCCACGCGTCGCACGGCACCGATCACACCAACAAAGGCGGCCAGCGCACTGGCACCGGCGGCCGCGAGGAGCGCGCCCCCGGCGAGAATAAAATCGAGCTCGGGGAAGCGGAAGAACAGGTGGTACATGCCCACCAGCTTTCCGCCGAGGAAGTATCCACCGAGGGTGCCGGCCAGGGTGCCTGCGGTGACGATCACAAGGGCGAACTTGATGAAATGAAGGCCGATCTGGCGGTTGGTGAAACCGAAGGCCTTGAGGATGGCGATCTGCTCACGCTGCAGCGTGATCTGGCGACCCATGACCGCATTGGTCATGAATGCGGCCACGCTGAGAAAGACGAGCGGGAAGCCGAACGACAGTCCCCGGAGCACGCGGATTTCGTCACTCACACGGACATCGGACGGGTGGTCCTTGCGCCCGTAGGCACCGAGGCCGCCATAGGGCTCGAGCACGCGGTCAATCGCGGCAATGACTTTGCTTTCGCTTCCCCCGGGAGCGAGCGTGAGCGCGACCGTGTTGAAGGCACCCTCCAGGCTGTAGGCCTCGGCCAGTTCGCGTTCGCGCATCCAGAACACGCCAAAGGTGCGGTTGTCGGGCAGGGCCGCGCCCGGCGGGGCCTCGAAGACAAACTGCGGGGCGAGCACGATGCCCACGATGCGCAGCGGCAGTTTCCGGCCGTTTAGGATGGCGGAAACCGTGTCGCCCGGCCGCAGCCCATGCGCCTCAGCAAAGGCCTCGCCCACGACCACCTCGTTGCGCCCGCCCGGGGCAAGAAGCCGGCCGGTGCGCAGGTAGAGACGGTTGAGCACGGGTTCACCCCGGTCGGGCAGGGTGTTGATCAGTCCGACGGCAGGCTCGATCATCGCCGGCAGGTCGAGGGTGACCTGCACGGCCACGGAGGTTTCCACCGCCGCCACTCCAGGCAGAGCGGCGATCTGCGCGGCCACGGGCTTCGGGGCGCGCTTAAGCGACGAGAACACCTGGGCGAAGCGGTGCTGCTCGTAGTAGTCGTTCCGCGCCGTGTCCAGGGAGAGGATCAGGCTCCGCGTCATGATCATCATGGCGAGGCCGCAGGCCATGACGAGGGCGACCGCCAGGGCCTGCGACTTCAGCGCACGCAGGTCGCGCAGGAGTTTGCGGTCGAGATGGTTCATGCTGGGCCGGGGAATAAAACCGGGATGGAGTTAGTGCGGGTCGCGCCATCTTCCATTTTCAATCCTCATCCGATGCACATCCCTACCAGGCGAGTCCAGCCACCGGCTTGCGGGCGGAGTTGGTATGAGCATGATGGATACGTCCGTCGGACAGCGTGAACACGCGGTCGGCCATGTCGGCTATGATGACGTTGTGGGTGATGATGACCGTGAGGGTCCCGAGCTCGCGGTTGATGCGCTGGACAGCCTCCAGGACGGTGATCCCCGTGCGCACATCGAGGGCGCCGGTGGGTTCGTCGCAGAGCAGCACCTCGGGGCGCTTGGCGATGGCGCGGGCGATGGCCACGCGCTGCTGCTCCCCGCCCGAGAGCTGGGCCGGGAAGTGGTCCATGCGCGGGGTGAGGTCGACCATCGCGAGTGCTTCCGCCGGCGTC
>JBGTGS010000116.1:0-4219 GCA_041746615.1 Opitutaceae bacterium | reverse complement strand
TTGGGTAGCCCATGCTGTTACATAGTCCAATAACTAGTACCTTAGGCAAGCATTTTCCTCTACGCGCAACTAGTCACGGCCAAACTCGAGCGGCGCTCTCGGAGAGAGCGCCCTACCCTTCGCGTCCAGCATGACGGCCACCCTTCCTATTAACCGCTATCAAGCCGGCCCGAAGGCACAAAAACGCCGCCGCCCGTACGGGGCGGCGGCGGATGGGTGGTGCCGTTTTCGGCAGTAGGTTGCCGGCAGTCTCGCAAGGTGGCGCGCAAACGCGCCACCTCCATCAAAAAGCCCCCGGCCTTAGTTCGTGTTGGCGGAGCCGACCAGGAATGGTCTGCCTCCGAGTGAAAGGTCGCCGGCGTACTCGACCTTGTCCGTGCCGTCGGCACCCATGCCGTAGACCACCTTGTTGCGGAGATCGTTGATCTCGCCGATGCGGAAGGAGATGATCTTCTTGCCCGCGAAATCAGCCACCGTGACGATGGGGCCGCGCACTGCGGTGCTGACGGCCACCGGATCGCCCATGCGCGAGTCCTCAATGGTCATATGGACCTGTCCCTTGCCCTGGAAGGTGTGGACGGCCTGGACCACCCGGTCCCCGCGGCAGGCGACCCAGAAGACCGCGTTGTGGGCGTCGGCGATGCCGCTGTGGCTCGTGGACGGAATCAGCGGCAGGTTCTTTTCCGCAATGCGGGCGAAGGTCATGCTGACGGGATTGCGTCCAACCTGAAACGTGCCCATCACGCCCAGCGTGCCCCGGATGTGCCAGGACGAGCGGGCCATGATCGGCGAGGTATCGATGATGTTGATGGTGCCGTCCTCGGTCGCGATGTAGGCCTTGAAGCGATCCTGGGACCAGCGATCGATGCGGTGGCCGGCGAGCACGGCGGTCGGCGTCGTGAAGGCGCCCTGCCAGGCGATGGTGGGCCGGTTGGCGGGATTCACCTCGAAGGTCTGCGGGAACTGTGAGCCCCCCGGCCCACGATTGGCCATCGTTGCGGCGTAGGACGCGGACGAGGAGAGGTAGCTCTCACGCATGTAGGTGAACAGCGGTGTCAGGTCCACGATGGCGACCTTGTTCTCCTGCTTGGAGGCGACGATCGCATAGCCGCCCCGGGCAATGAAGCCGCCGCCCGTGTAATACTTTTCGCGGGTTGCATCATCGGCGAAATCGATTGATCCCAGGGTCTTTCCTCCGGTGGAGGACGGACCGTTATAATAGCCGTTGCTGGCGGCGGAGACCGCGCTCGGCGCGGCCATGGGGAGATCGATGTAGCCCAGAAGCTTGAAGTCCGACCAGCTGCCCTGGTTGGTCATGCCCATGTAAGGCATGGTGTGGTAGGACAGATATTTGCCCTCGAGCGCGACCACGGCGAGCTGGCCCTTCTGCTCATTGATGTCCCAGATCGTCACGAGCGCGAACTCGTTGCTCGTGGTGATGGCGATGGCCGTGGGGACCTTGTGCACGGGGAACATGAAGCCGGGATAGGGACGGTCCTGGCCCCGCCGACTGGTCTGGGTGCCGGCAACACCGAACAGGCCGTCGCGCCAGATGACGAGGGCTTCGTTCTGGGTCAGGCCGGTGCCACGGGCCATGCCGACCGGTTGCATCGGTGTCCCGCCATTGAGCCCGATGTAGTAGGAGTCGCGGGTCTGGGGATCCGGATGCGGCTTGCCGCTGGCCCAATCCAGACGAGGGCTGATGGCGAAGACCTTCGAGTAGTAGGCGTAGACCGCGATGCGATCCAGACCGGGATCGGTCGAGGGATTGTCCGGCACGTAGCCGACCTGACCACTGTCGCTCCAGTAATCGTAATCCTTCTCCGGCGCGGTGCCCAGTTCCCAGGGGTTGATGCGGTGCCATCCGGCCGGGTCGCCCTTGGAGGTGGGCCGGAAGAGCGTGGGACGCTCATCGGGGGTGCAGGGCGTATGGAGGTCCTCAAAGGTGGGGCCGAGCCGGGCGTTGACGGCGTCGGCATCCCAACTGAAGGCCTCGAGCGCATACTTCACGGGATCAATGGCCCCCGCGTCGTCGAAGATCGATCCCGCGCGGGAATTCGTTGCGATGGTGGCCAAGGCCATCAGGCAAAAACTGATTACTGGTAATTTGAAGTTCATGATGTGTATCAGGGTTTTCATTAGGTGACCTGGCCACCCACGGCCCTTCATCGATCAATAGCGAACCTCATATTTTCAGCGTTCCGCCCATCACCACGAGTGTCGGAAATCCAGACTTGCCAGGCATCACTTGCGTATCTTGCCCCCAGCCGAGTGACTACCGAATACTACCGGCGGGTATCCACTCCGCCACTTCGGGGTCGTGACAATTAAATTACAGGACTTGGACAAGGGATTTGATCCTTTTTTACCATGGCTCACGCGCCGCCCGCGAAGATGGTCGCAACGCGCCGCTCGAATGATCCTTTAATTCTACCCTGAGTGCCGTCGATGCGCCATCAGGGTTTGCCTGAATAGAAAATGCCGGGGCGGCATTTTCTAACGCTCCTACGGCTGAGGGCAGCTGACCCGCAGCTCGGCGGTGTGCTCCCGGCGGTCGTCCACCAGAGGCAGGGTTGTCCCGGGCAAGTCCTTCCCATCAAGGGTGAGACGCGGCGCAACGGGTACATCCACGGGCAGACGGGAAATGGTGAGATGATAAAACGTCTCCCGGTAGCGATAATGGATTTTGTAGGTTTGCCACGACGGCGGCATCCGGGGGTCGAGGCGCAACTGATCGCCCTCCCGGTTTACACCCAGCAGGATCTCGACCAGCAGCCGGTACATCCAGCCAGCCGAGCCCGTATACCAGGTCCATCCCCCCCGGCCCGTGTGCGGGGCCAACGCATAGACATCGGCGGCGATGACATAGGGCTCCACCTTGTAGGTGGCGATGTTGCCAGCCGTGTCGCCGTGGCGGACGGGGTTGAGCAGGTTAAAGAGCTCCCACGCACGGGCTGCGTCCCCCATCCGGGCGAACGCCATCGTCGTCCAGATTGCGCCGTGGGTGTATTGTCCGCCGTTCTCGCGCACACCGGGAATGTATCCCTTGATATAGCCGGGATCCTGCCCGGACCGGTCGAAGGGGGGATCAAACAATTGGATCAACCGGTCCGCTCGGCGCACCAGGTGCTGGTCCACGGATTGCATGGCCTGGCGCGCCCGCGCTGGATCGCCCGCGCCACTGAGCACCGCCCAGCTCTGCGGCAGGGAATCGATCCGGCAATCGGTGTTGGTCGCGGAACCCAGCGGATCGCCGTTGTCGAACCAGGCCCGGCGATACCAGGCGCCATCCCAGGCATGCAATTCGATGTTCTCCTGCAGGGTCCGGGCCTGGGCGAGGCAGCGGTCGGCAAAGGCCGGATCGTGTCGCGCCCGGGCCAGATCGGCAAACTGCGTGAGGACATCGTGGAGGAAGAATGCCAGCCAGACGCTTTCGCCCCGCCCCTCGTGGCCCACACGGTTCATGCCGTCATTCCAGTCGCCACAGCCCATCAGCGGCAGACCGTGTGGGCCGAACCGCAATCCGCGCTCGATGGCACGGACGCAATGCTGATACAGCGTCGCCGTCTCGTCGGTGCGGTTGGGCAGGTCATAGTAGGCCTCCTCCTCCGGCTTGACCGGCCGGCCTTCGAGAAAGGAGACCTTCTCGTCGAGGACCCCGTGGTCCGCCACACTGGCCACATAGCGGCAGGTCACAAAGGGCAGCCACAGGTAGTCGTCAGAGAAGTGGGTCCGCACCCCGCGCCCATCCGGGGGATGCCACCAATGCTGCACGTCCCCCTCCAGGAACTGATGGGCGGCTGCCCGAAGAAGATGGGCGCGCGTGAGGGCCGGGGCGGCATGCACCAGCGCCATCACATCCTGCAACTGGTCGCGGAACCCGTAGGCGCCGCCGGATTGGTAGAACCCCGTCCGGCCCCAGAGCCGGCAGCCCAGAGTCTGGTAGAGCAGCCATCCGTTCGCCATCACATTCACGGCGGGATCAGGCGTGTCCACGTTGATCGCGCCCAGGGTGTGGTTCCAATGGGCCCAGACGCCCTCCAACGCAGCGCGACAGGCGCCGGGGCGGCGGAAACGCTGGATCAGGTTCTGAACATCGTCGGGATTGCGACCCACCCCGAGGCGGAAAACGGTTTCCCGCTCCTGGCCGTCGGCCAGGTCAAAGGCGACCTGTACCGCGCCACACGGGTCCAGCCCGGCGCCGACCTTGCCGGACAGG
>JBGTGS010000115.1:0-5800 GCA_041746615.1 Opitutaceae bacterium | reverse complement strand
GAAGGCATCGTATTGCCTTGCCCTGCCACCGTGCCGGTGCCGGCAGGGCGGTGCCCTCCGGGCAAACCGGACGGTTTGGCCATCTCCGCCCTGCCAGGCTCCGTCATAGGCGGCGGCAAGGGAGCCATCACTGGCCTTGATCATCGCGTGGACGTTGCCCATGGCGTCGTAAGCTGGCAAGTAAGTTTGGCCGCCGTCCCGGGTCATGAGCAGCCCGCCCGTCTCCTCCATCCGCAATTTCCTCACCATCGACCCGTAGGTGAGTAGGCAATCAGCATCGTCAATGGTTAATTATTGACTCCTTCGGATCGATCCCCGGTTTGTCTGTTGTCACCTATCCTGCCGGTTCATACCCGGCTCTAATCCCAACAGAGGCACACGCGGCCAATGTCACCTTTGGCTCGTTCGTAAGCGTCACGATCAAATTCGGCGAAGTGGCTTTGCACGAAGGCCAAGACTTCGCTCCAACCCGACATTTCCTCTGTGATCGCGCATCGTGTGCCGTCTTCTAAGACGAACATTAGCTGCATCGTGGCAGGTTCGATTTGAACCGCTTCCACCACTCTAACGCGTTCCAGGTTGAACGAAAAATTTTTCGAACGGCGTGCCCAATGCGTGAAGGCCACAGCGATGGATTGTCCATCCGTGCTTACCCGTGAGTTGTCGCGAAGTAGATCGAGGAACATTGGATGAACACGTTTAAAGTCCAGGACCATGGATGCCATCATAGGCTGCGCCGCCCATTTCGTGGCCAGCCATTCCGCCTCCGATTCCTCCAACAACTGCGCCGACTACCGCGCCGATGCCGGTGCCGATTCCAGGGAAGATCAGCGTTCCGATAGCGGCACCGCCAGCCGCTCCGGCTTTCGCGCCACCCACTCCGACGATGATCGCAGAGCTTTGCTGCGCACCGGAGCGATATGGAGTGGGAGATGTTGCGACAGTTACCGCACTGGACGCGACGCCGACGACGATCACCGTACGTCCGCCGTATTTCGCGATTGCACCCGCGCTGTTCATCGCCGCGGAAGTAGACGCTGGATTCGCGTTGCCCGGCGTCACACCTGCCTGTGCTTGCTCCCAACGATACAGACTTCCCATCGAGCGCGACATCGCTGTTGAGTTCCCAGGCGCATGCATCTGGGCGCGAATCGCATCCCGAGCGGGATCGTGTGCGCCGGTAGCTCTAAGCTGACCAACCAAAGCGTTGTAGTTGTCGCGGACGATACCCGCTTGCTCCAAAACCCCACCAACGCCTACCGCGCCCCCTGCTACTTCACTGTCTGGGGCAGGATTACTTGTAGTCGCTGTACTGGGGGGATCGGTAGCTTTTTCACCGGTAGTGGAAGAGCTATTCCCGGTTGAAACAACTGTGGGGTCTTTCGATCTCTTAGAGTGTATAAAAGCACTCGTCAGATTGACTTCATCTGGATAGTAGAAATCCGCTCCGCCAGATCTCCCAATGAAATAATAGTTAGCATCTTCCTGTTCTGGAGTTCTGCCCACTACATCTACAATAAAAGGCTTCAAAAAGACGGTAGGCCCATTAATTTCATTTACTTCGAAAGGCTCCATCAGGATGACAGGGCCACCACTCGCCGATAAACCAAGAATATCAACACGGTTCACGGCGTTATTACCCACAAATCCGTACAGGTTCAACCCGCCCTGCTCCTCGATCGGATCGCGGTTGATGAACCGGCCCATGCTGGGGCTGTAGTACCGCAGGCCGTAGTAAACGAGGTCGGTCTCCGTGTCCGTGTACTTGGTCGAGAACCGGAACGGGTTGTCCGCCGCATAGGGACCGGTCTCGCGGACGGTGCGGCCGAAGGCATCGTATTGCCTTGCCCTGCCACCGTGCCGGTGCCGGCAGGGCGGTGCCCTCCGGGCAAACCGGACGGTTTGGCCATCTCCGCCCTGCCAGGCTCCGTCATAGGCGGCGGCAATGGAGCCATCACTGGCCTTGATCATGGCGTGGAGGTTGCCCAGGCATCGTAAGCTGGCAAGTAAGTTTGGCCGCCGTCCCGGCCTCGCCAAGCAGGCTGCGCCGGTAATTCCCCAGGTTGATCACGTGATAACGCGCCCCCTCATACTCGATCCGCAAGGGTCTCGCCATACCCGGGAGGCAATCCTCGCCTCAGCTCTTTTGTCAAGAGTCAAGACATGACGTCTTCATTTGTCCTGCGCTCGGCGTCTTCGTGGTCTTTGCCTGGATCGTCCTCAAGGAGCGACTCACCTGGAACTATGCCGTGAGTTTCGGCCTGATCATCGCCGCAGTTTACTTCGCCACGGCCTTCAAGCCCCCCGGTATTCCGGGGCCTCACTGAACCAGATTACGGCGGTCCATCCTGGACCATTCTGACCTCCGCGCGGCCGCAATTCTACGGTGGAGTCAATCCACGGGGCAGAGTTAATCCTTTCCAGGGTGCTGATACTCGCGGGTGCCGCCTCCGCTGAGCACAATTCGAAGACATCCTTCGCCCCTTCATCCGCAAACACCCACGCACGGTAATTGCCGCGATTGATCACGTGATAACACGCCCCTGCGTACTCGATCCGGTGCCTTCTCGCCACGGTGCGTGGATTCCGACTCAGTCCTTTTTGTCAAGAGTCAAGACATGACGTCTTCAGTTTGTCCGCGCACCGGAGGATAATCCGGCTGCCAGCGTTCCAGCCGCCAGATCATCTCGATCAGCAGGTGCCGCACCCGGGGATTGCCGTACCGGTTGATCGATCCGTCCCGGCAACGTCCGCCGCTTTGGTCCACCCCAGCACACAGGCCAGTGTAACCGCCCACCTGCCGGCGGTTGCTGAAGCGCTCCCACGAGCACATTTCCCGCAGCAACTGCACCCAGCTGAGCGCCCCCATCGCCTTGGGCAGTTCTTTGGGCGCGGCCTTTTCCAGGCTCTTGCGGCGCGTCTTCTCCTGCACGTCGAGCTCCAAGAGCACCGTGCGCATCACGTCCAGTTCCTCCCGCAGCCAGTCCGGCAACGCCGTTTCCGCGCACAGTTTCCGCCAGGCCCGCGGCGTCCACCATTCCCCCGACACGTGATAGCCCTGGGCGAGCAGCAGACTGCGACCCCGGCTGGACCATTGCTGGCGGCTGTCGCGCAGCTGGTCGCGCAGCCGCGACTGCGCCCGCGCCCGCTCCTCCTCCTCGCTCGGCACCCGGATCACCGTCATCGCCTTGCGGTGGCCTCGCAGGAACCGATCCAGATTGTTGACCAACTCCACCGCGTCCAATCCGTCCGTCTTTTGCCGCCGTCCGTCCGTCAGGTCCCGCGCTGTCACCACGTAACTGACCGCACCGGCCGCTTCCAATTCCCGGTGCAAAACGTAGCCGCACGGCCCGCATTCCTGCACCACGTACACCTTCTTTCCCGCACCCACCAGTGCCTTCGCCACCCCCACCAGCAGCTCCCGGCTCATTCGCCTGCCTCGCTGCGGCATCGAACCGTCCTCCTGGATGCTCGTCACCAGTTCCCTCGCGTGCACGTCCACCCCGAACTTCACTTCCTCGCTCTTGCCCTGGAGCAACGTCTCGATCAGTTTCTCCCCGTTAGTTTTGTTGTTAGTATTCATACGGCCGACAGGTTGGACACTTTTGTCCCGCTTGTCGGCCTCATGGCATCTACCGGGAACTCGCGTGGAAGGTGCAGGTAAGGTTGCACAAGCGGGCGTGGCACCTCCTGGGACGAGGCCTGATGCGTCAGAAGGTGACCGTCGCCCTCGCCCGCGAGATGTGCGGGTTTGTCTGGGACCTGCTCCGGCGGGTGCCCACGCCCACCGCGTAACTTGCGCATGATTTTTGTTCTTTGAGAGAGCCGCCCATCAGGGACGGCAGTTGTCAGGGTCCGGGCACCGAGCCCATGCACGAGTAATCGTTACGGACGGCCGCGGGTCTTTTCCGGCGCGCGTATGTCCGAGCCTAGAAAGAAGCGGGCAAGACGCACCAGTGAACTGTCGGTACCCAATCCGCGAAGATCAGCACGATCACGGTATTTACTTACCTGATACGCATAAACGCACGCGTTTAAAAGCAGTCAGATCGCCCGGACCCTGTCCCCTGCCGCCCCCTGGACGGATGACTCCAAACCGCAGCACCCCCGCCGCGGACTGCCACTGCATTTTTCAACTTGAAATCACGCAGCTAGATCAACGATTACCGGTCAGCCACGCGGGCCGAGCGAGGACGGAGTTTCAAATGCGGAAGAATCGACCGAAGACGGACGGCTGCCCGCGTTGTGCTGTACCGGCTTGTTGAACCAAGCCGCTGCGCGGCGGTGGCGTGCGCGAGCCGAGGGGAACACGGTGGGCATGTGTCGAGGCTAGGGATGAGGGACGGCGCCCGGCAAGACTGGCCGGGCTATGATCAATAAAAAACCAGATAATGCCAAACGGGCTGGCGTCACGGCGCTGCCCTCGGATCCGCAGTCCATCGTTACCTTCATCGAGCTGGTCAAGTTGCGCAGTCTCGCGCCCAGTACGCAGGTCGAGTACCTGCGTTATGTGCGCAAGCTCGGCTCGCAGTGGAGCCAAGGGGTAGTGGAGCCAAGGGGTCATTACTTACCATTCAACCTAGGGCGAATGTGCCTTGTCCGAGGGGAAAAAGGTAAGTAATGACCCCTTGGATTGGGATTACCCCTTGGATTGGGATTCCCGGCGTTGTCTTGGGCGTGAAGGTTAATCAAAAGGGTCAATGACCCCATAACCCTTTTCCCCGTCCGTCCATCCTTCCGGATTGGTATATCATTTATCATTCCGGTTCAGGCCTGCCTGACTGCGGTTCATACCCTTCCGAGTTTCGACTAGGATTCTAGCATGCTGGACAAGCTTAATTGTAATCCAAATGAAGATCGGAACCAGCGCAAATGCCCAAATGGATAGCACTACCTGGTGAGCGAAGAGATACAAAGTGCCTGTCATAACAGCACCGATCGCGCTTAACAATGAAAGTATAGCGCAGGTGAATAATAACGTTGGACTATATTGAAACATCAGGGACACGCCTTTTCGCGCATTTCTATCTCCACGTTGCTGATAGTTCGTTGGGCTGATCGAATGGTAGCTATAGATGAGCGTGCACTAGCGACAGTATCGTTCCAGTTTCGGACATCCGCAGCCGCCTGATGTGGTGCCAAGATAAACAAATTCACCGCAGATGTTGCCAACGATGTAGTCACTCCGATGGGCCCAGGAATCATTCCTATGCCACCCAAAATTGTAGCTGCACCATTTGAAATGCCGTCGCCCCAGTTATCAGCCATAAAAGTAGCACCAGCACTCATTGTTGTCGAAGAAATGGCCATTCCAAGACCAACACCACCGGCCAGTTGCGCCGCCGAACGGGTGTTCCGAAACGCGGTCATACCAATTCCAGACGGGCCAACCGGAGTGCTCGTTTGGGTCAATGCACGTCCCGCATTATAGGCCCACACCGTTGAGCCTGCACTTCCGGTTCCGACGACTAAGTTCATCCTATCGAAGGGAGAAAATGAGCTTAGGGAACCACTACCCGAAGGATTATTTAGCGCCGACCTTTCCGAATTCGAAAGGGCGCCAACGACAGGAGCATACTGCCTATTTTCATTAAAGTAACCACTGTGTCTCGCCTCAATATCTGTTGCCTGAACTAGGCGCGCTCTAAGTCCTGCGCAATCCACGTGTTCGTTGTTTGGGTCCTCTGGGATATTTGGGGCAGGAACCCGTATAGGATCGATGGTCACGACACCGACGCCGACGCCACCGCTGCTTCCGCCGCCGCCCGCATCAATCCCATATTCGTTACCATAACCACCC
>JBGTGS010000114.1:0-3859 GCA_041746615.1 Opitutaceae bacterium | reverse complement strand
ACGGCTCTCATGATCTCCACGGGCCGCGCGCCCTCGCCGGCATTCTGCCCAACCCCTGCGGACTGCGCTGCGCCACCTGGATGACCGGGGCCCTTCTTGTAGTCATGATGGGGATACGCTGGTTCTTCGGACTCGCGGGCTTCTTTGGCTGGTCGAGTACGGGCCCCTGGAAGGCCGACAATCTCCTCCCGCCCGGTGACGTGCCGGCCAGGGACCTCACCGCCCTCGTGGTTCCGGGCATCGCCCTCGGGTTCTGGAGCTTTGTCGGCATCGAGAGCGCCTGTGGTCTCGTCGAGGAAACCCGCCGGCCCGCCCGGTCGATCCCACTCGGGCTGACCCTGGCCCTGGCGGTCATCTTTGCCACCGCCCTGGTTACGGGTCTCGGCACGCTGGGTGGCCTGCCCGCAGCCACCTGGCAGGAATTGATCAAGCAGACGCCCGGAGGAGACGAGATTCCGCACCTCGTTGTCGGCGGCGTCATGTTTGGATCAGCCGGGCGCGACCTCATGGCCTGCGCCTCAGTGGCCTCGACCCTGAGCACGCTGCTGATCGCCCTCGCGGCCATTCCCCGCATCATCCTCGCCCTGGCCCGCGACGGCGTGTTCCTGGGCAGGTTCGCCCCGGTCTTCGCCCGCACCCATCCACACACCGGCACTCCAGTGGCCGCCACTCTGTTGGTCGGAGCGGTCTACCTTGCCATGACCCTCACCAGTGGCGCAGTGATCGAGGCGCTCCAAGCGGCCGCCTACCTGTGGTTTCTGCGCCACCTGGTCCTTCATGCCCTCGCCTTCATTAATCGGGTGAGATCACCGCACCCGGCCGGGGCCTTCCATCGGCAAACCCTGCTCGTCACCGCCTCGGCCGGAGCCCTCGCAACCGTCGCCACCTTCCATTGGGGCTTTGACGGCTCTCATGATCTCCACGGGCCGCGCGCCCTCGCCGTGGCCGGTTGCGCCCTCGCGATCACTGCAGCGTCGTTGTGGATCCAGCCGCCGCTTAATCCATCCGGGAAGCCCGCCTACAGCTTGTCCCCAAACCGAATCTTTTTCGTCGCCCGCTTTTTCCTCGGCGACGGAAGGATGCCCAGTCTGGGATCACCCGCTCTTGTCAAATCCACCAGTCGTCGCGCATCGCGTTCAAAGGTATCGGCGCTCTCAGGCAGATAGAGCCATTTTTTCAGGACCGGATGCGGCCTCAGCGCAGGAAACTCTTTGCACAGACTTTCCTGGTGCTCATGAAACGTGCACACGAGCACCCCTTGCCAGGGTTCTCCCTGCGTGGTGAGAAACAGGTGATGCTTCCCGAGCAGCATGATCGTGCGCCCACCAAACCACGATTTGAGCACAAAGGTGGGCTCCGCCAGCAGCGGCTCAGCCAGCCACTGGAGCGGATGCTCGGCCTTGACGACCTTCGGTCGGACGGAAGCGGCACGGGAGGTTTTCATGCGATAGGAGCGCATTCATAGGTGATCGGCCCAAAACGTTCAATCCTTCCGGCCCGGCGGAGCCGGGAGTGAAGTTGACCGTTGGAATTTGGTTGAGGTCAGGCTGACCCAACGACCAATTCCCAACTACCAATTTCCAACTACTCCGGCGGGCGCAGCCCCGCCGGATGCACTCAGCCCCTTTTGATGACCGCCACGCCCGATCTGCCCAACCCCGACCATGTGCTCCGCATCGCCCAGGAGCTCAGCATCACCATCCAGCAGGTGGCCGCCACCGCCAAACTGATCAAGGAGGGCGCGACCGTCCCTTTCATCTCCCGCTACCGCAAGGAGGTCACCGGGGAGCTCGACGAGGTCGCCGTCACCGCCATCCGTGACCGCCTGGAGCAGATGGCCCAGCTCGACGAGCGCCGCGCCGCCATCCTTGCCTCCCTCAAGGAGCGCAACCTGCTCACCCCCGATCTGGAGAAAGCCATCGCCAACGCCGACACCCTCACCCGCCTGGAGGACATTTACCTGCCTTTCCGCCCGAAGAAGCGCACCCGGGCCACCATCGCGCGCGAAATGGGCCTCGAACCCCTCGCCGATCTCCTTTGGGCCCAGGACCCCGCCACTGACGCCATCGCCGCCGCCGCGGCGTATGTTGGCCATGAATACATTCTCGATGACGGCAAACAGACCCCCGGGCGCATCGAGTCCGCCGAGTCCGCCCTCGCCGGCGCCCGCGACATCCTCGCCGAGCGCATCAGCGACGACGCCACCGCCCGTGAAAAGCTGCGCGTCCTCTACCGCGCCCATGCCGTGATTTCCTCCCGGGTCCTTCGCGGCAAGGAAGAGGCCGGGGCCAAGTTCAAGGACTACTTCGACTGGAGCGAGCCGCTCGCCAAAGCCCCGTCGCACCGCATCCTCGCGATGCGCCGCGGCGAAAAGGAGCTCTTCCTCATGATGCGGATCACCCTGCCCGACGAAGCGGCGGCCATTGCCGAGCTGGAACCCGTGTTTGTCCGCCCCCCGGGTTCCGCCGCCGAACAGGTCCGGCTCGCCGTGCAGGATGCCTGCCCGCGCCTCCTCTTCCCCGCCATGGAAACCGAGATGCGTCTCGAGTCCAGGAAGCGCGCGGACATCGATGCCATCAAGGTTTTCACCGACAATCTCCGCGAACTTCTCCTCGCCTCCCCGCTCGGCCAGAAGGCCGTCATGGCCATCGACCCCGGCTTTCGCACCGGCTGCAAGGTCGTCCTCCTCGACCGCCAGGGGAAGCTTCTTCACAACGACGTGATCTACCCCGACCGCCACGGGATCGAAGCCAAGGAAAAGGTCCTCGGATTCCTCGAGTTCTTCAAGATCGAGGCCATCGCCATCGGCAACGGCACCGGCGGCCGCGAAACCGAGGCCTTCCTGCGCGGCATCGGCCTCCCCGCCGCCATCCCGATCGTCATGGTCAACGAATCCGGTGCCTCCATCTACTCCGCCAGCGACGTCGCCCGCGAGGAATTCCCCGACCACGACCTCACCGTCCGCGGTGCCGTCTCCATCGGCCGCCGTCTCATGGACCCGCTCGCCGAGCTCGTGAAGCTCGACCCGAAGAGCATCGGCGTCGGCCAATATCAGCATGACGTCGACCAAAGCGCCCTCCGGCGTTCGCTCGACGACACCGTCGTCAGCTCCGTCAACGGCGTCGGCGTCGAGCTCAACACCGCTTCCAAACAGCTGCTCAGCTACGTCTCCGGTCTCAGCGCCACCACCGCCGCCGCCATCGTCGCCCGCCGCAATGAAAAGGGTCCCTTCACGTCGCGCGCCGAACTTCTGGAGGTTCCCCGCCTCGGCCCGAAGGCGTTCGAGCAGGCCGGTGGCTTCCTGCGCATCCGCGGTGCCACCAACCCGCTCGACGCCAGCGCCGTCCACCCGGAATCCTACCCGCTCGTCGAGAAAATGGCCGCCGATCTCGGCGCCACCGTCGCCGACTTGATGCGCGATCCCAAGCTGCGCGCCCAGATCAAGCTGGAGCACTACGTCACCGACTCCGTCGGCCTGCCCACCCTCACCGACATCCTTGCCGAGCTCGCCAAACCGGGCCGCGACCCGCGCTCCCAGTTCGAGGCCTTCAGCTTCGCCGAGGGCATCAGCCGGCCCGAGGACCTCAAGCCGGGCATGAATCTACCCGGCCTCGTCACCAATGTCACCGCCTTCGGCGCCTTTGTGGACATCGGCGTTCACCAGGATGGCCTCGTCCACGTCAGCCAGCTCGCCGACACTTTCGTCAAGGATCCCGCTGCCGTCGTGAAGCCGGGGCAAAAGGTGCGCGTCATCGTCACCGAGATCGACCTCGCCCGCCAGCGCATCGCCCTCTCCATGCGCAGCAACCCGGTGATCGGACCGCGAAGCGCCGAGGCGGGAGACCGCTCGCGCCCACCC
>JBGTGS010000113.1:0-3522 GCA_041746615.1 Opitutaceae bacterium | reverse complement strand
GCGCGTCGAGATCGGTCGGGCACCGGCGGACACGCTGCTGCCCGACCATCCCGCCGCCACCCTGGTCGCCATCACCATCGACGGCCGCGAGGCCGGACTGATCGCGCTGGCCGACGCGATCAAGACCACCACGCCGGACGCCGTGACCGCGCTGCAAAAGCAGGGATTCAAAATACACATGGTCACCGGCGATCGCGAAGCCAGCGCCCGCACGGTTGCGGAATCGCTGGGGTTGGACGGCTTTTACGCGGAGGTGACTCCGGAGCGGAAACAGGAACTCGTGCGCGAACACCAGGCCCGCGGTGAGAAAGTCGTTTTTGCCGGTGACGGCCTCAACGACGCGCCGGCCCTCGCCGCCGCCGAGGTGGGCGTCGCCATGGGTACGGGCACCGATGTGGCCATGCATAGCGCGGGCCTGGTGTTGGTGAAGGGCGATCTTTCCGCCCTCGCCCGCGCCGTCCACCTGAGCCGGTCCGTCCTGCGCAACATCCGGCAGAACCTGTTCTGGGCCTTCTTCTACAACACGGCCGGGCTGCCCCTCGCCGCCGGTGTGCTCTACCCGGCCTTCGGCTGGCTGCTCAATCCGATGTTTGCCGGCGCCGCCATGAGCCTGAGCTCGATCACCGTCGTGTTGAACGCCCTGCGTTTGCGGCGACTGTCCTTGTAATTCGACAGATCACACCGGCTCATCACACCTTTGGTTCGTCCACCCCGGACGGCTTGCCCGCGCGGTAGAGCTGGGGGTTGAGTGCGGGGTCGTTGTACATCTTGAACTGGAAATAAACGCTGAAGGTGCGTCGTCGCGCAGCCACGTCCGCCAGCAATTCCTCGAGCGCGGTCACCAGATCCTCACGCTGCCGGCGAATGCGGGCGAGCTTCGCGGCGCAGGCGTCGCGATGCGCAAGCGTGGCGTCGACCCGCACACTTTCCTCGTGCATGTGAAATTCCTTGAGCGCGAGAATCGAGAGCCGGTCCAGGATCATGCCGGGGGTCTCGGAATTGCGCGGGCAGCCCGATCCGGCCGGCTGCAACAGCGCCACCACGGCCTCGTCCATCTTCTCCGCAAAGTTGTTCCGCTCCTGGTTGAAGCGGTCGATGTTGCGCTTGGCACGATAGACCGCCTCGAAGCCAAGATCGTCACGACGGGCGACGTCCTCCTCATGCCAGAGCTGGAAGTTGCGCAGGTGATTCTCGGACAGAAGCCGCAGAAATCCCTCACCCTCCGCCGCCGGTTCCACCCCGTGCCAGCGGTCGGTCAGTTCGGTTTGGCGGAGGGCGAGGTGACGGGCGTTGAGTTCCATGAGCAGGCAAATTGAGTTGATCAAAACGGGCCTCGACACAAGCCTGCGCCACTTGCGCATGCAAAGCCTCCTGGTGATAAAACCGTCCTCACTGGGCGACATTGTCCACGCCCTGCAGGTGGTGCAGACCTTCGCCGTGGCACGACCTGACTGCCGGATCACCTGGGTGGTCCGCGATCGGTTCGCAGGGCTTGTTCAGGCCGCGCCTTTCGTGCATGAAACCATCCTGTTTCGCCGACGCGCAGGCTGGCGTGCGTTTATCGGCCTGCTGCGCGAACTGCGCCACCGGCGGTTCGACATGGTCTGGGACATGCAGGGGCTCTTCCGTTCCGGCCTCATGACGGCGGCGGCGCGATCGCCGCAAAAGTGGGGACGCCGGGACGCACGCGAGGGGGCAGGCATCTTTTACCGCAACCGCATCCCCGGCATGTCGAACCCGGGCCCCCACCACGCCCTGGACATCCTGCAGCTCTTCCTCGCCACCGCCGGGGTCATCCCGCTGCTGGAATTCCCGCTCCGGCTGAAGCCAGCCGTGCCCCAGCCGTGGCAGGCATTTTTTTCCGGCGATCCCCACCGCACCTATGTCATCTTCACGGACAGCCGGGGCGCGGAGAAGGAGTGGCCGCGGTTTGACGAACTCACCGCCCTGATTTTCCGCGACATCCCCGGCAGCCGGATCGTCTGGTGCGCCGGCCAGCCGACCGCACCCAAAACCCCGGTCCCGCCGGAGCGCTTCCTCAACCTCACGGGCTGCCCGCTGGACGAGATGATTGCGCTGGTGCGCCAACCCGCGACCTTTGTCGGCAATGACAGCGGACCGATGCACCTCTCCGCCGCCTCCGGCAACCGCGTGCTCGCCATCTTCGGGCCAACCTCACCGGACCGGTTCGGTCCGTATCCGCGTGGACTCGATCGCTACCTCACCATCGAGGCTCCCGGCGGCCGCCTCCGCGACCTCACCCCCGAAAGGGTGTTGGCCGCCCTGCGTACTTGGGCACCCGGCAACCCTCCTGACCGGTCCTGAGAAGCCGTCGGCAGCTTGCAGGAACCTGCCCGACGGCCGATAGTCCCATTCTTTATGCGCATCCCAACGTTTTTACTTTGTCCGCTGCTCATCCTGGTGCTCGCCGGCTGCAACAGCTTTGAGCGACGGGCCAGCGAGAAATCCTCCGTGTTCACCACGCTCGACAGCGCCACCCAGGAGCGCCTCAAGAACCGGGATCTCCGGCTGGATGACACCCAGGACATGGTTTACATCGCCCTCGGCGTGCCCGATGAGCGCCGCGACCGGTTGTCCGCGGACGGATCATCCACCACCTGGATCTACAACGCCTATTGGCAGGAATACCAGGGGCAGCAACTCGTCGGCTACCGGCGTCACGTCGTCTACGACGAGGCCAACAAACGCTACCAGGTGCACTCCGTCCCGGTACAGCGGAGCGTCCACGACCTTCTCCAGGAGGAGCGGATCCGCGTGACCTTTCGCAACGGCCGTGTCGTCACCATCGAGCAGGCAGAGCTGCCCTGAACGTGCCGCAGCATGGCCCTGGCACGAAGGCGAGGAGATGGGGACAAGGGTCAACGGTCCCGCGTCACTTGCCCCTTGCCCCCATTCCCTCGCCGCTTTGAAGCGGCGTCCATCACGCGCCGACTGGATGCCAGGTGGTCTTGAATTCCACCAGCTCGCGAATGGGTTCAAGGCCTTGGGCCGCGGAAGCGAACCAGTCCACCGGCACCTCTGACGGACGCAAGCGCACGCGCTTCACGCTGGCGGCCGCGCCGGTCTCCAGTTCACGCCGCTCCGCTGCCGAGGCCGTGCCGCTGATCACACGCAGATGCGCATGGGTCGCGAAGGTCGGTACGAGTTCCTTGCGCAGGCCCGTGAGCAGATTGACCACGCCACCGGGCAGGTCCGAAGTCGCCAGCATCTCGCCGAGCACAATGGCCGGGTAAGGATGCGTCTCGGACGCCAGTGCCACCACCGTGTTGCCTGCGACGATGGCGGGGGTGATCAGCGAAACCAGCGCGAGCAGCGGGGCATCATCAGGCGCGAGGATGCCGACGACGCCCATGGGCTCGGTGACGGTGAAGTTGAAGTAGGGCCCGGCCACCGGGTTCACACTGCCGAGGATCTGCTCAAACTTGTCCGTCCAGCCGGCGTAGTGGACGAGCCGGTCCACGGTGGCGGCGACCTCGCCGGTCGCGGCCCGCCGCGACCCGC
>JBGTGS010000112.1:0-7548 GCA_041746615.1 Opitutaceae bacterium | reverse complement strand
GAGGCTGCGCACGTGGTCGACGAGGGCGTTGGCAGCGGAAGCGGCCGAGGAGGCGCCGCGGGCGGCGATGATGGCGGCCCCGCGCTTGCCGACGGTCTCGCAGAAGGAACCCTTGAGCCATTCGTGGTCGGTGATGACCTCAATGGCGGGCTTGCCCTCGATGGTTGCGTGGGCGAAGGACGGGAACATCGTCGGGCTGTGGTTGCCGTAGATGAAGACGTCCTTCACGGCGGTGAGGTCGACACCGGCCTTCTTCGCGAGCTGGGTCTGGGCGCGGTTCTGGTCGAGGCGTACCATGGCGGTGAAGCGGTCGGCAGGGAGCCGCTTCGCCTGCGAGGCGGCGATCATGCAGTTGGTGTTGGCGGGATTGCCGACCACGGCGACGCGGGCATCGGCAGCGGCGACGGCGTCGATGACCTTGCCCTGGCCGATGAAGATGGTGCCATTGTCCTTGAGGAGGTCGGCGCGTTCCATCCCGGGGCCGCGTGGCTTGGCGCCGACGAGGAGGCACCAGTTGGCGTCCTTGAAGCCGACGGCGGGGTCGGAAGTCTGCACGATGCCCTTCAGCAGGGGGAAGGCGCAGTCGTCGAGCTCCATGGCAACGCCCTCAAGGGCCTTGAGGGCCTTCTCGATCGGAGCCTCGATCAGCTGGAGGATTACGGGCTGGTCGGGGCCGAACATGGCGCCCGAGGCGATGCGGAAAAGGAGGGCGTAGCCGATCTGGCCGGCTGCGCCGGTGACGGCGACTCGTATGGGTTTTTTCATGGTAGAGGGGTAGTTTTCTAATCCGCGAATCACGCGAATCGACGCGAAACTTCCGGGAGAGAGTGAAATGAACAGAAATCTTGGCGTGCTGAGCCGGACGGTTGACCCGCTGAAATGGGCGTAATTCGCGGGAGGTTACGCGAAGCGGGGGGTGAGGGAGGCGTGGAGTTCGCGGATGAGTGCCGCGGTCGTGGTCCAGTCGATACAGGCGTCGGTGATGCTGACCCCGTAGCGCAGTTGGTCCTTTGGCTGGGGAAAGGACTGGTTGCCCGCCTCAAGGTTGCTCTCGATCATGGCGCCCATGATGGAAGTGTTGCCGGCGGTGATCTGGGCAATCAGGTCGCGCAGGACCTCGGGCTGGCGTTCGGGCTGCTTGAGCGAGTTGTCGTGGGAGCAGTCGACCAGAATGGACTTGGGGAGGCCGGCCTTGGTGAGAAGGACTTCGGTTTGGGCGATCTGCTCGGGCTGATAGTTGGGCCCGGCGGTGCCGCCACGGAGGACGATATGACAACTGGGATTGCCGCGGGTAACAACGGCGGAGGCGGCACCGTCGCGGGAGATGCCGAGGAAAGTCTGGGGCTGCGCGGCGGCCTTGATCGCGTTGATGGCGGTCTGGATGGAGCCGTCGGTGCCGTTTTTGAAGCCGAGGGGAGTGGAGAGCCCCGAGGCCATCTGACGGTGGGTCTGCGACTCGGTGGTGCGGGCGCCGATGGCACCCCAGCAAACCAGGTCGGCGACATACTGCGGCGTGATGGGGTCGAGGAATTCGGTGGCGGTGGGCAGACCGAGGTCGAGGACATCGCGGAGGAAAGCGCGACCGAGACGCAGACCGGCGGCGATGTCATGGGTGCCGTCGAGATGGGGATCCATGATGAGTCCTTTCCAGCCGACGGTGGTGCGCGGTTTTTCGAAGTAGACCCGCATAACGATCATGACGCGGTCTTCGACCTCGCGGGCAAGCGTGGCGAGGCGGCGGGCGTATTCACGGCCGGCCGCGGTGTCGTGGATCGAGCATGGGCCGACGATCAGAAGAAAACGACGGTCATCGGTGAAGATGAGGCGATGAATCTCGTCGCGGGCTTGGTTGATGAAACTCGCCTGATCCCCCGTTTTTGGGAGGGCGGCCAGCAGGGCAGCCGGGGAGGGCAGGGTGCGGGTTTCGACGACGTTGATGTCGGACGTGCGTTGCATGAACCGGAAACCATGGGGGGCATCTTGGGCGTACCGCAAGCCTAGGGGATGGCCTCGGTGGGTGTGTTGCGAACCATGAAAGCGTCACGTATTTTGTGACACTGGATTGAAGGGCGGAACCTTTTTAGGCTCGCCGGCAAGGGGAAGGCCAGCTGTGAGTGCAGGGGTGGGCGGGCGATCATCCATTCTGAAAAAGAAGTTGGCCGGTCGCCTACCCCTAAGCGACCGGCCATTTGCTTTCTTAGTTACCCCAAAACTCCCGCTAAGCGGGAGCAAGTGTTAAAATCTAATGGGAATACAGATACTCGTTCGGCAGTCTCCGTCAACATAAAGTTCTAAATACTCCTCTGAATTTGCGTTATATTATTGATAATCAACTTATTAAATATTGAAATTTCATTCTGACAGTTATGGCGTTCATGCTTGGCGCCCGGCGGCCTGCCTCCGGGTGACGGGAGGGGACGCATTAGTATTTCTACAGGGTCAGTTCACGCAGGAGCTGCGGCAGGAGGTAGCGCCGTCGGTGGCCTTTGGGCTTTGGCTGAATCAGAAAGGAAGGGTGTTGGCGGATAGTTATGCGCTCCGGATTGGAGAGCAGGAGGTTTGGCTCTTTAGTCAGGCCTCGGCTGCCACGGTCATTCGCGAGCGATTGGAGGCCTACATCATAGCGGACGACGTCCTGATCGATGATTTCACCTCTTCCTGGCGCGGGTTGGTGTTGGTGGGTGAGGATGCCAAAGCCTGGCTGTCAATCCAAGTGGGCGGGGCATTGCCGGATGCGGGTGAATTCCGGAGGATCGGTGAAGGATTTGTTTTTCGAGGCTGGCGGGGTGAGGGTGAAACTTGGGAGTGGCTTTCTCCGGAACCATTTCCGGGAGCTGATGATTTGCCGGAATTGTCAGGGTCGGACATGGAGCGGTTGCGGATCGTGGCGGGCATTCCTTTGGTACCCGTTGACATCGGTCCCGGCGAGCTGCCCAACGAAGGCGGACTCGATGCGACGGCGGTCTCGTACACGAAGGGCTGCTACCTTGGGCAGGAGGTGATGGCGCGGCTCAAAGCAATGGGGAAGGTCCGCCGCCGTCTGATGCGGGTGGCCGGTTCCGGGCCGGCACCGGAGCCTCTTCCGGCCCCGCTGTATCAGGGCGCCAAAAAAGTCGGCGAACTCCGCTCACTGGCTCCCACCGGCGAGGGGCGGTTCGCCGGTCTGGCCCTTTGCACGCTGCTGGGGCTCGTCCCGGAAATCCCGCTATCCGGATCGGCGGAAGCGCCTGGAAATATTCAATTATTGGATACGCCATGACGGAACGCGACCAGCTCATCGCCCTGTGTGTGCGTCTCGGAGCCGACCCGGCCCAGGCCGCCGTGATGGCCAATCAGCTGGGCAAGCGGTGCGACCAGCTGGTGGTGGAGCGTGGGCTGGAGCGGACGGTGGCGATGGCCTACCTGCTGGATCTGCTGGTCAAGGGTCGCTCGGGTGAGACGCCCCCCGGTTTTCCCGGTGGCCAGCCACCGGAATCTCCGGAGAGAGGCTAGCGTCTCAATCGTTCTCTTTCTCGTAATCTTAATCTTTCTCCTGTCATCTGGATGGAAGATAAAGGGTCGAGAACGAGGAACGATTACGAGAACGAGAACGATTTTAGGTACTGCCTGGGGAAGGAAACCCGTTGACGTACCCCAGTCCCAGCAGGCATTCCGAAGCTTGGATGCAGCAGGAAATCACGGCGCGATTCCAGGAAATCTACGGTGGGTTGCCGACGATTCTGACCCGTGCACCGGGCCGGATTGAGTTTATCGGAAACCATGTGGATTACAATGGAGGGGCCGTGCTCGGGGTGGCCATCGACCGAGACCTGTGGGTGGCGCTGTCACCCCGGGCCGATGGGGTAAGGCGGTTTTTCAGCGGGCAGGGTGGAGGCGTGATCACGCTGGGGGCGGAGGATGCGCCGGTCCGCCAGGGCGGTGAGCAAAGCTGGTTGAACTATCCCTTGGGAGTGCTTGCGGGGATGGCGGGGTCCGGGCTGGGCGTGCCCGGAGGATTTGATTACCTGGTGATGTCGGATTTGCCGCCCGGGGCAGGTCTGAGCAGCAGCGCCGCGCTCGAGCTGGCCTCGGCTCTGGCGTTTCTGGCTGCGACCGGCGAGGAAGTGGACCGTGGGAGGCTGGTCGGGATTTGCCGGAAGGCGGAGAATGAATTTGTGGGCGTGCCCTGCGGCATTCTTGATCAGAGCGTGTCGGCTTTTGGGCGGAAGGATCATCTGGTGCTCATCGATTGCCAGGGACCCGTGATTGAACTGGTATCCCTGCCGGCCGGGGCTCATTTCTGGGTCTTTAACACCCACGTGAAGCATGCCTTGATGGACGGACTCTATGCGGATCGTCACCGCGAGTGCATGGAAGCGGCGGCACTGCTGGGGGTGAAGTGGCTGGCCTCCGCACCGCCGATCGCGATTGAAGTCGCCCGGGAGCAACTCGGGCCCGTGCGACACCGGCGAGCGCGCCACATTGTCGAGGAGGTTGCCCGGGTGCGGTTGGCGGTGGGGGCGCTGAGGTCGGGGGATCTGGCCGGGACGGGCCGTCTGCTCAACGACTCGCACCACAGTTCGCAGCACCTATTTGAAAACAGCACACCGGAGCTGGATTTCCTGGTGGAGAAACTCACCGCCCGGCCGCACGTGTTTGGGGCTCGCTTGACCGGTGGAGGCTTTGGTGGGGCGGTCATGGCGCTGACCGGCCCGAGTTTCCTTGCGGCCGAGGCCAGGGAGGTCGCGGAAAGCTACGCGCGTCGTTTCGGTGCCACTCCGGGGCTTCTGCATCTGCGTACCGGTGACGGAGCGGATCGCCGGGTCTGAGCCGGAGCCTCAGAACAATACAGCGACACCTTCGAAGTAGGTGGCGACCCACGTGTGGGCCCAGAGGAAATAAATGCCACCGGCGATGGCCAGCATGGGGCCGAAGGGAACGTGCACGCCGAAGCCGAGGTCGGCGGGTTCGCCTTCCGGGGTTTCCGTGCGTACCGGAGCCTTTTGGCCGGAGAGCTTTTGCCAGATAATCGCCACGCTGAACCAGACTGTCCCAACGAGGGCACCGCCGAAGATGGAAAATACGGCGCCCTGCCAACCGCAGAAGGCGCCGATGGCACCGACAAACTTCACGTCACCGAAGCCCATGGCCTCCTTTCGCAGCATCGTTTCCGCAATCAAGGCGATCCACAGCACCAAACCGGAGCCGATGAGGAGCCCCTCGATCGAGACGAGGCCGGCGCGCAGGCTGGCCATCATGAAAAATTCATCGGAGGCCCCGTGCAGTGAAGGCACGAGAAAGGAAACCGCCACACCCGCGAGACCGGCCCCGATGGTGAACACATCAGGGATGATCATATGATCGAGGTCGATGAAGGTTGCGCAGATCAGCACGCTGAGGAAGGCCATGCCGATGATGGCCTTGCCCGGTGGAAAGAGGAGCCAGCACGCGAGGAAGAGTCCGGCGGTGAGCAGCTCGATGAATGCGTAGCGGAACGAGTAGGGCCGGCCGCAGCAACGAGCCTCACCGCTCAGGATGAACCAGCTGAGCACGGGGATGTTGTCGTACCACTTGATCGGTGCGCCGCAGACGCAGTGTGAGCCCGGGTGCACGATCGACTTGCCTGCGGGGACGCGGTAAATCACCACGTTGAGGAAACTGCCAACGATCGCGCCGAAGAGGGCGGCCGTCACGGGGAAAAACCACGGGAATTCGGCGGCGAAGGCGGCGTAGTCAAAGCTCATGGATGGCGCAGTCGGTCAACGCGGGCATGGCACAGGTTCGAGTGGGTGGGGCGGGAGTCAAGGCCGAGCAGCCTGTCTGATCTCGCGATCGATGGAGTGGGCATACTCGTGGCTGTCTGGCAAATGGGGCTCATGCCCGACAGGCTGCTAAATCGGCACGTTGTGCCGGGAGATCCTGTGATGTTTGGTATTGGGCAGAACCCAGCGCTGCATTCACCCCCGGCGGACGGCGGTTTCAAGGGCCGGGAGGATGACAAACTCTCGCCTGCGTCCGATGCCAGTCCGGCCGGTGAGTAGTGGGACAGTTTGCCAAAATCGCAGGTTGCGAGCTGGTCTCGCAACGTTGCGCGCAAGCACGCCACCAAATCAAAAAAGGGCAAAATGACTCTCTACCCACCAGCGGCTATCTCACGACACGGGCGCCGCCGCCCTTCATGAGCTTCTCGATCTCCTTCTGCGTGCCCATGGAAGTATCGCCCGGGGTGGTCGAGGCGAAGGCCCCGTGAGCTGCGCCGTACTCGACGGCGAGTTGTGGATCGTTCTTCGACAGGAAGCCGAACTGAAGGCCGGAGGCGAAGCTGTCACCACCGCCGACGCGATCGAGGATCTCGAGCTCCGGGTATTTGCGGCTTTCGTGAAACTTGCCGTCGTGCCAGAGGATCGCGCTCCAGTCGTTCTTCGTTGCGGTGATGACGCGGCGCAGGGTGGTCGCGGCGACCTTGAAATTGGGAAACTCCTTCACCGCGGTCTCGATCATGGCCTTGAAGGCCCCGAGCTCGATGGCGCTGATGTTGTGGTCCACGCCCTTGACCTCGAAGCCGAGCGAGGCGGTGAAGTCCTCCTCGTTGCCGATCATGACATCGACGTACTTGGCGATCTCGCGGTTGACCTCCTGGGCCTTCTTGAGTCCGCCGATGCTCTTCCAGAGGGACGGGCGGTAGTTGAGGTCGTAGGAAACGATGGTGCCGTGTTTGTTGGCGGCCTTGACGGCCTCGATGGTGGTTTGGGCGGTGGCCTCCGAGAGGGCGGCATAAATGCCGCCGGTGTGGAACCAGCGCACGCCGAGCTTGCCGAAGATGTGGTCCCAGTCGACGTCACCCGGCTTGATCTGTGAGGCGGCGGTGTTGCCGCGATCGGGCACGCCGACAGCGCCGCGGATGCCGAAGCCACGCTCGGTGAAGTTGAGGCCGTTGCGGACAGTGCGGCCGATGCCGTCGTCCTCGCGCCAGAGGATGAAATCGGTGGCGACGCCGCCCTGCATGATGAAGTCCTCGACGAGGTGACCGACCTCGTTGTCGACGAAGGCGGTGACGACGGCGGTTTTCAGACCGAAGCATTTGCGGAGACCGCGGGAGGTGTTGTACTCGCCGCCGCCCTCCCAGGCGGTGAAGGAGCGGGCGGTGCGGATGCGGCCCTCGCCGGGATCGAGGCGAAGCATGACCTCGCCGAGGGAGATCTGGTCGAAAGCACAACTGGAGGCGGTTTTGATTTGGAGGCTCATGAGGAGGTTTTCGCGACGCGAAAACCTAGCTTTTGAGGTTTGAAGGGGGATGGGAAGCCCGGAATGGGTTGATGGTGCTCAACGTTCAATAGGGCGACGAGACGACCTCAGGACCCGGCAGTTGGTTGCTGACGATCACCACTGCAGATTGGCGTACAGGGAGCGCGTATAGGATAATTGTTTTCACAGCCGTCCCATAGCCGCCTGAAAGCGGTCTGAAGCGGCTGGGTTTCCGAGTGGAAATCGGGTCGGAGGACTCAGAAGGCATTCATGATTTTACGGGCTTACTAGGGAAGAGTGACTGGGTCAGACCGGATGCTGTCC
>JBGTGS010000111.1:0-7498 GCA_041746615.1 Opitutaceae bacterium | reverse complement strand
GCACCCGCCGAACCTGGACTGGCCCGCTCCAACTCCGCCAGATGCTCCTGCTTCCAGCGGTAGAGCACACTGTGGTTCACGCCAAGCTTCTGGGCTAATTCCTGCGCACCCTGTCCGTCCATGATCATCAACCTCGCGGCTTCGCGTTTAAACTCGGTGCTGTATCGTTTTCTTTTCACTCTCGGGTTCTCCTTTATGGAGACTCCCGTGTCCATTTTTCTCAGGCCCGATCAGGTCGATAACGAGGAATGATTACGAGAATGAGAACGATTCAGAACGGATGAATAGGCCGCGACCCGACCCTCCCGGCTTGACACAACGTCAGGCGGGATTCGGCGGCGCGATTTCCCCGAGCTGGTAGGTCTTTCCGTTTTCAATGCTCGGCAGGTCATCGAGGAGCACCGCAATTCGACGGGCGACGATGGCGGGATCGATCGATTTGCCTGCTTCCTTGAGTTTGATGAATCGCTCGACATCAGGGAAGGCCTCCTTCGGCGTTTCGCGGATCAGCTTCTGCATGGCGGTCTCCATGACCCCGGGGATGATCGTGATGATTTTGGCGGGATGGGTCGCGTGCTTCTGCTCATTGGCGACGACCTGGATCAGCTGGTCCTGCCCAGCCTTGGCGGCGGAGTAGAGCGACCAGCCCGGCTTGGCCCGGTTTGGCAGGGCGGCCGCGGAGGAGATCTGGACGAAGAGCTTCGGAATATCCAGCCGGTGCGTGTATCGAATAAACTGCGACAAGGCCACCGCGGCACCGGTCAGATTTGCGGTGAGATTCTCCTGGATCTCGACGGGGTCGAGGCGCTCGATGAAATTGAGCGGGCCGAGCTGGCCGGCGTTGCTGATAAAGATGAGGCTGGAGGCGGCAGGAAGAGACGAACCTTCGAAGGCTTGGGCGAAGATGCCCGCGGCCAGCCGGGGTTGGGTGAGATCCACCGGGTGGAATTCCCCCACATAGTCGCCCCGGCTGCGTGAAAAGCCGATGGTTTGCGTGTTTTCATGGGCCAGGGCTTTCGAAAGTTCGAGACCCAGGCCCCGGGATACGCCGGTGATATAGAGTTGTCGCATGAGATTTGATGGCTGAGGGGATCCCCCAGAGAGAGCGCTCTTTACTGTGAAATACAAAGGGAAATCGCCACAGACTCCCAAAGGAGGCAACCCGGGTGGATGATGGTGCGTTCTGCGCACCTTATGTGGCCTTTTACCCTCATTTATTTGCCGGGGTGATTCGAGGCGTTCACCTTGACGCAAGAAACTATTCCTGTTCATTGGAAATAGTACCCCTGCAGCCCTAGTAAAACTCCATGCTTCTTCGCTCCGCAGTCACATCACTCCTTCTTTGGCCTGCCCTCCCCTTCCTCGCCGCCGCACCGGATCATTTCTCGCTTTCGGCAGAGAAGGTGTCGGCGTTTGAAGCCGAAATCCGGCCGCTGTTCCAGTCCTACTGCTATGGCTGCCATGGTGCCGAAAAGCAGAGCAGTGGCCTGCGCTTCGACATCCTTGACGCCCACCGGCTTTCGGCGATCGACACGGACACCCTCCATCACACGCGCGACGTTCTCACCTTCGAGGAGATGCCGCCACGGGATGCCGATCTGCAGATCACCACCACCGACCGGCAGATTCTGCTTGATTGGGTCACAGGCGCACTCACCGAAACCACCATCCAAAGGCGTGAGCTCGAATCCCAGCCCCGGTTACGCCGCCTCTCCGTAAGGGAATACAACAACACGCTGCGGGATATATTCAACGCCCCGGCGGAATTCAGCTCTCTGCTTCCACCCGATCCCATATCGGAGAAGGGCTTCGATACCGCACACGACCTGCTCATGATTTCCCAGATCGATCTGAGGATTTTCATGGAGTCAGCCCGCATCGCGCTGGATAAATACATGCACCTCGGGGAGGCCTCGGGTCAAAAGGAGTACTTCCTGGCCGAGATCGAAGATATCTACCACCATTGCCGGTTCAGAGGCGAAACGCGGGCGAAGCAGCTGGCGCCCGCTGCAGTTTCCGAGGCCGAGTTCCTGAAGATGCGGGCGGATCGCACCGGGGCCCCCGTCATCTACCGCGATCGCAACTATGGGCCGCTTCCGTTCGGGCATATACCCGAAGGCAATACGCCGGGAGTTGACGAAGGCAATGGATTCGCCCGGCTCCACTCGCAATACCTGCTGGTCAAAACCAAGCAGCGCGCCGGTGAAGTCGTCGTCCGCGTCCACGCTGCCGCCACCCGCGGAGCGGACGGCACCTACCCGCGCATGCGCCTGGAAAGCGGCCGCCGCGCCTTCCAAAACATGAAGGTCATCAACGCCGGCGAATATGATGTGACCGCCCCGAAAGCGGACCCGGGCACCTACACCTTTCGCTTTCGGATCGAGAACGCGCTGCAGGTCGTCCCCGGATCCGAGGACGACAAGGACCTGGAACACCTGTTCTTCGCCATCTCCAACGTGGCTCGGAACGAAAATGGGATTCTCGCTGCGTCGATCGATGGCCAGGAGGATCTCAGCCTGTACCGAAGCGGTGAGGGCATCCCGGGTGCCCTCGTCAGCCAGGCCCGCAGCGCCACGAGACAAACCGAGGCAGCCCTTGCTGCTTGGGAAGCGGCCCAGACCAACTACCTCCATCTCGACGCCATCGAGGTGGAAATCCTCCCCGCCCGGAACGATCCGCATAACCCCTGGATTCTGACTGCACCCGACACGCCTGAATCTGAGCCGATCATCGCCCGGGAAGCCCTCGATTCCCTGCTTCCAAAAATTTTCCGGCGCCCGGTGACCGAGAACGAGTTCAAGCGCTATTACGATGTCTATGAGCAGCAACGGATGGATGGCCTCGATTTTAAGTCCGCCCTGTCGGACGCGTTCGTCGCGGCCATGGCATCGCCCTCGTTTCTCTACATCGGAAAACCGGCCGAAGATCTGGAGCACGCCGAAAGCCTGGCCTACGCCTCGAAGCTGGCCTACTTCCTTTGGGCTTCCCCCCCGGACGAACGCCTCGTCGCGATTGCCGCCAGCGGAAGGCTCAAGGATCGGGCCGTCCTGGCGGCTGAAATTGACCGGATGCTCGACGACCCGAAATCGAAACGCTTCAGCGCCACGTTCGTCGAACAATGGCTGGACTTGCGGAAATTGGGCGAGGTTACGTTCGACTATGAACTGTATCCGGAATACGGGCCCGAATTGGCTGCTTTGACCAAACGCCAGACCATCGAGACCTTTCAAGCGGTGTTTCATGCGGGCGGGGATGCCCGTCAGCTTTATCGCTCGGATTCCACCCTGCTCAACAACTTGCTGGCCCGCCATTATGGTCTGCCCCCGGTCGAGGGCGGCGATCTACGCATGGTGCCCACTCCTCAAACCAGGCAGGCGGGCGGTATTCTCACCCATGCCAGCATTCTGGCCATCAATTCAGACGGCAAGCAGTCCCACCCGATCAAACGCGGGACCTGGCTTCTTGAGAAAATCCTCTACGAGCCGCCGCCACCACCACCGCCGGCCGTGCCCGATCTCGACCCCACCAGCATCGACACGCGGCACCTCAGCCTGAAGGACCGCATAGAGCTTCATCGCGAGCAGCATGGTTGTGTTTCCTGCCACGAACGGATCGATCCGTGGGGGATCGCGTTTGAGGAGTTTGATGCCACGGGCCGCTGGCGAGACGCAGGTTCCCTGCCCTATCCGATCGACTCGACCACGCGCCTTCCGGACGGCACGGAGCTTGCCGGAGCGGCCGAACTGGCCGGTTATATGCTGGACGTGAAGGAAGGCGAGATGATGCGGGCGATCGCCAAGGGTATGATGACCTACGCCACGGGGGCCGAACTGGACATCCTCGACGATCAGGAAGTGGACCGGTTATTAGCCGCATTCCGGGAATCCGGATACAATCTCAAGCACCTCGCCGGTACCATCGCCCAGACCCGGAAGTTCGACGAATTCATCAACGAGTCCCAACCCACAGCCCACTACACCGTTACCCATGAACAACCCACTGCACACGCGCATTGACCGCCGCTCTTTCATCAAGCTGGCCGGGGGGACCCTTTTGCTTCCCGCTCTGCCTTCGCTGACCAAAGCGATACCAACCTCCGCCAAAACCGTCGCGCCGCGCCGGCTGTGCGTGATCTTCTTCGGCAACGGTGTCTCGGTCCCGCCCCTGGGCCACGAGCATCAGGACTGGCATTGGTTTCCTCGTGAAACCGGTCGGAACTACCTCTTCACCAAGTCCATCGAGCCCCTGAAGCCGCTGCGTGAGCAGTTCTCCATCATCTCCGGCCTGTCACACCCGGTGCTCCGATCGGTCTACGCGCACAACACCGGCGCCTACTTTCTAACCGGAGCGGACCAGCGCCTCGCAACCGGCAACACCATATCCATGGATCAGGTGCACGCCGCATACGCAGGGGTCCATACCCGCTACCCTTCGTTGGTATTGGCGTCCGAGGGTGGCATTGGGGATTATCAGCGATCCCATACCCTTTCCTTCACGGAAACCGGACAGCCGATCTCCCCCCTGGCCATGCCGCGGAACGTTTACAACGAACTGTTCATGGTCGCAAACACCGACCCGAAAATGCTCCGTCAGTCCTTCGGGAGGCGGCGCAGCATTCTGGATGCCGCCGTGGCCGAGCTCAAAACCACCCGGGCCTCGCTCGGGGCGTCAGATAAGCGGAAGCTCGATCAATACCTCACCTCCGTGCGTGGGATCGAGGAACGAATCGAACAGGCGGAGGCTTGGATCGATCGCGAAAAAATCTCGGTGCCCGCAGATCGATTCGATCTGGACGCCGATCCCACGGTCGGCCCGAAGGAATATATCGACAGCATGTACAGTTTGATGCGGGCCGCTTTTGAAACCGACTCGACCCGCACCATCACCTTCTGCTTGCGGCGCGAGATAGCGGGAGGACTGGCCAACCGATTCCCGCAGGCCATTGGTATGGAGCAACACCACCATGGGCTCTCGCACGGAACCAAGGAGGTAAATGGCTACCTGAACTGGGCCAAGTACGACCGGTTCCTTTCGGAACGCTTCTTCGGCTTCATCGATCAAATGGCGCAGACTGAAGATCCCGTGGGTGAAGGCTCACTCCTCGACAACACCGTCGTGCTCTACGGCAGCGGCACCGAGCACACCCATGTCACCCACAACTATCCGATCATCGTGGCGGGCGGAAAAAATTTCGGCCTCAAGCATGGTGCCCATCACGATTTCCGGAGAAACGGGGAGGACCAGCCGCTCAACAACCTGCTGCTTACCCTGCTCAACCAAACCGGCGTGGAAATAGACCGTTTCGGCGACAGCACCGGAACCTTGGATTCACTGCTCACCTGACCGGCCCCCGGGCTTGGGTAGTAGGTCAGTTTGGCGATTATGGTGGTTGCGAGTTTACCCGCCAGCGGCGGGCTGGTCTCGCAACGTGGCGTGCAAGCCCGCCATCTACATCAAAGAACTCAAACTGACCTACTACTTGGACTTGCGAACGCTCGTCCGGGGACAAGCGAACAGGAACGGACGGCTTCCGTGAAGCCTGGCAGCCATCCGTGTTGAATACCGACCATTGCGGATGGTCATCCCGCCAGCGGATTCCTCCGGCGAGAACCGCGGACCGGAATCGCTCTTTACGCCGTAAAACGGACGTGTTCACCTGAGCGTTTTACATGAGCCAAGCGCCCACGTTCGCCTATTTTCTGGAGAAACCCAGCGACTGGAAGCCCACCTGTCCCGGTTTTGAAATCGTTGGCTGGTTCTACCCGGGTGTGGGCCGGGAATGTCGGGACATCCGTGCCGTCATCGACGGGCTCGTGTTTTACGGAATCTACGGGCTCGAACGCCCGGACGTGCAACAGGCTTTCCCCAACGATCCCAACGCCCTCCGCTCCGGCTTCCACGTCCGCGCCCAATTCTGGTCCGCCGCCCGGGAGGTCCGCCTCGAATATCTCGACGCCGATGATCATTGGCAGGTTTTCATCCAGCAGCCGGTCAACACGAGCGCCATCCCCGGCACCCCGCGCCCCCAGCCCCTGCTGCGCGCCGCCATGGTGTTCGAATCGCTCTTCTACCTCTACCGCAACTTCCACCGCGAGCCGTGGAGCCGTCTCCGGAAGGTCGCCGACGAGCTCGTCCGCGAGATCACCCTCTTCAACACCAACGTCGGCTCCGAGGGCTCCTTCCGCGGCGAGATCGAGTTTCCCGGCTACTGGATCAATGCCCTCTATGACAAGTTTCGCATCACCGGCTGGGTCTTCGACCGCGGCCAGAAAATCCTCCAGCTCAGCGGCACCACCGTCGTCACCACCGAGAACCGCCTGATCTACGGCAAGGAGCGCACCGACGTCGCCACCGGCCACCCCGACTACCCGCAGGCCGCCCTCTCCAACTACTACGGGCTCGTCGATGTCCGCACCCATGCACCGAGTCCGGTCAACCTGAAGATCTTCGCCCTTCGCGAGGATGGCCGCAAGGAGCTCGCCTTCTCCCGGCGGATGCACCTCAACCGCCACGATGAGAACAGCGGTGCCGTCCCGGTGTACCGCACCACCGCCTTCGCCCGCTGCGTGCTCGCTTTCCTGCGACCCGCCCTCCTCCGCCGGGTGAAGGTCGACGGCTGGAAGATCGCTTGGTCGGAAATCCGGCGCCTCCAACATCATCTCGCCCGCCAGCTCAGCCGTCCGGAGACCGCCAGACTCCCCGCTGTCATCACCCGCCGCCGCGACGAGGATCCCTACACACGCTGGGTCTGGCACAACCGCATGACGCCCCGGCTCGCCGCCTTTCTCCAGCAGGACGCCGCCGCTCTCGCGCCCGCCGGCCCGAAATTCAGCATTGTCGTCCCGGCCTACAACACGCCGGAGAACTACCTGCGCGAGCTGCTCGATTCCGTCCGCGCCCAGTTTTATCCGCACTGGGAACTGTGCATCGCCGACGACGCCTCCACGCAGCCGCACGTGCGCCGGATCCTGGAGGAGGCCGCCCGCGCCGACCCGCGAATCAAACCCGTCTTTAGGACGGAAAACGGCCACATCTCCCGCGCCACCAACTCCGCACTCGACGCCGCCACCGCCGACCACGTCGCCTTCCTCGACCACGACGATCTCCTGCCGCCCGACGCCCTGCTCCACGTAGCCGCCGCGCTCCGGACCGCGCCTGACGCAGGCATGCTCTACACGGACGAGGACAAGATCGACGACAGCGGCCGCCGCTTCGACCCGCAGCTCAAGGGCGCCTGGAGCCCCGAGATGGCGATCACCCACAACTACACCCACCATCTCACGGTCATGCGGCGCGACCTCGTCGAGGCCGCCGGCCGGCTGCGGCCGGACTTCACGGGCGCGCAGGACATCGACTTGATCCTTCGCGTCGTCGAGCGTCTCGACGGCCGCCCCGTGGTGCACGTGCCACACATCGGCTACCACTGGCGCGCCCATGCCGCGAGCACGGCCAGCAAGGGCGACCAGAAGGGTTACCTTTTCGATGCCGCCCGCCGCGC